>NZ_JAKZKW010000002.1 GCF_022808695.1 Fundidesulfovibrio soli
GCCGCCATCACCAAGCTGTCGCACATGCGCGGCTTCGGCGAGTACGTGGCCTTCGACCAGATCGACAAGGCTCCCGAAGAGAAGGAGCGCGGCATCACGATTTCCACGGCGCACGTGGAATACCAGACCGCGACCCGTCACTACGCCCACGTGGACTGCCCCGGCCACGCCGACTACATCAAGAACATGATCACCGGCGCCGCTCAGATGGACGGCGCGATCCTGGTGGTCGCCGCCACCGACGGCCCCATGCCCCAGACCCGTGAGCACATCCTGCTCGCCCGTCAGGTCGGCGTGCCCCACCTGGTGGTATTCATGAACAAGTGCGACCTGGTGGACGACGCCGAACTGCTGGAGCTGGTGGAGCTGGAAGTCCGCGAGCTGCTGACCAAGTACGGCTTCCCCGGCGACGACATCCCGGTGATCAAGGGCTCCGCCCTGAAGGCCCTTGAGGCGGACGACGCCAAGAGCCCCGACGCCGCCCCGATCTTCGAGCTGCTGGACGCCTGCGACTCCTACTTCCCCGAGCCGCAGCGCGACATCGACAAGCCGTTCCTGATGCCCATCGAGGACGTGTTCTCCATCTCCGGCCGCGGCACCGTCGTGACCGGTCGTGTCGAGCGCGGCACCGTGAAGGTCGGCGAGGAAGTCGCCATCGTCGGCATCAAGGAAACCGTGAAGACCACCTGCACGGGCGTCGAAATGTTCCGCAAGCTTCTAGACCAGGGCCAGGCCGGCGACAACGTCGGTGTGCTGCTGCGCGGCATCAAGCGTGAGGACGTGGAGCGCGGTCAGGTTCTGGCCAAGCCCGGTTCCATCACCCCGCACAAGAAGTACAAGGCCGAGGTCTACATCCTGAACAAGGAAGAGGGCGGCCGCCACACCCCGTTCTTCTCGGGCTACCGTCCGCAGTTCTACTTCCGCACGACCGACGTCACCGGCGTGGTGACCCTGAACGAGGGCGTGGAGATGGTCATGCCCGGCGATAACGCCACTTTCAACGTCGAGCTCATCGCCCCCATCGCCATGGAGACCGGTCTGCGCTTCGCCATTCGCGAAGGCGGCCGCACCGTCGGCGCGGGCGTCGTGACCGAGATCATGGAGTAACACCATGCGGCTCAACATCATCTTGCAGTGCACCGAGTGCAAGCGCAAGAATTACGCAACTGAAAAGAACAAGAAAAACACGACTGGTCGCCTTGAGGTGAAGAAGTACTGTCCCTGGGACAAGAAGCACACCGTTCACCGCGAAGCGAAATAGTCGAAACGCAGGGCAGTAGCTCCAACGGCAGAGCAACGGACTCCAAATCCGTGGGTTGTGGGTTCGAATCCCTCCTGCCCTGCCATATTTCTGGTAGGCACAAATGGCCACGAAGAAGGTTAAATCCGGGGAAGCGGCGGACTCCGAGCAGTCCGCCGCCTCGTCGGTCCAGGGCAAGTTCGAGGAGTTCAAAGAGTTCTTCGAACTGTCCAAGGTGGAGATCAAGAAAGTCACTTGGCCCACCCGCAGGGAGACCGTCACCACATCGGTGGCCGTGCTTATCCTTGTGGTCGTGATGTCCATTTTCCTGGGCGTCGTGGACCTCGGACTTTCCAAACTGATGCAGATGGTCCTGTCATGACGGCCGACGCGATCGACACCCCTCTTCCGGAGGCCCAGGCCAAGGCCAGGTGGTTCATCGTTCACACCTACTCGGGTTTCGAGCACCGTGTGGAGCAGACGATCCGGGAGATGATGCGCACCGGCCAGGCCGAAGGCTTCATCGAAGAGGTGGTCGTCCCGACCGAGAAGGTGATCGAACTGGTCAAGGGCGAAAAAAGGACTTCCACGCGGAAGTTCTACCCCGGCTACGTCATGGTCAAGATGGTCATGAACGACAAGTCGTGGCATCTCGTGCAGGAAATTCCCAGGGTGACCGGGTTCGTCGGCGGCAAGAACCGTCCGACCCCCATGCGCGATTCCGAAGCCGAGCGCGTGCTCTCCCTGATGGAGAGCAGGCAGGAGCAGCCCCGTCCGAAGTTCAACTTCGATCGCGGGGACGAGGTTCGCGTCATCGACGGACCCTTCGGCGGGTTCAACGCACAGGTCGAGGACGTGAACTACGACAAGGGCAAGCTGAAGGTCTCTGTTTCGATTTTCGGCCGTCAGACCCCTGTCGAGCTCGATTTCGTACAGGTTACCAAAAACTAGGCGGACCTCTCGGGGTCCGATTGATGAAAGGACGACACTACCATGGCTAAGAAGGAAGTCGCCAAAATCAAGTTGCAGATTCCTGCCGGCAAGGCCAACCCCTCGCCCCCGGTGGGCCCCGCCCTGGGTCAGCACGGCGTGAACATCATGGAGTTCTGCAAGGCGTTCAACGCCAAGACGCAGGAACAGATGGGCATGATCACCCCCGTGGTCATCACCGTCTATGCCGACCGCTCCTTCACCTTCATCACCAAGACCCCCCCGGCCTCGGTCCTGCTGCTCAAAGCCGCCAAGATCGAGAAGGGTTCCGGTGAACCCAACAAGAACAAGGTCGGCAAGGTGAGCAAGGCTCAGGTCGAGGAGATCGCCAAGCTCAAAATGCAGGACATGACCGCCAAAGACCTTGACGCCGCCATGAATACCATCATGGGCACGGCCCGCAGCATGGGTCTGGACGTGGTGAGCTAAAGAGGAATATCGCCATGCCCCATTACGGAAAAAAGTACCGCAAAGCTGTGGAAGGCATCGATCGCACTCAGCGCTTCGAGATCGCCGACGCCGTGAAGATGGCTCTCGAGGCCGGGCCGGCCAAGTTCGACGAAACCGTCGACGTGGCCATGTGCCTGGGTGTCGATCCTAAGTATTCCGACCAGATGGTGCGCGGCGCCGTCTCCCTGCCCCACGGGCTGGGCAAGACCATCCGCGTGGCCGTGTTCTGCAAGGGCGACAA
The DNA here is from genome assembly GCF_022808695.1 of Fundidesulfovibrio soli. Lineage (NCBI taxonomy): Bacteria > Pseudomonadati > Thermodesulfobacteriota > Desulfovibrionia > Desulfovibrionales > Desulfovibrionaceae > Fundidesulfovibrio > Fundidesulfovibrio soli. The sequence continues at coordinate 2,922 of NZ_JAKZKW010000002.1, forward strand.
GGCCGCCGAGGCCAAGGCCGCCGGAGCCGACATCGTGGGTGCGGAAGACCTGGTCGAACAGATCCAGGGCGGCATGCTCGACTTCGACAAGGCCGTCGCCACCCCGGACATGATGGCTCTGGTCGGCAAGATCGGCCGTCTGCTCGGACCCCGCGGCCTGATGCCCAACGCCAAGACCGGCACCGTCACCATGAACGTGGCCGAGGCCGTGCGCGAGCTCAAGGCCGGCCGCGTGGACTTCAAGGTGGACAAGGGCGGCGTGCTTCACGCCCCCCTGGGCAAGAAGAGCTTCGGCACCGAGAAGATCGTCGAGAACTTCAAGACTCTCATCGACACGGTGATCCGTCTGAAGCCCAGCGGAGCCAAGGGCACCTACCTGAAGGCCATGACAGTGGCCACCACCATGGGCCCCGGCTTCAAGATCGACACCACCACGGTGAAGAAGTTCCTGGAAGGCTAGTCCGAAACGTTTTTTCTGAAGTGAGTCAAAGAAAGCGGGGGGGCCGTGCCCTTAATCATCCCGCCGAGACATGTGCTTTGGCTTACTTCTACCTTATAACCCTGGAGGAGGCAGACCTTGCAAACCCGCGAGCAGAAAGCCGAGATCATTGAGAAGCTCAAGGATCGCGCCGCTCGTGCGAGCATTGCCGTGGTCACCGATTTCAAGGGCTTGACGGTGGAAGAGGTGACGAACCTGCGTATGAAGCTCCGCGAACAGGGAGTGGAATATCAGGTCGTCAAGAACACCCTGGCCCGGATCGCGCTGACTGGCAGCCCGCATGACGTCATCAAGGATCGATTCAAGGAGCAGTGCGCCGTCGCTTTCGGGTATGAAGACCCGGTCGCGGCAGCCAAGGCCCTGGTCGACTATGCCAAGACCAACAAGAAGTTCTCCCTCCGTTTCGCCTGCCTGCAAGGCAAGGTGATCGATGAGGAAGGCATCAAGGCGCTGTCCACGCTCCCCAGCAAGCCGCAGCTGCTTGCCCAGGTGCTTGGAACCATGAACGCGGTGCCCACGAACTTCGTGTCGCTGCTGGCCAACGTCCCGCGTGGCATGCTCAACGTGCTCACGGCCCTCAAAGACAAAAAAGAAGCCGCTTAAGCCAAAGCGAATTTAAGGAGAGACGAAATGTCCGATATCACCAAAGAGCAGGTTGTTGACTTCATCGCCAATATGACCGTCCTTGAGCTTTCCGAGTTCATCAAGGAGCTCGAAGAGAAGTTCGGCGTCTCCGCTGCCGCCCCCATGGCCGCCATGCCCATGATGGCCATGGCTGGTGGCGAGGCCGCCGCCGAGGTCGAGGAGAAGACCGAGTTCGACGTGATCCTGACCGGCTCCGGCGCCAACAAGATCAACGTCATCAAGGTTGTCCGCGCTCTGACCGGCCTGGGCCTGAAGGAAGCCAAGGACAAGGTTGACGCTCTGCCCTCCACCATCAAGGAAGCCGTGTCCAAGGCCGACGCCGAAGACGCCAAGAAGCAGCTTGAAGAAGCTGGAGCTACTTGCGAAGTCAAATAACTTGTTGCAAGGTATCGCATCGACGCCAAAAGAGCGCACCCCCCGAAAGGGGGGAGTGCGCTCTTTTGCGCTTTCATTTGTATTCCCCTAAATCATTAATGATTTCAGCGGGTTGACATATAGGGCGGCGAGGCCCAGGCCAGCCCGGCATCCACGCCGGGAAACCAATGTGAAGGCCGCCGGCCACCGGCGGATCAACACCACTTCTCTTCGAGGGAACAATGGCCCAGCTGATCAAGAGTTTCGGCAAGGTCGACGACTCCGTCACCATTCCTCACCTTCTCAACCTGCAGGTTGATTCCTACGAGCTGTTCCTGCAGCGCGATATTCCGCCCGCATCCCGCGCCGACGCGGGGCTCGAGGGCGTTTTCCGTTCCGTCTTCCCCATTGAGGATTTCAATAAGACCGCCAGCCTCGAGTACGTCAACTACGAGATCGGCGAGCCCAAATACGACGTGCCCGAGTGCATCTCCAAGGGCCTGACCCTTGAAGCGCCGCTGCGCATCAAGGTCCGCCTCGTCGTCTACGACGTGGACGAGGAGACCGAGAACCGCACCATCCGCGACATCAAGGAGCAGGTGATCTATTTCGGCACCGTTCCCCTGATGACCGAGAAGGGCACCTTCATCATCAACGGGACCGAGCGCGTCATCGTCAACCAGTTGCAGCGCTCTCCCGGCATCATATTCGAACACGACTCCGGCAAGACCCACACGTCGCGCAAGGTGCTCTACTCCTGCCGCATCATCCCGATGCGCGGCTCCTGGCTCGACTTCGACTTCGACCACAAGGACATCCTCTACGTCCGCATCGACCGCCGCAGGAAGATGCCCGCGACCATCCTCATGAAGGCCATGGGGATGTCCAAACCCGATATTCTCTCCTACTTCTACGACATTGAGAACTACTTCATCGAAGGCAGCCGCGTGTTCCGCGAGGTGCGCCAGGAGCTCTACAGGAAGGAGAAATCCTTCGTAGAGGTCAAGGACCAGGACGGCAAGGTGATCGTGGGCGCCGACAAGCCCATCACCAAACGCGCCTGGAGGCTCATGCTCGAGGCCGGCATCGACCGCATCGAGGTGCAGCCCAACGCCCTGGAAGGCCTGTTCCTGGCCCAGGACTTCATCGGCAAGGATACTGGCGAGGTCATCGCCGAGGCTGGCGACGAGATCACCGACGCTCTTCTGGAGCGCTTCGCGGAGCAGGGCATGGTCACCGTGCCCACCCTGTTTACCGCCGGCGCCGACGTGTCCAGCTCCCTGCGCGACACCCTCATGCAGGACAAGACAGCCGACATCGAAGCCGCCCAGGTTGAGATCTACCGCCGCCTGCGCCCCAGCTCGCCGCCGACCCCCGAGATCGCCGCGAACTTCTTCGAGAACCTGTTCCGCAGCGCCGACTACTACGACCTGTCGCCCGTGGGCCGCTACAAGCTCAACTCGCGCCTGAAGATCGACCAGTCGCTGGACTTCCGCACCCTGTCCAACGACGACATCCTCAAGGCGATCAAGCACCTTATCTTCCTGAAGGATACCCACGGCCCCGCCGACGACATCGACCACCTGGGCAACCGCCGGGTCCGCCCCGTGGGCGAGCTGGTTGAGAACCAGTACCGCATCGGCCTGGTGCGCATGGAACGGGCCATCAAGGAGCGCATGAGCCTGCAGGAAGTGGCCACGCTCATGCCGCATGACTTGATCAACCCCAAGCCCGTGGCCGCGGTGCTCAAGGAGTTCTTCGGAACCTCCCAGCTCTCGCAGTTCATGGACCAGACCAACCCGCTCTCCGAAGTGACGCACAAGCGCCGCCTCTCGGCCCTCGGCCCCGGCGGCCTGACCCGCGAGCGCGCCGGCTTCGAAGTGCGCGACGTGCACACCTCGCACTACGGCCGCATCTGCCCCATCGAGACGCCTGAAGGCCCGAACATCGGTCTGATCGTCTCGCTGACCACCTACTCCAAGGTGAACGACTTCGGCTTCATCGAGACCCCCTACCGGGTGGTCAAGGAAGGCCACGTCACCGATGAAGTGGTCTACATGGACGCCACGCGCGAGATCGACGAGATCGTTGCCGCCGCTAGCACCCCGCTCAGCGAGAAAAACGACTTCCTGACCCCGTTCATCTCCGGTCGCGTGCGCGGCGACCTGACCTCGGTGCCCATCGAGCAGGTCACCCTGATGGACATCTCGCCCAGCCAGATCGTGTCGGTCTCCGCGGCGCTGATCCCCTTCCTGGAGCACGACGACGCCAACCGCGCGCTCATGGGCTCCAACATGCAGCGCCAGGCCGTGCCGCTCATCCGCTGCGACCAGCCCCTGGTCGGCACCGGCATGGAAGGCGCCGTGGCCCAGGACTCCGGCTCGTGCCTGCTGGCCGAGGAGGATGGCCTGATCCACTACGCCGACGGCGAGCGCGTGATCGTGCGCTACGACAACGGCTTCTCGCCCCAGACCGGGGGCGTGCGCGCCTATGAGCTGCTCAAGTTCCACAAGTCCAACCAGAACACCTGCTTCGGCCAGCAGCCCCGCGTGCTGGTCGGCCAGAAGGTGAAGAAGGGCGACGTGCTGGCCGACGGCCCGGGTATCCGCGACGGCGAGCTTGCCCTGGGCAAGAACCTGCTGGTCGCGTTCATGCCCTGGTGCGGCTACAACTTCGAGGACTCCATCCTCATCTCCGAGCGCGTGGTGAAGGAAGACGTCTTCACCTCCATGCACATCGAGGAGTTCGAAGTGGTGGCCCGCGACACCAAGCTCGGACCTGAAGAGATCACCCGGGACATCCCCAACGTCGGCGAGGAGATGCTCAAGAACCTCGATGACTGCGGCATCATCCGCATCGGCGCCAAGGTGAAGCCCGAGGACATCCTCGTGGGCAAGATCACCCCCAAGGGCGAGACCCAGCTCACCCCCGAAGAGAAGCTGCTGCGCGCCATCTTCGGCGACAAGGCCCGCGATGTGAAGAACACCTCCCTCAAGGTGCCGCCCGGCATCGAGGGCACGGTCATCGACGTGCGCCTGTTCAACCGCCGCTCCGGCGACAAGGACGACCGCACCAAGCAGATCGAGGACGCCGAGCTGGCCAAGATCGATATCAAGGAGCAGCTCCACGTCGCAGGCATCGGCGAGCAGACCCGCAAGAAGATCTGGGAGCTGGCCCAGGGCAAGTCCATCGCCCAGACCCTTATGGGCAAGAAGAAGGGCGAAGTCCTGGTCGAGGCCAACCACCCCATCAAGTGGGAGATCTTCGAGACCGTGCCGGTCAAGAAGATGGCCGGGCTGTTCGTCTCCCGCGAGATCAACGAGTCCATCGCCGATATCCTGGAGGCCTATGACCGCCAGGTGCAGTTCGTGCGCGACATCTACGCCTCCAAGCGCGAGAAGGCCGTCGAAGGCGACGACCTGCCGCCGGGCGTGATCAAGATGGTCAAGGTCTATGTGGCCGTGAAGCGCAAGCTGCAGGTGGGCGACAAGATGGCCGGCCGCCACGGCAACAAGGGCGTCGTCTCCTGCATTCTGCCCGCCGAGGACATGCCCTTCTTCGCCGACGGTTCCCCCGTGGACATCGTGCTGAACCCCCTGGGCGTGCCTTCCCGTATGAACATCGGCCAGATCATGGAGACCCACCTCGGTTGGGCCGCCAGGGAGCTTGGCCACCAGCTCACCACCATGGTCGAGCAGGGCATGGCCACCAAGGATCTGCGCGAGCAGGTCAAGGCCGTGTTCGAGACGCCCGCTACCGCCAGGCTGGTTGACGAGCTGGACGACGAGGAATTCGTCGCCGCCGTCAAGAAGCTGAAGAACGGAATCGTCTGCAAGACCCCTGTCTTCGACGGAGCATCCGAAGAGGAGATCTGGGGTTGGCTGCGCAAGGCCGGTCTGCCCGACGACGGCAAGGCCGTGCTCTACGACGGCCGCACCGGCGAGGCCTTCCACCGTCCGGTCACCGTGGGCGCCATGTACATGCTCAAGCTGCACCACCTGGTCGACGAGAAGATCCACGCCCGTTCCACCGGCCCATACTCGCTGGTGACGCAGCAGCCCCTGGGCGGCAAGGCCCAGTTCGGCGGCCAGCGTCTTGGCGAAATGGAAGTCTGGGCCCTGGAGGCCTACGGCGCCTCGTACCTTCTGCAGGAGTTCCTCACCGTCAAGTCCGACGACGTGGGCGGCCGCGTGAAGATGTACGAGAAGATCGTCAAGGGCGACAACTTCCTGGAAGCGGGCCTGCCCGAGAGCTTCAACGTTCTGGTCAAGGAGCTCATGAGCCTCGGCCTTGACGTGGACCTGATCCAGGACGAGAAAAAGGTTAAAGCCACCCGGCGCTAGTCCGGTAACGATACAGACGGGACGACCCACAACTCAAAACGAGGGTAACCATGTCCTTGGACGACCTGTTCAGCATGCGGGGAACGGCGGCCACTCAGCTCTCCAGCCGGACGCTGAAGGCCATCAAGATCTCCATAGCTTCGCCCGAGAAGATCCGCGAGTGGAGCTTCGGCGAGGTCAAGAAGCCCGAGACCATCAACTACCGCACCTTCAAGCCGGAGCGCGACGGCCTGTTCTGCGCCAAGATCTTCGGCCCCGTGAAGGATTACGAGTGCAACTGCGGCAAGTACAAGCGCATGAAGCATCGCGGCATCGTCTGCGAGAAGTGCGGCGTGGAGGTCATCGCCTCCAAGGTCCGCCGCGAGCGCATGGGCCACATCGAGCTTGCCGCGCCCGTTGCCCATATATGGTTCCTGAAGACCCTGCCTTCCAAGATCGGCACCCTGCTCGACATGACCATGGTGGATCTTGAGAAGGTGCTTTACTTCGACTCCTACGTGGTCATGGACCCCAAGGAGACCAACCTCACCCGCCTGCAGGTGATCTCGGAGGACCAGTACCTCCAGATCATCGACCATTATGGCGAGGACGCCGTGACCGTGGGCATGGGCGCCGAGGTCGTGCGCTCCTTCCTGGAGGAGCTCGACCTGCCCAAGCTGCGGACCGAGCTGCGCGAGGAGTCCCTGACCACGCGCTCCCAGACCAAGAAGAAGAAGATCATCAAGCGCCTCAAGATCGTCGAGGCCTTCCTGGAGAGCGGCAACAGGCCCGAGTGGATGGTCATGGAAGTCATTCCGGTCATCCCGCCCGAGCTGCGCCCCCTGGTCCCCCTGGACGGCGGCCGCTTCGCCACCTCGGACCTGAACGACCTCTACCGCCGCGTCATCAACCGCAACAACCGCCTGAAGAGGCTGTTGGAGCTCGGCGCGCCGGACATCATCATCCGCAACGAGAAGCGCATGCTTCAGGAAGCGGTGGACGCCCTGTTCGACAACGGCCGCCGCGGCCGGGCCATCACCGGCACCAACGGTCGCCCGCTAAAGTCCCTCTCGGACATGATCAAGGGCAAGCAGGGCCGCTTCCGCCAGAACCTTCTGGGCAAGCGCGTCGACTACTCCGGCCGTTCCGTCATCGTGGTGGGCCCCAAGCTGCGCCTGCACCAGTGCGGCCTGCCCAAGAAGATGGCCCTGGAGCTGTTCAAGCCCTTCATCTACGCCAAGCTGGAGGAGAGGGGCCTGGCCACCACCATCAAGACCGCCAAGAAGATGGTGGAGCGCGAAGAGCTGGTGGTCTGGGACATCCTTGAGGATGTGGTGCGCGAGTACCCCATCATGCTCAACCGCGCCCCGACCCTGCACCGCCTGGGCATCCAGTCCTTCGAGCCGACCCTGGTCGAGGGCAAGGCCATCCAGCTGCACCCGCTGGTCTGCGCGGCCTACAACGCGGACTTCGACGGCGACCAGATGGCCGTGCACGTGCCTCTCTCCGTGGAGGCGCAGATCGAGTGCCGCGTGCTGATGATGAGCACCAACAACATCCTCTCGCCCGCCAACGGCAACCCGATCATCGTGCCCTCGCAGGACATCGTGCTCGGCCTGTACTATCTCACCGTGGAGCGCTCCTTCCAGGAGGGCGAGGGCAAGCTCTTCGCCAACCCCATGGAGTGCATCACCGCGCACCACGCCGGGGTCGTGCACCTGCACGCCCGCGTCAAGGTGCGCATGGACGGCCAGATGGTGCTCACCAGCCCCGGCCGGATCATGGTGGGCGAGCTGCTGCCCGAAGGCGTGCCCTTCGAGCTGGTGAACTGCGTGCTCAACAAGAAGACCATCGCCCGCCTGGTGGGCGAGGTCTACCGCATCGCGGGCACCAAGGCGACGGTCATCCTCTGCGACCAGCTCAAGGCCCTGGGCTACGAGTACGCCACCCGCGCCGGCTGCTCCATCGGCGTGAAGGACCTGACCATCCCGGCGCGCAAGGCCGAGATCCTGGACAAGTCCACCCGCGAAGTGGAGGAGATCGAGCTCCAGTACGCCGAGGGCATCATCACCCGCACAGAGAAGTACAACAAGGTCGTGGACGTCTGGACCAAGGCCACCAACGACGTCGCCTCCGAGATGATGCGCGACATCTCCACCGACCTGATGACCGACCCCAAGACCGGCAAGCAGGAGCGCAACACCTCCTTCAACGCCATCTTCATGATGACGCACTCCGGTTCGCGCGGTAACCCCGACCAGATGCGCCAGCTCGCGGGCATGCGCGGCCTGATGGCCAAGCCTTCCGGCGAAATCATCGAGACGCCCATCACCTCGAACTTCCGCGAGGGCCTCTCGGTGGCGCAGTACTTCATCTCCACCCACGGCGCTCGTAAGGGCCTGGCCGACACCGCGCTCAAGACCGCGAACTCGGGCTACCTGACCCGCCGCCTCGTCGACGTGGTGCAGGACGTGATCATCACCGAGCTGGACTGCGGCACCGTGGACGGCCTGGAGATCAAGCACTACGAGAAGTCGGGCGAGATCAAGCAGCGCCTGGCCGAGCGCGCCCTGGGCCGCACCACCATGTTCGACGTGTTCGACGCCAACGACGAGGTTGCCATCCCGGCCAACACCATCGTTGACGAGACCGTGGCCATGAAGATCGAGGAGCTGGGCCTGCCCAACCTGACCATCCGCTCCACGCTGACCTGCCAGTCCGGCCACGGCGTGTGCGCTATGTGCTACGGGCGCGACCTGGCCCGCGGGCACCTGGTCAACGTGGGCGAGACCGTGGGCATCATCGCCGCGCAGTCCATCGGCGAGCCCGGCACCCAGCTGACCATGCGTACCTTCCACATCGGCGGTACGGCGGCGCGTGAAATCGAAAAGTCCTCCATCCCGGCCCAGAACAACGGCCGCGTGGTGCTGCACCGCATGAAGTCGGTCAAGAACCAGGACGGGGCCTCCATCGTGCTCGGCAAGTCCGGCCAGGTGTCCATCGTGGACGACCAGGGCCGCGAGCGCGAGAAGTACTCCCTGCCCTCGGGCGCGCGCCTGGCTGTCGTGGACGGCCAGATGGTCAAGAAGGATGAGATCCTGGCCGAGTGGGACCCCTTCAACGAGCCCTTCGTCACCGACGTCGAAGGCACCGTCAAGTTCACCGACATCCTGGAAGGCAAGACCTACCAGGAGAAGGTGGACGACACGACCAAGAAGGCCACCCAGACCATCATCGAATACCGCACCACCCCCTACCGCCCCACCATCACCGTGGTGGGCGACGACGGGGTGCCCAAGATCAGGCCCAACACCACCAGCCCGGCCGTGTTCCAGCTGCCCGTGGGCGCGATCATCATGATCCGCGACGGCGAGCAGGTGAAGGCGGGCGACGTGCTGGCGCGCAAGCCCCGCGAATCCTCCAAGACCAAGGACATCGTGGGCGGCCTTCCCCGCGTCGCCGAGCTCTTCGAGGTGCGCAAACCCAAGGATCTTGCCGTGGTCTCCGAGATCGACGGCATCGTGTCCTTCGGGTCCGAGACCAAGGGCAAGCGCAAGGTGATCGTGACCCCCGAGACCGGCGACGCCAAGGAATACCTGGTGCCGCGCGGCAAGCACATCACCGCCCAGGAAGGCGACTTCGTGGAGGCGGGCGAGTCCCTGACCGAGGGCAACCCCGAACTGCACGACATCCTCAAGATCAAGGGCGAGAAGACCCTGGCCCGCTACCTGGTGGAAGAAATCCAGGACGTGTATCGGTTCCAGGGCGTTAACATCAACGACAAGCACATCGAGATCATCGTCCGCCAGATGCTCAAGAAGGTGTCCATCACCGACTCGGGCGAGACCAACTTCCTCATCGGGGAGCAGGTGGACAAGGCCAAGTTCATGGAGGAGAACAACCGCGTGATCCGCGAAGGCATGCGGCCCGCCATGGCCGAGCCGCTGGTTCTGGGCATCACCCAGGCCAGCCTCACCACGGACTCCTTCATCTCCGCGGCCTCCTTCCAGGAGACCACCAAGGTGCTCACCGAAGCCTCCCTCATGGGCAAGGAAGACCACCTGCGCGGCCTCAAGGAGAACGTCATCGTCGGCCGCCTCATCCCGGCCGGTACCGGCTACCGCCGCTACATGGAGACCGAGATCGAAGTGCCCGACCAGCCCGAGCGCCCGGACAAGTTCCTGGACGAGATCGAGGAGGTCCACACTCTGGTGGACTAGCCTCGGCACGCTGATACGCTGACCAAGGCCCCGTCCGGGAAACCGGACGGGGCCTTTTGCTTTTCTGCAGGGTATTGCCAGGTGCATTGCGTCGGATGCCGCACGCCACAAGCAAAGCGAAGGCAAGGAACTTTCCGTTGGATTTGATCGAACGAGGAATTTGGTGAAGGGGGGGCTAAAGGGCACGATGCTCATACGCGACATGAACGAAGCGACGTGCGTCATTATTATATGTCGTCACGCCCAGGGGCGGGGAGGGGGGCAGGAACCCCGGCAGCCGAAGGTGGGACCCTTATCCTAGAAAAAGCTACCTTGAGCGTCTTAGCCAAAATTCCGGGTAGCAGGGCAGAGGAACCTCCGACATGGAAAGTTTCATGATTATTTTCACCCGAACGAGAGACGGCACACCAACCAATCCCGGTGCGTCGATGCCCAATGAATTCGGGCCGTAGCCGGAGATCTGTGCTCGATGCCAGTATTTGTGGCTGGTCAAACCGAGAATCTTGGTTATAATGCTTGCCAACCACGTCCTGACTTGCTATCAAGTCACGTTCTTAGCGAATCGCACGGTTTTCGCTGCCAGCGGCTGAACGGGGGAGCAGGTCTCTTCGCGCGGTCCCGAGCAAGCGTGTGTCCCGGCATTACTGCTTGACAGTACCGGGGTTTTTTGTCTACTCGTGCGCCCTTCGCAATTTAACCGTTGAACGGAGCCAGTCATGCCCACGATCAACCAGCTTATCCGCAAAGAGCGGATGAAGCAGACCAAGCGCAAGAAGACCCCGGCGCTGCAGGCCTGCCCCCAGCGCCGCGGTGTATGCACCCGCGTGTACACCACCACCCCCAAAAAGCCCAACTCGGCCTTGCGCAAGGTCGCACGCGTGCGCCTCACCAACGGCATCGAGGTCACCAGCTACATTCCTGGTGAGGGCCACAACCTTCAGGAACACTCTGTGGTGATGATCCGCGGCGGCCGCGTGAAGGACCTTCCCGGCGTTCGTTACCATATCGTTCGCGGCACCCTCGACACCGCCGGTGTTTCCGACCGCCGTCAGAGCCGCTCCAAGTATGGCGCCAAGCGCCCCAAATAAGTTGAGGTAGCGTACAATGCCCCGCAAAGGTCCCGTTCCCAAGCGCTCCATCCTGCCGGATCCGATTTACGGCAGCGTCCTGATGAAGAAGTTCATCAACCGGCTGATGCTCGACGGCAAGAAGTCCACGGCCGAGACCGTGTTCTACACCGCTGTCGAAATGCTCGCCGAGAAGACGCAGGAAGAGCCCCTGAAGGCCTTCGAGCGCGCTTTGGCCAACGTGAAGCCGCACATGGAAGTCAAGCCCCGCCGCGTCGGTGGCGCCACCTACCAGGTTCCCATGGAAGTGCGCCCCGAGCGCCAGACCACTCTGGCCATCCGCTGGCTCATCAACAACGCCCGCTCCCGGGGCGAGAAGGGCATGGTCGCCCGTCTTTCCGGCGAGCTGATGGATGCCTTCAACAACCGCGGCGGCGCCGTGAAGAAGCGCGAAGATACCCATCGTATGGCCGACGCCAACAAAGCGTTCGCCCATTACCGCTGGTAAAATAGAGGATTGCCGACGTGTCCAAGATTGTCCCCACCGAGCGCCAGCGCAATATCGGCATTATGGCCCATATTGACGCGGGCAAGACGACCACTACCGAGCGCATCCTTTTCTACACCGGCGTCTCGCACAAGATCGGCGAAGTTCATGACGGCCAGGCCACCATGGACTGGATGGTTCAGGAGCAGGAGCGCGGAATCACCATTACTTCCGCCGCCACCACCTGCTTCTGGCGCGATCACCGCATCAACATCATCGACACCCCCGGCCACGTGGACTTCACCATCGAAGTCGAGCGTTCCCTGCGCGTGCTCGACGGCGCCGTGGCGGTTTTCGATGCTGTCGCCGGCGTGGAGCCCCAGACCGAGACCGTCTGGCGGCAGGCCGAACGCTACCGCGTTCCCCGCATGTGCTTCGTGAACAAGATGGACCGCGTGGGTGCCAACTTCGACCGTTGCGTGCAGATGGTGCGCGAGCGCCTGGGCGCCAAGGCCGTTCCGCTGCAGATTCCCATCGGCAGCGAAGACGAGTTCAAGGGCGTCGTGGACTTGATCCTGGGCAAGGCTCTGGTTTTCGACGACCTCTCCAAGGGCAAGGAGTACAACATCGTTGACGTTCCCGCGGAACTCAAGGACGAGTACGACGCCCTGCGCCTGGAGATGATCGAGGCCATCGCCGAGGAAGACGATACCCTCATGGAGAAGTACCTCGGCGGCGAGGAGCTCACCCCCGAGGAAATCCGCGTCGGCATCCGCAAGGCCACCATCAGCCTCTCCATCGTGCCTGTGCTCTGCGGCTCGGCATTCAAGAACAAGGGCGTGCAGCCCCTGCTCGACGCCGTGGTGGACTTCCTGCCCTGCCCCACGGACATTCCCGCCATTGTCGGCATGAACCCCGACAATGAGGAAGAGAGCATCGAGTGCCCCTGCGACTACACCAAGCCGCTGGCCGCTCTGGCCTTCAAGCTCATGAGTGACCCCTTCATCGGTCACCTGACCTTCCTGCGCATCTATTCCGGCAAGATCGAGTCCGGCATGACCGTGCTCAACGCCGCCACCGGCAAGAAGGAGCGCATCGGCCGCCTGCTCAAGATGCACGCCAACAAGCGTGAGGACATCAAGGAAGCATACGCCGGCGACATCGTCGCCGCGGTGGGCCTGAAGCTGACCTCCACCGGCGAGACCCTCTGCGAGGAGAAGCACCCCGTTGTGCTCGAGTCGCTGAACATCCCGGAGCCGGTCATCGAGGTGGCCATCGAGCCCAAGACCAAGGCCGACCGCGACACCCTGTCCCAGGCCCTGGTCAAGCTGGCCAAGGAAGACCCTTCCTTCCGCGTCAAGACCGACGAGGAGACCAACCAGACCCTGATCGCCGGTATGGGCGAGCTGCACCTGGAAATCATCGTCGACCGCCTCATGCGCGAGTTCAACGTGAACGCCAACGTCGGCGCCCCCCAGGTCGCCTACCGCGAGACCATCACCAAGCCGATCAAGCATGAGAACCGCTACGTCAAGCAGACCGGCGGCCGCGGCCAGTACGCGCATGTTGTCCTTGAAGTCGGCCCCAAGGAAGACGGCGGATACGAATTCGTCAACTCCATCGTTGGCGGCGTCATCCCCAAGGAATACATTCCCGCGGTGGACAAGGGCATCCAGAACGCCATGAAGGCCGGCGTCCTGGCCGGGTTCCCCGTGGTGGACATCAAGATCAATCTGACCTTCGGCTCCTACCATGAGGTGGACTCCTCCGAACAGGCGTTCTACATCTGCGGTTCGCAGGCTTTCAAGGAAGCTTGCCGCGCCGCCGGTCCCGTCCTGCTCGAGCCCATCATGAGCGTGGAGGTCGTGACCCCCGAGGAGCACCTCGGCGACGTCATGGGCGACCTGAACGGCCGCCGCGGCCGCGTGTCGAACCTGGAAGCGCGTGCGGGATCGCAGGTCATCCGCGCCCACGTGCCGCTCTCCAACATGTTCGGCTACGCCACGGATCTGCGCTCGCGCACCCAGGGCCGCGCCACGTTCACCATGCAGTTCGACCACTACGAGCAGGTTCCTGCCAGCCTGGCCGAAGAAATCATCAAGAAGAAATAGAGGGACACCATGGGTAAGGCCAAATTCGAGCGCAATAAGCCGCACGTCAACATCGGCACCATCGGTCATATCGACCACGGCAAGACCACGCTGACTGCCGCCATCACCAAGCTGTCGCACATGCGCGGCTTCGGCGAGTACGTGGCCTTCGACCAGATCGACAAGGCTCCCGAAGAGAAGGAGCGCGGCATCACGATTTCCACGGCGCACGTGGAATACCAGACCGCGACCCGTCACTACGCCCACGTGGACTGCCCCGGCCACGCCGACTACATCAAGAACATGATCACCGGCGCCGCTCAGATGGACGGCGCGATCCTGGTGGTCGCCGCCACCGACGGCCCCATGCCCCAGACCCGTGAGCACATCCTGCTCGCCCGTCAGGTCGGCGTGCCCCACCTGGTGGTATTCATGAACAAGTGCGACCTGGTGGACGACGCCGAACTGCTGGAGCTGGTGGAGCTGGAAGTCCGCGAGCTGCTGACCAAGTACGGCTTCCCCGGCGACGACATCCCGGTGATCAAGGGCTCCGCCCTGAAGGCCCTTGAGGCGGACGACGCCAAGAGCCCCGACGCCGCCCCGATCTTCGAGCTGCTGGACGCCTGCGACTCCTACTTCCCCGAGCCGCAGCGCGACATCGACAAGCCGTTCCTGATGCCCATCGAGGACGTGTTCTCCATCTCCGGCCGCGGCACCGTCGTGACCGGTCGTGTCGAGCGCGGCACCGTGAAGGTCGGCGAGGAAGTCGCCATCGTCGGCATCAAGGAAACCGTGAAGACCACCTGCACGGGCGTCGAAATGTTCCGCAAGCTTCTAGACCAGGGCCAGGCCGGCGACAACGTCGGTGTGCTGCTGCGCGGCATCAAGCGTGAGGACGTGGAGCGCGGTCAGGTTCTGGCCAAGCCCGGTTCCATCACCCCGCACAAGAAGTACAAGGCCGAGGTCTACATCCTGAACAAGGAAGAGGGCGGCCGCCACACCCCGTTCTTCTCGGGCTACCGTCCGCAGTTCTACTTCCGCACGACCGACGTCACCGGCGTGGTGACCCTGAACGAGGGCGTGGAGATGGTCATGCCCGGCGATAACGCCACTTTCAACGTCGAGCTCATCGCCCCCATCGCCATGGAGACCGGTCTGCGCTTCGCCATTCGCGAAGGCGGCCGCACCGTCGGCGCGGGCGTCGTGACCGAGATCATGGAGTAATATTGCAATGAACAGCGATCGCATCCGGATCAAGCTCAAGGCATACGACTATCGCATTCTGGATAAGGCCGTGGCCGAGATTGTGGATACCGCGCGTAACACCGGCGCGGGCATTGCCGGGCCTATCCCTCTGCCCACCAACATCCACAAGACCACGGTGAACCGCTCCGTGCACGTGGACAAGAAGTCCCGCGAGCAGTTCGAGATGCGTGTTCACAAGCGTCTGCTGGACATTCTTGAACCGACGCAGCAGACCGTCGACGCCCTGGGCAAGCTTTCCCTGCCCGCCGGCGTTGATGTTGAAATCAAGCTTTAAAGGAAGGGGTAGAGTATCATGGCCAAGAAAACCCTTGGCATCATCGGCCGCAAACTGGGCATGACCCGTGTGTTCAGCGACGACGGCTCGGTGGTCCCGGTGACGGTCATCGCCGCCGGCCCCTGTCCGGTGATGCAGATCAGGACCCAGGAGAAGGACGGCTACACCGCCCTCCAGCTTGGGTTCGACGCCCGCGAGGAGAAGGACCTCAACAAGCCCGAGCGCGGCCATCAGGCCAAGACCGGCAAGGGGTTCTACAACGTCCTTCGCGAAATCCGCCTGGACTCCACCGAAGGCTACGAGGCCGGCCAGGAAGTCACCGTGGACATCTTCGTCCCCGGCGACAAGATCAAGGTGACCGGCACCTCCATCGGTAAGGGCTTCCAGGGCCCCATGAAGCGCCACGGGTTCGGCGGCCTCCGCGCCACCCACGGCACCGAAAAGGCCCACCGTTCCGGCGGCTCCATCGGTCATAACACGGAACCCGGCAAGGTCATGAAGGGCAAGAAGATGGCCGGTCACATGGGTGCTCGCACCGTGACCTGCATCAACCTTGAGATCTTCGAAGTCCGGCCCGAAAACAACCTTATCCTGGTCAAGGGCCAGGTCCCCGGCCATCGCAACGGCCTGGTGATGATCCGCAAGCAGGGGTAGGACATGGCCACCGTCACAGTTTTTGATCAGACCAATAAGGAAGTGGGGCAGATGGATCTGGCCTCCGAGGTGTTCGAGGTGGCAGTGCGCCCCGAGATCCTGCACCTCGTGGTCCGCTCCCAGCTGGCCGCCAAGCGCGCCGGCACCCACATGGTGAAGACCCGCTCGACCGTGTCCGGCTCCGGCTCCAAGCCCTGGCGCCAGAAGGGCACCGGCCGCGCACGGTCCGGCGCCAAACGCTCCATCATCTGGAAGGGCGGCGCTATCGCTCACGGCCCGCAGCCGCGCAGCTACGAGTTCAAGGTCAACAAGAAGATCAAGGCCCTGGCTCTGCGCATGGCTCTTTCCACCAAGGTGGCCGAACAGGCCCTGATCGTGGTGGACAAGCTGGATCTGCCCGAGATCAAGACCAAGCTGTTCGCAGGCCTGGCCGGCAACTTCGGGCTGAAAAAAGCCTTGATCGTCCTGAACGATTCGAATAACAATGTCGAGCTCTCCGCCCGGAACCTCCCGGGCATCAAGGTCGTTCGGCAGGACATGCTGAACGTTTACGATCTGCTCAAGCACCCCCAACTGGTGATGGTGCAGGGCGCAGCTCAAGCCGTTCAGGAGAGGTTGAAATAGCCATGAGCTACGTGAACATCCTTTTGAAGCCTCTGATCTCCGAGAAGGCTACCAAGGCCAAGGAAGAGTCCAACCAGGTCATCTTCCTCGTCGCCCCGCAGTCCAACAAGATCGAGATCAAGGCTGCCGTCGAGGAGGCTTTCAAGGTGAAAGTCACCGAGGTGAACGTGGTTCGTCGGCGCCCCCTGAAGCGCGCCCGCCACGGCCGCCCCACCAGCCATGTCCCCGGCTACAAGAAAGCCTACGTGACCCTGGCCGAGGGCGAAAAGATCGAATTCTTCGAGGGAGTCTAAAGCCATGGCCGTCCGTAAGCTGAAACCCACTTCCGCTGGCCGTCGTTTCCAGACGGTCTCCGACTTTGCGGAAATCACTGCCGCCAAGCCGGAGAGGTCCCTCACCAAGGGCCTGAGCCAGAAGTCCGGCCGCAACAACCAGGGCCGCATCACTTCCCGTCGCCGTGGAGCCGGCAACAAGCGCCGTTACCGCGAGATCGACTTCCGCCGCGACAAGATGAACATTCCGGCCAAGGTCGCCACCATCGAGTACGATCCCAACCGCTCCGCCCGCATCGCCCTTCTGCACTATGCGGACGGCGAGAAGCGTTACATTCTCGCGCCGGTTGGCGTAAATGTCGGTGACACCGTGGTGTCCGGCGATAACGCCGACATCCGTCCCGGCAATGCTCTGCCCATGTTCAAGATGCCCGTCGGCACCCTGCTGCACAACATCGAGATGAGCCCGGGCCGCGGCGGCCAGATGTGCCGCGCCGCCGGTACCTACGCTCAGCTCATCGCCAAGGAAGGCAAGCTCGCCCTGCTGCGCCTGCCCTCCGGTGAAGTGCGCAACGTTCTGGCCGCCTGCATCGCCACCGTCGGTCAGGTGGGCAACGTGACCCACGAGAACGTGAGCATCGGCAAGGCTGGCCGCAACCGCTGGCTTGGCAAGCGCCCCGAAGTCCGCGGCGTCGCCATGAACCCTGTCGACCACCCGCATGGCGGCGGCGAAGGCAAGAGCTCCGGCGGCCGTCACCCCGTTTCGCCCTGGGGTATGCCGACCAAGGGTTACAAGACCAGAAATCGCAAGAAGGCCTCGTCGCGGCTCATCGTCAAACGCCGCAACGAGAAGTAGGAGCGTAGAACATGCCTCGGTCGCTCAAAAAAGGTCCCTTCCTGGACGGCCACTTGGCCGCGAAGGTGGAGAAGGCCAACGAGACCCAGGATCGCCGCGTCATCAAGACGTGGTCCCGTCGGTCCACCATTCTTCCCGAAATGGTTGGCCTCACCTTTGCCGTCCACAACGGCCGCAAGTTCATCCCGGTCTTCGTTTCCGAAAACATGGTGGGACACAAGTTGGGCGAGTTCGCGCCTACCCGTACGTTCCACGGCCATGCCGCGGATAAGAAGACCAAGGGTAAGAAGTAGGGGAGCCTAAGCAATGGAAGCCAAAGCCATCGCCAAATACATCCGGGTGTCTCCTCAGAAGGCACGCTTGGTGGCCAACGTCATCAAGGGCCGGGGCGTCGAGGATGCCATGAACATCCTCAAGTTCACGCCCAAGAAGGCCGCCGAGATCATCGGCAAGGTGTTGCATTCGGCCCTGTCCAACGCCGAGCAGATGTCCGCCGATGTGGACACCCTGAAGGTTAAGGACGTCATCGTGAACGAAGGGCCCACCTGGAAGCGCATCATGCCGCGGTCCATGGGCCGAGCCAACAAAATCCTCAAGCGTACCAGCCACATCACCGTGGTGGTCGAGGAAGAGAAGGAGTAGGGGGCATGGGTCAGAAAGTCCACCCGTACGGCTTCCGCCTGGGCTACAACAAGACATGGAATTCCCGCTGGTTCGCCAAGAAGGAATACCCTGCATTTGTGTACGAGGACAGCAACATCCGTAAGTTTGTGAAGTCCTCTCTGTTCCACGCGGGAATTTCCCGGATCGAGATCGAGCGCGCTGGCGGCAAGATCAAGCTGATCATCCACACCGCGCGTCCGGGCATCGTCATCGGCCGCAAAGGCACCGAGATCGAGAAGGTTCGCGCCGACCTCAAGAAGCGCTTCGGCCGCGAGTTCGCGGTTGAGGTCAATGAGATCCGCCGTCCCGAGATCGACGCCCAGCTGGTCGCCGAGAACATCGCTCTGCAGCTGGAGCGCCGCGTGGCCTTCCGCCGCGCCATGAAGCGCACTGTGGGCCTGGCCCGCAAGTTCGGCGCCGAAGGCATCAAGGTTTTCTGCGCCGGCCGCTTGGCTGGCGCCGAGATCGCCCGCTCCGAGTGGTACCGCGACGGCCGTGTGCCCCTGCACACCCTGCGCGCGGACATCGACTACGGTTTGGCCACCGCCAAGACCACCTATGGTGTGATCGGCGTGAAGGTCTGGATATTCAAGGGCGAGATTCTCGATAGCGAGGTTGAACAATAATGCTCTCCCCTAACAGAACGAAATTCCGCAAGCGCCAGAAAGGCCGTCTTGACGGTCCCGCCACCGGCGGCACCACCATCTCCTTCGGTGAGGTGGGGATCAAGGCCCTGGAGCACGGCAAGCTGACCAGCCAGCAGATCGAAGCCGCCCGTGTGGCCATCATGCGCCACATCAAGCGTGGCGGTAAGGTCTGGATTCGCGTGTTCCCCGACTTCCCGGTCACCTCGAAGCCCGCCGAAGTCCGCATGGGTTCCGGTAAGGGCTCCCCGGTGGGCTGGTGCGCCCCGGTCAAGCCCGGTCGCGTGCTCTACGAAGTCCGCGGCGTCGAAATGGAAGTCATGGTCGAGGCCCTGAAGCGCGCCCAGCACAAGCTGCCGATCAAGACCAAGATCGTCACCAAGGAGCTTGTCTAGCCATGTTGCAAGCCAAAGAACTGCGCGGTCTGGACGACGCCCAGCTTGCCGAGAAGCTCTCCCAGTCCCAGGAGGAGCTCTTCAAGCTGCGCTTCCAGCACGCCACGGCCCAATTGGAAAAGACCCACCGTCTGAACGAGCTGAAGAAAGACATCGCTCGCATCCAGACCGTGCTGACACAAAAGAACAGCGGCAGGTAGGAAATCATGGAAGAGCATAAAAGCAACCGCCGCGTGCTGACCGGCATCGTGGTCTCGGACAAGTGCGACAAGACCATTGTCGTGCGCGTCGAGACCCTGGTCAAGCACCCCCTGGTGAAGAAGTACATCCGCCGCCGCAAGAAGTTCATGGCCCATGACCCGATGAACGACTGCGGCATCGGCGACAAGGTGCAGATCATCGAGCACCGCCCGCTGTCGGCCCGCAAGCGCTGGCATCTGGTGAAGATCATGGAGAAGGCGAAATGATCCAGGTAGAATCCGTCCTCGACGTCGCCGACAACTCCGGTGCCAAGAAGGTGGCCTGCATCAAGGTTCTCGGCGGCTCCCGTCGCCGTTACGCCTCGGTGGGCGATATCATCGTCGTTTCCGTCAAGGAAGCCATGCCCCACTCGAAGGTCAAGAAAGGCCAGGTGATGAAGGCCGTCATCGTGCGCACCAAGAAAGAAGTTGGTCGCCCCGATGGCTCCTACATCAAGTTCGACAACAACTCCGCCGTGCTGCTTACCGCGCAGATGGAGCCTGTCGGCACCCGTATCTTCGGACCCGTGGCCCGCGAGCTTCGCCTGAAGAACTTCATGAAGATCGTCTCTCTGGCCCCTGAGGTCCTGTAGGGCGAGGCTTTGAGGTCACTATGAAAACGTATCGTATCCGCAAGGACGACAAGGTGATGGTCATCGCCGGGAAGGACAAGGGCAAGATCGGCAAGGTCCTGCGCGTACTCCCCAAGACTGACCGGATCCTGGTGGAAAAGGTGAACATTGTGAAGCGTCACCGCAAGGGCAACCCCTACGCTGGCCAGGCCGGCGGCATCGAGGAGAAGGAGGCCCCCCTGGCTCTCTCCAACGTTGCCCTGCTGTGCGACGCCTGCGCCAAGCCCACGCGCGTTGGCTACAAGTACACCGAAGACGGCAAGAAACTCCGCTTCTGCAAGAAGTGCAACGAAGTCATCAGCTAAAGGGAATCATTCAATGACTCGCCTCGAACAAATCTACTCCGAGAAGGTCGTCCCGGCCTTGCAAAAGGAGTTCGGGTACAAGTCGCCCATGCAGATTCCCAAGTTCAAGTTCATTTCCCTGAACATCGGACTTGGCGAAGCCTCGCAGAACTCCAAACTCATCGACGAGGCCGTGGCCGAGCTTACCACCATTGCCGGTCAGAAGGCCGTCATCACCCGCGCAAAGAAGTCCATCGCCGCATTCAAACTGCGCGAGAACCAGCCTGTCGGCTGCCGGGTGACGCTTCGCCATGAACGCATGTGGGACTTTTACGACAAACTGGTCAACTTCGCCCTTCCTCGCGTTCGCGACTTCCGCGGCGTCCCCGACAGGGGCTTTGACGGCCGGGGTAACTTCACCCTGGGCATCAAGGAGCACACCATTTTTCCCGAGATCAACGTTGACCGGGTCGAACGTGTCAAGGGCATGAACATCACAATCGTCACCACCGCCGGGAGCGATAAGGAAGGCAAGGTTCTTCTCGATCTGCTCGGCATGCCCTTCAGAAAGTAGGAGGATACGACCGTGGCACGCACGTCACTCAAGGTGAAAGCCCGGCGCAAGCCCAAGTTCTCTTCCCGGGCCTACAACCGCTGCCCCATTTGCGGCCGTTCCCGGGCGTTCCTTCGCCGGTATGGCATTTGCCGTATCTGCTTCCGTAACATGGCCCTGGCTGGTGAACTGCCTGGTGTCAGGAAATCGAGCTGGTAGGAGGCCGACATGTCCGTGACCGATCCAATCGCCGATATGCTGGCCCGCATCCGCAACGCGTACCACGCGCTGCATAAGAAAGTCTCCATGCCGCACTCCAAGATGAAGGAGTCGATGGCCGGGATTCTGAAGGATCAGGGCTACATTGAAGAATTTGCCGTCGAAGAGCGCGATCTCGTCATCTCGCTCAAGTACGCCAAAGGCCGTCCCATTATCTCCGGCCTGAAGCGTGTCAGCAAGCCTGGCCGGCGCATCTACGTGGGGGCGCACGACATCCCTCGCGTTCAGAATGGACTTGGCATCTGCATTCTGTCCACCTCGCATGGCATCATGGACGGCATCGCCGCCAAGAGCGCCAACGTGGGCGGCGAACTGCTCTGCGAAGTCTGGTAAGGGGGAGAGCCATGTCGCGCATAGGCAAAAAAGAAATCACCATCCCCAGCGGCGTCGATCTTCAGATCACCGCCGATATGGTGAACGTCAAAGGCCCCAAGGGCACTCTGTCCACGCCCACGCACCCCAAAATCAATCTCGTGATTGAAGGCGGAGTGTTGCGTGTCGAGCGCCTCGACGACACCCGCATCGCCCGCGCCCAGCACGGTCTGCGCCGCACCCTGCTCTCCAACTGCATCGAGGGCGTCACCAAGGGCTTCACCAAGACCCTTGAGGTCATCGGTGTCGGCTACAAGGTGCAGGTCTCCGGTAAGTCCGTGGTGCTGACCGTCGGTTTCTCCCACCCCGTGGAGTATCCTCTCCCGGCCGGTGTTGAAGCCAAGGCGGAAGGCAACAAGCTGACCCTCTCCGGCATCGACAAGCAGATGGTCGGCGAAGTGGCTGCCACCCTGCGCCGCGTGCGTCCGCCCGAACCCTTCAAGGGCAAGGGCATCAAGTACGAAAACGAGCAGATTCGCCGCAAGGCCGGCAAGTCTGGCGGTAAGAAGTAAGGGGCCTGGCCATGAAGCATACCAAGCAAGCCGCGCGCATGCGCCGCAAGGTGCGCATCCGCAAGAAAATCTCCGGTACCGCTGCACGTCCCAGGCTGGTCGTCTACCGTTCCAACCTGCACACGTACGCGCAGATCATCAACGACGAAACCGGCCAGACCCTGGTTTCCGCTTCCTCTCTGGCGCTTGTAAAGGCCGGGGAGACCCTGAAGTGCAACAAGGCCAGCGCGACGAAAGTCGGTCTTGAAGTGGCTGCCAAGGCCAAGGCCCAGGCCATCGAGAGCGTGGTCTTCGATCGTAACGGCTACCTCTATCACGGGATCATCAAGGCTTTGGCCGATGGCGCCCGTGAGGGTGGACTTAAGTTCTAACGAGGCACGCTATGGAACAGTCTGAACTGACTCAAATCGAGAAGATCGTCTCGCTCAACCGCGTGGCCAAGGTCGTCAAGGGCGGCCGCCGGTTCAGCTTCAGCGCTCTGGTTGTCGTTGGCGATGGCAAGGGCTCTGTGGGCTACGGTCTGGGCAAGGCCAACGAGGTCCCCGAGGCCATCCGTAAGGCTACCGAACAGGCCAGGAAGTCCATGGTCAAGGTGCCCCTGTTGGACGGGACTCTGCCCTACCAGGTCATGGGGCGCTTCGGCGCCGGCCGCGTGGTGCTCATTCCCGCCTCCAAGGGTACCGGCATCATCGCTGGCGGTCCTGTTCGCGCCGTCATGGAAGCCGCAGGCGTGCACGATATCCTCACCAAGGCCATCGGCACCAACAATCCCCACAACGTCCTCAGGGCGGCGGTTGCCGGTCTCGCTTCGCTGCGCAGCGCGGAGCAGGTCTCCGAGCTTCGCGGCAGGTCCCTGGAAACCCCGAGGAAATAAGACCATGAGCGGGCAAGTGACCATCACGCTCGTCAAGAGCAAGATCGGCTGCAATCCCAAGCAGAAGGCCACTCTGGAGGCCTTGGGGCTCAAGCGCATCCGCCAGGAGAAAACCCTGCCGGACACGCCTGCCGTGCGTGGGATGATTTTTAAAGTTTCTCACCTTGTCGAGGTGAAATAGTATGCAACTGCACGAACTCTATCCTTTCCCTGAGGAGCGCAAGCAGCGCAAGCGCCTGGGCCGCGGACGCGGCACCGGTCAGGGCTGCACCGCCGGCAAGGGCAACAAGGGCCAGAACGCTCGCGCCGGCGGCGGTGTCCGCCCCAGCTTCGAGGGCGGCCAGATGCCTATCCAGCGTCGTCTGCCCAAGCGCGGCTTCAAGAACCCCTTCAAGGTGACCTACTCTCCGGTGAACCTGGACCGTCTCGTCGAGGCGTTCCCCAACACCGCCGAGATCACCCTGGAAGCCATCTACGAGCGCGGCCTGGTTGCCCGTGGCAACCTGGTGAAGGTGCTGGCCAACGGAGACCTGGACAAGGCCCTGACTATCGAGGCCCACAAGTTCAGCGCTTCCGCTCAGGACAAGATCACCAAGGCCGGCGGCACCGCCAAGGCCCTGGAAAGCGTGACGGAAGGCTAACGTGGCTCTTCAAGGCGTGGAGAATCTGGCGCGTTTGCCGGAGCTTAAAAAGAAGATCTTCTGGACCTTCGCGCTTCTCGCCGTTTACCGCTTGGGTATCCATGTCCCGGTTCCGGGCGTGGATGCCCTCGCGCTGGCGGATTTCTTCGACAGCTCCAAGAACACCCTTCTTGGCCTGTTCGACATGTTCTCCGGCGGCGGCCTGAACAAGCTCTCCATCTTCACCCTGGGCATCATGCCCTACATATCCGCCTCCATCGTGATGCAGCTGCTGACTGTGGTCAGCCCCGAACTGGGCAGGCTGCAGAAGGAGGAGGGGGCCCAAGGCCGCAAAAAGATCACCCAGTACACACGCTACGGCACGGTGCTGATCACCCTGATCCAGGGTTTCGGCATCGCGGTCGGGCTTGAGAGCATGACGAGCCCCACCGGAGCTCCGCTCGTTCTCACCCCCGGCATCGGCTTCAAGTTCATGACCGTCATGACCCTGACCGCCGGCACCGTTTTCCTGATGTGGCTGGGCGAGCAGATCACCGAAAAAGGCATCGGCAACGGCATCTCCCTGATCATCTTCGCTGGTATTGTGGCCGGGCTTCCGCGCGCGCTTATCAATACCTTCTCTCTTGTCGGTCAGGGCGAAATGAGCCTGCTGGTGCTGCTGTTGCTTGTGGCTGTCATGGCCGCAGTCCTCGTTGCGATCGTCTTTATGGAGCGCGGCCAGCGCCGCATTCCCATCCAGTACGCGAAGCGCATGGTCGGCAGGAAGATGTACGGCGGGCAGACCACCCATCTGCCGTTGCGCATCAACACCGCCGGCGTCATTCCGCCCATCTTCGCGTCCTCGATCCTGTTGTTCCCGGCCACCATCGCCAACTTCTCCCAGGCTGACTGGGTCCAGATGGTCGCGCAGTGGTTCAACCCCAGCTCCATCGTCTACAACGTCCTGTTCATCGGCATGATCATCTTCTTCTGCTATTTTTATACGGCGATCATTTTCGATCCCAAGCAGATCTCCGAGAACATCCGTAAGCAGGGCGGGTTTGTGCCTGGCATCAGGCCTGGCCAGAAGACCAAGGAGTACCTTGACAGGGTGCTGGCGCGTCTTACCCTGTGGGGCTCGATGTACATCTCCGCGGTGTGCGTGCTGCCCATGTTCCTGATCGCGCAGTTCAACGTCCCCTTCTATTTCGGCGGCACGAGCATCCTGATCGTCGTTGGCGTCGCAATGGACTTCATGAGCCAGATCGAGTCCTACATGATCAGCAGGCAGTACGAAGGCCTGCTGGCCAAAGGCCGCATCAAGGGCAGGGCGTAGGTTGAAGAAATATCGCGGCATCTTCGTCAAGAATGATGCCGAAATCGAGATCATGCGCAAGGCCGGCGGCATCGTCGCCGTTATCCTTGACGAGTTGGAAAAGGCCGTTCGCCCGGGGGTCAAGACCATGACCTTCGAGAAACTGGCCCTGCAGATGTGCGAAGAATTCAAGGTCCGCCCGGCCTTCAAGGGCTACCTTGGCTACCCGTTCGCACTCTGCTGCTCTGTGAACGAAGAAGTTGTGCACGGGTTCCCCTCCGAGCGCGAGCTCAACGAGGGGGACATCGTGTCCTTCGATATGGGAGTCGTGTACAACGGCTTCTATGGCGATTCCGCCAGGACCATTCCTGTTGGAGAGGTTTCCCCTGACGTGGCGCGGCTGCTGGATGTCACGGAGAAATCGCTCTATGCTGGTATCGAAATGGCCCAGGCGGAAGCCAACCTGTACGATATATCACTGGCTGTTCAAAAATATGTTGAAAGCCAGGGGTACTTTGTTGTAAGACGGTTCGTTGGCCACGGGATTGGACGCAGTCTTCACGAGAAGCCTGAAGTTCCGAACTTCGTACCCTCCGGGGCTGGAGTCGTGGCTCTTAAGCCAGGGATGACCCTGGCGATCGAGCCGATGGTCACGGTGGGCGGCCCCGAGGTGGAAATCCTCGCTGACAAGTGGACTGCGGTCACGAAAGACCGTTCCCTTGCCGCCCACTTCGAACATACGGTAGTGATCACCAACGACGGACCCAAGATTCTGAGCCGACGCCCCGAGGCGTAGGCCATACCCATTTATGGGAGAAACCCAATGAAAGTTCGGCCCTCGGTTAAGAAGCTTTGTCCGAAATGCAAGATCATCCGTCGCCACGGCGTCCTGAGGGTGGTCTGTGAAAATCCCCGGCACAAACAGCGTCAGGGATAAGTGAGGTAACGAAACGTGGCACGTATTGCTGGAGTCGATCTGCCCAGGAACAAGCGCATGGATATCGCCCTGACCTACATTTACGGTGTCGGGCGCACCACTGCTCTGCGAGTTCTGGACGCCACCGGCGTGGACTGGACCAAAAAGTCCGATGACCTCACTCCCGAGGAAGTCAACACCATCCGCAAGGAGCTCGAAGCCAACCACAAGGTTGAAGGCGACCTCCGCCGGGAAGTGACCGCCAACATTAAGCGGCTGATGGATATCGGCTGCTACAGGGGCCTGAGGCACCGCAAGGGCCTGCCCGTCCACGGCCAGCGCACTCACACCAACGCCCGCACCCGCAAGGGCCCGCGCCGCGCTGTGATGGCCAAGAAGAAGAAATAACCGCCTCGCGCGTTATTTACCCATAGAGGATTCACCATGGCTGCTAGACCGCGCCGTACCGGCAAGAAAGAAAAGAAAAACATCCCGGTTGGTGTTGCCCACATTCAGGCGACCTTCAACAACACCATCATCACCTTCACGGACCCCAGGGGCAACGTGGTGAGCTGGGCCACCTCCGGCGGCGCCGGTTTCAAGGGTTCGCGCAAGTCCACCCCCTTCGCCGCCCAGGTCGCCGCCGAGACTGCCGCCCGCAAGGCTCAGGACAACGGCATGCGTACCGTCGGCATCTTCGTGAAGGGCCCCGGCTCCGGCCGCGAGGCTGCCATGCGCGCCATCAACGCCGCTGGCTTCAAGGTGAGCTTCATCCGTGACGTCACCCCCATCCCCCACAACGGCTGCCGTCCTCCGAAACGGCGCCGGGTCTAGTTCAGGAGGAACATCACAGTGGCTCGCTATACCGGTCCCAAGTGCCGTCTCTGCCGCCGCGAAGGCGCCAAGCTTTTTCTGAAGGGTGATCGCTGCTTCACGGACAAGTGCGCTTACGAGCGCCGTCCCTACGCCCCCGGCCAGCACGGCCGCATCCGTAAGAAGATGAGCGACTACGCCGTGCAGCTGCGTGAAAAGCAGAAGGCCCGCCGCGTCTACGGCATTCTCGAAGAGCAGTTCCGCAGCTACTTCGCCCAGGCTGATCGCCAGAAGGGCGTCACCGGCGCCAACCTGCTCATCAACCTGGAGCGTCGACTGGACAACGTCGTTTATCGCATGGGCTTCGCCAACTCCCGCGACCAGGCTCGCCAGCTTGTTCGCCATGGCCTGTTCGTGCTCAACGGCCGCCGCGTCAACATCCCCTCCATCCAAGTGAAGGTGGGCGACGTGGTCGAAGTCCGCGAGAAGAACCGCCAGTCCCCCATCATCCAGGAAGCCCAGCAGGTCATTGCCCGCCGGGGCACTCCCACCTGGGTTGAAGTGGACGGTGCGGCCTTCAAGGGCAAGGTCAACGCCCTGCCCAGCCGCGAAGACATCCAGCTGGCAGTGAACGAGCAGCTCATCGTCGAACTGTACTCCAAGTAAGAGGATACAATGCTCATTCGTACAGGCGACAGGCTCATCAACACGCGCAACTGGTCCGAGCTGGTCCGTCCCGAGAAACTCGTTCGGGACCCCAAGTCCACCTCGACTTTCGGCAGGTTCACCTGTGAACCCCTGGAGCGCGGATTCGGCACCACGCTGGGCAACGCCCTGCGCCGTGTGCTGCTTTCCTCGCTACAGGGCGCGGCCATCGTGTCCGTGAGCATCGAGGGCGTACAGCACGAGTTCACGACCATTCCTGGCGTCATCGAGGATGTCACCGACGTCATCCTCAACCTCAAGCTTGTCCGCCTTGCCATGACCACGGACGATCCCCAGCGGCTCGTCCTGTCCGTGAACAAGCAGGGGGCTGTCACCGCCGGGGATATCACCACGAACCAGAACGTGACCGTGCTCGACCCCACGCAGCACATCTGCACCCTCTCCGACTCCCGTCAGCTGACCATGGAGTTCGAGGTGCGCATGGGCAAGGGCTACGTTCCGGCCGACATGCACGAGAACCTGGGCCAGGAAATCGGGCTGATCACCATGGACTCCAGCTTCACCCCGGTGAAGAAGGTCTCCTACACGGTGGACCAGGCTCGCGTGGGCCAGATGACGAACTACGACAAACTCATCCTCGACGTCTGGACCGATGGTTCCGTGACGCCTGAGGACGCCATCGCCTACAGCGCCAAGATCCTCAAGGATCAGCTCACGGTCTTCATCAACTTCGATGAGAAGGAGTCTGAGACCGAGGGTGCGCGCGGCGGCGACGACATGGACCTGAACCCGAACCTGTTCAAGTCGATCGACGAACTGGAGCTGTCCGTCCGTGCGACCAACTGCCTTAAGAGCGCCAACATTACCCTTGTTGGTGAACTTATGCAGAAGTCCGAACACGAGATGCTCAAGACCAAGAACTTCGGCAAGAAATCCCTCGAGGAAATCCGCCGCGTTCTGGAAGAGCTGGGCCTCGATTTCGGCATGCGCATCGAGAACTTCGAACAGAAATACCAGGAATGGCTGAAGAGGAAGCAGACCAATGAGGCATAGTAAAGCTGGAGTCAAACTCGGTAGGACCAGTTCCCACCGCAAGGCCATGTTCCGCAATATGGTCCGGTCTCTTCTGACCTACGGCCGCATCAAGACCACCGAAACCAAGGCCATGGAACTGCGCAAGGACGCCGACAAGCTGATCACCCTTGGTCTGCGCGACGACGTGCACTCCCGCCGCCTGGCCTACAAGGTGCTGGAGAACCACCAGCTGGTGAAGAAGCTCTTCGACGAGATCGCCCCTCGTTTCAAGGGCATCGGTGGCGGATACACCAGGGTGTATAAGCTCGGCCTGCCCCGCGTGGGCGACTGCGCTCCCATGGCGATCATCGAGTTGACCAAGCTCGAGACCGCCGAAACCGCCCCTGCCGAGAGCGCTGCCAACGCCTAGGCTCGACGGTTTTGAATGTCTACCTTACGGAGCGGCAATTGCCGCTCCGTTTTTTTTGTGCTATTCCATAGAAACAGTCGATCATAAGGATTGTTGTCATGGATATCCGCCGTCTTGAAGCGTTTCGCAAGGTGTATGAACTCGGCAGCTTCTCCAAGGCAGGGCAGGAGCTTTTCCTTTCGCAGCCCACCATCAGCGCTCATGTGCTCTCCCTGGAGCAGGAGCTTTCCACCCAGCTTTTCGACCGCCTCGGCAGAACCATCCTCTCGACCCAGGCTGGCGAGATTCTGTACCGACACTCGCTTGAGGTCTTCGCCGCGTTGGAAAACGCCAAGGCAGAGATCAGCCTGTTGCAGAAGAAAATTGCTGGCGAGATCCTCGTAGGTGGAAGCACCATCCCGGCGACATACATCCTTCCGAAGTATCTGGCCGAATTCACGAGACGCTACCCTGACGTCCGCGTGCGCCTGACCGTTGGTGACTCCCAGGAGATCATCGGCAAGGTCTCATCTGGCGAGCTTTCCCTGGGAGTTGTGGGCTCTTCCAACAACGATCCCGACCTGATCTTCACCCCTCTCATCGAGGACACACTGCTTATCGCCGTATCTCCGACCCTCCCCGGGATTATGGAGCATTTTTCGGACGGTTTGGTGCGGCTCAATGCAGACGAGTTGCGGAACTGGCCCTGGGTGCTGCGCGAGCTTGGCTCCGGTACGCGTAAGGCGTTCGACCAGTCATTGGCCAATCTCGGTATCGACATCCGCGGACTGGACGCGGCCATTGAAGCTCGCACGCAGGAATCCGTGATCCAATGCGCATACTACGGTTTGGGGTTATGCGTTACCTCCCGGTTTGCCGTGCAGAATTTTATCGACAAGGGCGACCTCCTGCCTGTTGCGGTCGAGGGCCTGTCCATGCAGCGCAGCTTCCACATCGTGCAGAATGCAAAGCGCTACGTCTTCCCGGCCATGCGTTTCTTCCTCGAGTTCCTCAACAAATAGGAGCAAATCACTATGATGCCCTTCGCGCCTCAGCCTGTCCGCCTGGTGGACGGGGTCCGCGCAGCCGGTTGAGCCGCCAAATTACCTCCAGGGGTCCTGGAGGATGTACTGGCCGGTCTTTCAGGCCCGCACGACCCTCGAATGCTCACCGGTGCCGGCGACAACGAGGACGCCGCAGTATTGTGCTTTCCCCCGGGCAAATGCCTGATCCAGACGGTTGATTTCTTCACGCCCGTGGTCAACGACCCCTTTCGGTTCGGTCAGATCGCGGCCGCAAATTCCCTCTCCGACGTGTATGCCATGGGCGGCGAGCCCTATTCGGTCATGAACATCGTCTGCTTCCCGGCGCGATGCATGGACCTGGGCATCCTCAAGGAGATCCTTCGCGGAGGGCTCTCCAAGGTCCAGGAGGCAGGCGCCGTGCTGGCCGGCGGGCACAGCGTGGACGACCAGGAGGTCAAGTACGGTCTCTCGGTGAGCGGCATCGTGGACCCCGATGCCTTCGCTTCCAATCGGGGGCTTCGCCCGGGCGATGTGCTGGTGCTGACCAAGCCCGTGGGAACGGGCATTCTGGCCACGGCGGTTAAGGCCAACGCCCCGGGTTCACCCGAGTTCGAGCAGCGGCTCTGGGAAGTGGCCTCGCGCCTCAACGCCGTTCCGGGCGAGGTGATCCGGCGTTTCGGGCTCAAAGCCGCTACGGACGTCACCGGGTTCGGGCTAGGGGGGCACGCTCTGGAAATGTCCAAGGCTTCAGGGCTGTCGATAGAACTGGATGTTCGGCACATCCCGGTGCTGGAGTCGGTCGCCGAGTTGGCTGCCCAGGGGTTCGTCCCGGCCGGAAGCCACGCCAACAGGAAGCATTTCTCCAATATGGTTGAGCAGGGGGAGGGCGTGGAGCAAGGGCATCTGGATATCGTCTTCGACGCCCAGACCTCAGGCGGATTGTTGCTGGCTGTGCCTCCAGGGCTGCTTGAGGATGTGTGCGCGGACCTTGCCGAGGGTGGGGATCTGGCCGCCCAGGTCGGGCGCGTGCTGGATGAGCCTACCGGTACGGGCCGTCTCAAGCTGCGGTGAACGCGGGGGGGGCGTGCTCAGCCATCTGGACATCGCCCTCAAAACATGAGATTTGAGAAAACCGCGCATCACTTGCCGGACCCACTCCGCCATACCCAAGGAGGACATAGATGAAGCCTGAGGAGAAGATCGTATCCATGGAAAGTTACCGCACTAGCAAGGAGACCGAGGTGACTTCGATCAATGATCTCAATGCCAAGACGTCGCAGGATATCAGCCGTATGGCTCTGCTTCTGGCGTTGTTGGCTGTGCTGCTGGCCGGCGTGCTCTTTTTCAAGGCGAACCAGAACATCAACGTCCTGGGCACCGACATCAAAGGCATCGCTACCAAGGTCGGCGCTATGGACGTCCGTATGGCCGAGTTGGAAAATCTGCCTGCCAAGTCCAAGCGGATGGTCATGGGCACCATGATCATGGAGATGGCCCAGAAGGCCTCCTACCTCTCCACCCAGCTGGACAATCCCGAGCAGGCCGCCAAGCTGCTGCAGGCTATGGAGCTGATGCAGCAGGCCAAGCCCGCGGAATAGAAACCGTTCCTCTTAAGCTCCGTTGCCCGGCGTCTCCTACGGCGCCGGGCTTTTTTATTGGGGAATCGTCGCAATGGCGGCCTTTGAGATATTGACATTTGTCGGCGCAAGGAGTCCCAGGGCATGCAGCGCCTCCGCGCTGTCAATCAGTGCACCTTGGGAGGGGGGGATTGATTATGATTTACAGCGGTTGCAATTTGTTATAAAAGTATCAAGCTCAAATATGTCGTACGAAAGGAGCTGTGATGCGCATCTCATTCTCCCTCAAGATCGCCGCCCTCCTGGTAGCTTGCATCGCTGTCGTCAGTTTGGGGATCTTCGCCACAACCTTCTATTTCATCTCTTCGGGATTCGATGCGGAAGCCGTCAAAGAGCTCGACGCCCGCCAGAAATCAGTCCAGTCGCGCCTTGAGGCCCTCAAGGAGGCGACTTTGGCGGAATCCTTCCTGATCGCATCCGATCTGGCTATCGCCCAGGGCATTGCCAAAGGCGATACCGCTTTCCTGCAGAAACAGGCAAAGACGATTATCCAGAAGACGGGGATCGATTTCCTGACCATAACCGACGCAAGCGGCAAGGTCGTCGCCCGGGGCCACTCCGACAAGATCGGGGATTCGGCTTTAAGCCAGCTTGCCATCACCAAGGGTCTCAAGGGGGAAGAGAGCGTCGGTATCGAAGAGGGCACCGTGGTCAAGCTCTCGGTGCGCGGCGGAGCCCCTGTGCGCCTGGACGGCAAGATCGTCGGCGCCGTTTCCGTCGGAGAGGACCTCGGCACGCACGCCTTCGTGGATCAGGTCAAGAACGACATGGGCGTGGAGTGCACCATCTTCAAGGGTGACATGCGCGAAACCACCTCCATCGTGCGCGAGGGCAAACGGGCCGTGGGCACCGTCATGGACAACGCCAACGTCATCGAGACAGTGCTCAAGAAGTCCTCGACGTTCCGGTCGCAGAACACGATCCTCGGCTCCCTCTACGACACCGTCTATTGGCCGCTCATCACCGCCGACGGCAAAACCGGCGGCATGCTCTTCATCGGAAAGGACCGCAAGAGCATCGACGCCACCAAGCGCGGCATCACCTGGAGCGTGCTGGGCTCCGCCGTGGTGATCGGCCTGCTCCTACTGGTGGTGGCTCTATTCGTCACCCGCAAGCTCACCAAACCCATTTCAACAACCATCGCTTTCGCCAAGGACGTGGCGGCCGGACAACTGGACAAACAGTTGACCGTGCAGGCCAAGGACGAGATCGGCGAACTGGCGGACTCGCTACGGCACATGGTTTCGGCCATCAAAGGCAAGATCGCCGAAGCCGAGGAGAAGAGCCAGGAAGCCCGCTCCCTGGCTGCCCAGGCCGAGGAGGGCAGGGTCAAGGTCGAACAGGCGTTGAAGCATGCGGAGTCGGCCCGCAAGGAAGGCATGCTCGCCGCAGCCGATCAGTTGGAGGGAGTGGTGCAGGGCATCAGCGTGGTCAGCACGCAGATAGCCCGCCAGATCGACCTCACCGTGGAGGACATGGGCGTGCAGGAAAGACGGACCTCCGAAGCGGCCACCGCCATGGAGCAGATGAACGCCACCGTGCTCGAAGTCGCCCGCAGCGCCTCCAACGCGGCCCAGCAGGCCGCCCAGGCCCGAGCCAAGGCTCAGGAAGGCAGCGAAGTGGTCAATCGGGTGGTGGGAGCCATCAACGATGTGGACCGTATGTCCACGGAGCTGGAAAAGGAGATGGTCACCCTGGGCGACCAGGCCCGCTCCATCAGCGGGATCATGGGAGTCATTTCCGACATCGCGGATCAGACCAACCTTTTGGCCCTGAATGCCGCCATCGAGGCTGCCCGTGCGGGCGATGCCGGACGTGGCTTCGCAGTGGTCGCTGACGAAGTGCGCAAACTGGCCGAGAAGACCATGACCGCGACGAAGGAGGTGGGAGACTCCATCCGCGCCATCCAAACAGGCACAACGAACAACGTCCAGCGTGTAAAGAGCGCCGCCGAGGCCGCCAAGAACGCCTCCGGCATGGCTGGGCAGTCAGGCACTACCTTGCATGAAATCGTCCGTCTGGTGGACGACACCTCCGCCCAGGTGCAGTCCATCGCCGCCGCAGCCGAGGAGCAGTCCGCCTCCAGCGAAGAGATCAACCGCATCGTGGATGAGGTCAGCCGCATCTCGGCCTCAACGGCCAACGGCATGCGCGGTTCCGGTCAGGGCGTTTCCGAACTGGCTACCCGCTCCAAGGAGTTGGAGGGCCTTATCAGCTCTTTCAGGGACGGCAGCTGAGGGATCGGATCAGGTCAGCACGCTCGCCAGGTCGGCGGGGGTGTTCACGTTGAAGAAGGGCCGGGCGTCGGCCGTCGAATACATCACCACGTGGCGTAAGGCTGCCGGAATGGCTCGCGAGAGCTTCCGGCAGCCTTCTTCATTGGCGCGTCGGAGCAGAGGTGCCGCCTGGGGCTCATAAACTGCCACCAGGGCCTCGATGAAGCCCGTCTCTATTTGTTGGAATGTTGTCATGACGGCGTGCTCCGGTCGGGAGCGCCAAGCGGCGAACAGGATCTTAAGCGTGGCGGCGTCCAGCAGCGGAAGATCGCAGGAGAGCACAAGGCAGGACGTGCCGTAGTGCTCCAGGGCGGTGATGATGCCCCCCAGGGGGCCAAGGCCGGCTTCAGCGTCCAGGAACCAGGGCACTCCCTCCACCAGGGGGGCTGGGTCGCGTCCCGAGACGGCCACGGCGGGGCAGAAATCCCCCGCCAGCCTGACCATGCGTGCCAGCATGGGAAGCCCATCCAACACCACTGCAGCCTTGTCCCTGCCCAGGCGGCGGCTCTTGCCCCCGGCGAGCACCACGGCGACTCCCGGCGTCATGCCGCAGCCTTCGCAATCAGCCCCAGGGATGACTGTGGCTCGTGCCTGGCGCGCTACGCCTTCGGGAATATCATCTCCTGGGGTGGCGCTCATGGAGCTAGCCAGCCTCGGCGATGCGCTCATTGGCGTCAGTGAAGATGCTGAACCTGTTCTCCCGCGAGAAGCCGATCAGGCTCATGGAGCCCTTGCGCGCAATGTCCACGCCCGCCGTGGTCACGGCGGAGCGGCTGACCATCATGGCGTAGCCCGTGCGCACCGCCTTGCCCACCAGGGAGGCCGTGGCCCGGGCGGAGACGAAGAGCACCCGGCCAGCCAGGGCCTCGCCGCGCGACAGGGCCCAGCCCGCCATGCGATCCAGGCAGTTGTGGCGGCCGATATCCTCAACGTGGTGGATGAAGGTCCTGCTGGCGGGGTCGAACACTGCCGCTCTGTGGAAGCAGCCTGTGGCGTCCCAGCGTCCTGCCATCTCCATGAAGCGGGCGGCCCCCTCCAGAATGTCCTGGGGCGTGAGGGGGCCGGGCCAGGGCCTGGCCTGCGGCGGGGAGCCGGGCTTGATGCGCAGGCGGAAGCCCTCTTCGGACTCCTCGACGATCTCCGGGATGGTGCCAGCCTTGCAGACGTCGAGCAGGGCGTGCCCCAGGGCCAGATCGCGCAGGCGTCCGTCGGGGAAGGCCCAGAGGTTCTTCTGGAACCCGTCCTCGAAATTCAGGGTCAGGCGGATTTCAGTCGCGGCCTCGTCCTGGAAGTTGCGCCAGGTGCCGTCCTTGAACTGCCGGCACGGCAGGCGCGCAAGGTCGAAGGAGGTGTTGTTCATGTGACATTCTTGACATAGATGCATCCCTGCTGCAAGTATTGTTCAGCAAAGAACAAGGAGACGTAAATGAGAAAAGTCGCTGTTTTCCAGCTGATTGCCTGCATGATCCTCCTGAATTCCGCCTTCGCCCTGGCGCAGGACAAGGTGCTGATGATGGCGACGACCACCAGCACGGAGGACACCGGGCTCCTCCCCGTGCTGGCCGAGGCGTTCAAGAAGAAGACCGGCGTGGAGCTGCGCTGGGTGGCCGTGGGCACCGGCAAGGCCCTGGAGCACGGCAAGGCCTGCGACGTGGACGTGCTCATGGTCCATGCCCCCGAAGCCGAGAAGAAGTTCATGGACGATGGCGCGGGCCAGGACCGGACCCAGATCATGTACAACGACTTCGTGCTCGTGGGCCCCAAGGCCGACCCCATGAAGGTCAAGGGCAAGACCTCCGCCGAGGCGCTGAAGGCCATCGCCGAGGGCAAGGGCGTGTTCATCAGCCGCGGCGACAAGTCCGGCACGCACATGGCCGAGCTCAAGCTCTGGAAGAACGCCGGCATGGAGACCCCCGACAAGCAGGAGTGGTATGTCTCCCCCGGCCAGGGGATGCTCCAGGCCCTGCGCATGGCCTCCGAGAAGGGCGGCTACGCCCTGACCGACCGCGGCACCTGGATCAAGTTCGAGGCCAGCCCCGAAGGCAAGGGCATGGCCATCGTGGTCGAGGGCGACAAGGCCCTGCTCAACCAGTACAGCGTGATCACCCTCAACACGGCCGCCTGTCCCAAGGCGAAGCATGACCTGGCCAGGCAGTTCGCGGCGTGGATCGCCTCCCCCGAGGGCCAGAAGGTCATCGCGGACTTCAAGGTCATGGACAAGCAGCTGTTCTTCCCCAACGCCGGGAAGTAGATGGACTACCTGCTGGAGGGTCTCTCGCGGGCCGTGGACCTTCTGTCCACGGGGGACCCCGAGACGTTCTCGGCCGTGGCCGCCACGCTGGAGGCCACGGCCCTTTCCATGGGCATGGCCCTGGCTGTCGGGATGCCGGTGGGGTTCTGCCTGGGGTATTTCAACTTCCCGGGCAGGCGGCTGCTGCGCATGTGCTCGGACGCGCTCATGGCCTTCCCCACGGTGGTCATCGGCCTGCTGGTCTATGCCCTGCTGTCTCGCCGGGGTCCCCTGGGCGACCTGGATCTGCTCTTCACCATCCCGGGCATGGCCCTGGGCCTGACCCTGCTGGCCCTGCCCATGATCGCCAGCCTGACCGCCGCCGCCGTGGAGCAGCTGGACCCCAGGCTCCGCCTCACCCTGCTGACCCTGGGCGCGGACCGCCGCCAGCTGCTGCTGGGCATCCTCTGGGAGGCCCGCTTCGGCGTCGTGGCCGGGGCCGTGGCCA
Source organism: Fundidesulfovibrio soli (assembly GCF_022808695.1). Taxonomy (NCBI): domain Bacteria; kingdom Pseudomonadati; phylum Thermodesulfobacteriota; class Desulfovibrionia; order Desulfovibrionales; family Desulfovibrionaceae; genus Fundidesulfovibrio; species Fundidesulfovibrio soli. The sequence continues at coordinate 39,428 of NZ_JAKZKW010000002.1, forward strand.
CTTTCGGGCGCGTGGTTTCCGAGGTGGGTATCGCCATGATGGTGGGCGGCAACATCAAATGGCACACCCGTACCATCACCACGGCCATCGCCCTGGAGACGGGCAAGGGCGAGTTCGCCCAGGGGGTCGCTCTGGGCGCGGTGCTCATGGGCATCTCCCTGCTGGTCAACGCGGCCCTGGTAGTGCTCCGGCGAAGGAGCGGCGCATGAGCGGCCCCCTCGTATACGAGATTTCGGGCCTCGAGCACCGCTTCGGGGATCGTGTGGCCACCCGTTGCGAGCATCTGGCCGTGGAGCAAGGCGGCATCGTGGGTCTGCGCGGCCCGAACGGCGCGGGCAAGAGCACGCTTCTGGCCATTATGGCCTTCCTGCTGGCTCCATCAACAGGCGAGGTGCTGTTCATGGGGCGTCCCGGGCTCTGCGGGGACCCGGCCCTGCGCCGCCAGGCCGTGCTCATGCCCCAGGACCCGGCCCTGCTGCGCCGCCGGGTGGAGGACAACGTGCTCTACGGCCTGCGTGTCAGGGGCAGGGAAGATCCGGGCAGCCTGCGGCAGGCCCTTGAGCTGGTCGGGCTTGATCCCCAAACCTATCGCCGCCGCTGGTGGTGGGAGCTTTCCGGCGGGGAAGGCAGGCGCGTGGCCCTGGCGGCCCGCCTGGCGCTCAATCCCTTGGTGCTGCTCCTGGACGAGCCCACCGCAAGCCTGGACCCTCAGAGTTCGGAGCTGGTTCGCCGCGCGGTGCTCAGCGCCAGGGACAAGCGCGGGCTCACCTGCGTCGTGGTCAGCCACGACCCGCAGTGGCTTGAAAGCCTCTGCGACGTGATACACACTGTCGAGCCTTGGGCCGCGGAACCCCAGGCCGCGATCCCCTGAAAGCCAAAGGAGGCGCCCATGCGCGCTGTGAACGTTGTCGGATTCAAGGATACGGGCAAGACCACCCTCTGCGTGCGGCTCATCGCCGAGTTGTCCGCGCTGGGCGTGGAGGCCGCATCGCTCAAGTTCACGCATCAGGCCGGGCTGGACAAGCAGAACACGGACACGGCCAAGCTGCTCGCTGTCAGCCCCGCGGTGGGGGCCATCGGCGAGGGCGAGTCGGCCATGTTCTGGCGCGGCAAGCGCCACCTGGACCAGATGCTGCCCCTGCTGGGCCGCGACATGGTCGTGGTGGAAGGCGGCAAGGATCTGACCGTCATGCCCAGGGTGGTCATCGCGGCCAACGCGGCCCAGGCCCGCGACCTGGGCGCGGGCGCGGGCGGCCTGGCCATCGCGGTCTACGGGCCCGAGGGCGTGGACGGCGTACCCGCCGTGACGGACGTGGCCGCCCTGGCCAAACTGGTGAACGAGCACGCCTTCCTGCTGCCCGGGCTGGACTGCGGGGGCTGCGGCCAGGCCGACTGCCGTGAGCTGGCCGCCAGCATCGTGTCAGGGGCTGTCGGGGTCGCGGGATGCACTTCCCTGGGCGGCAGCCTGGAAATCACCGTGAACGGCGCACCCCTGGGCCTGAACCCGTTCGTGGGCCGCATGCTGCGCGCCGGGCTGGCCGGAATGCTCGGGGAGCTCAAGGGCGTCACGCCAGGCAAGGTCGTCATCACCATGGAGATGTAAGGGCGCGCGGAATCGGGCTTGTCCTTGTCATCCGATGGTTGAATGTGTAGTCCTCAGATGGGACTCCAACTTGCCTTCGCCAGGAGAGAACATGGACGTCGCCGAGAGCGCCCCGGTTCCCGATGATGACGCTGAGCTGCAAGACCAGCATCTCAAGCGCCTGGAGGTGGTAAATAGCCGCATTCAGGCCAAGCTCGGCAATTACAAGGCATACAATTTCACGCAGCTTCAAAGCGTTGCGCTGAATATCTTTTTCGACCTGGCGCAGGAGTTCACCTGCGTCGAGGACGTCTACGCCGTCTGTGTCATGATTCCCAAGGCCCTCTTCGGCTTGGAATGCACCCTCTACGTGGCCGACGGCCACAACGAGATCATCAGTTGCTGCTCCAGCTACTGCCCCAGGATAGAACAGAACGTCGAATTCACCGAGGAGATGGCCGTCACCAGCGGCCACCTGATGGTGCCCATCAAGGGCAACCGTGAGCTCATATCGCAGTTGCCGTTCACCCCGCGCGGGGACGTGATCGGCATGCTGCAACTCTTCCCCGGGGATACGCTCAACGAACACGACAAGCTCTTCTGGGGTCGGTACGCCAACCGCATCGGTTTTCAGCTGCACAACAGATTCATCAGCATGAAGAACAAGGAGCATGTGCAGTTCATCCGCAATCTGGTGAAAGACATCGGGCATAACGTGATAGTGCCCAATATGTACTTCAAGCTGTTCTACAAGCGGCTCGAAGCGCGCATCAATCTCGTGCGCCCGCTGCAGGAAAAATTCCTTCGACTGAAATCCATCTGTACGGTGGATGACGAAGCCACGATGCGCGAATGGTCAAAGATTGAGAATGATATTGAATATATATATAACACGATTCAAGAACAGTTCAAAGAAATCTACAGCCACTATCAGAACACGAGCCTGTTCCTGGAGACCTTGCTGAGGAGCAGCCACTTTGAGGAGGGCCGGTATGTTCTCGAAAAGCGCAAGTGCAACTTCAAGAGCCAGGTGATCGACCCGCAGGTGGAGCGCTTCAGGGCCCGGCTGGCGGAGCGCGGCATCGAGATCGACACCTCCATGGGCGGCGTGCCCGATCAGGAGATCGAGGTGGTGGCGGACCTGGGGCTCATCTCCCAGGTATTCTCGAACCTGTTCTCCAACGTGGTGAAGTACACCCGCGACGTGCTGGACGACTCCGGACGCAGGCGCAAATTCATGTCCTACGGCTGGTATGTGGCCAGGGATTATTTCGGAGCCGGCCGCGACGGCGTGAAGCTCAACGTGTTCAGCACCGGCCCGCGCATCCAGGCGGAGCAGCGCGCCGGCCTGTTCACCGAGGGCTACCGCGCCGAGAATTCCCAAGGGGAGTACGGCACCGGGCACGGGCTGTACTTCATCCGCGAGGTGGTGAAGCTCCACGGCGGGGATGTGGGCTACGAGCCTACCCCGCTGGGCAACAACTTCTACATCGTGCTGCCCTTCGTATCCCAGCCTAAGGAGGGCGAGCCCTCCGATTGAGGCGGCGACGGCGGGCGCGGCCGGATTCAGCGGTTCAGGCCCGCCTGTGGCCGTGCAGTTCCCGGCTTCCCGGGGGCGGAACCCGAAAAACAGTGCGTCCGGCAATGCGTGGACGATGATGCCGGTGCGGGCCTGATCCAGCTCCGCGCCCGTCAATCTTCCGTACTATGAGGCGAAGGACCGCCGACATGTCCGCCAGAGAGGTTTCGATTCATGTCCAGCAGTTATCTCGATGAGGTCTTGAAGCCTGACCAGCGCGTCAACGCCCTGTTCAACCTGCTGGGTGTGCGCCCTGTCCGCCTGGGGGCGGATGGCGCCGAGCTGGAGCTGCCCTTCAAGCCTGACCTGCTGCAGGGCGCGGGCGTTCTGGCGGGAGGAGTGATGGCGGCGCTGGCCGACGAGGCGATGGCCCATGTGGTTCTGGCCAACCTGGAGCCCGGGCTGCAGACGGCCACCATCGAGATGAGCGTGCGCTACTTCCGCCCCGTGCTGCGCAGCGGCCTGCGCGCGGCGGCATCACTGGTCAACAAGGGCAAGAAGATCATCAGCGCCGAGGCCACCGTGACCGACGATCAGGGGCGCCTGGTCTGCAAGGCGAGCGCATCGTTTTTCGTGGTGGATAGACGGCAGGGGGCTTGAATCGGGGCCGCGGCGGGCGTCACGCCGCGCAACGGCCCCGCGTCCGGCTCAGCGGACGACCAGTACGCTGCAGGGGGCTTGGCTGACCACCTTGCTGGCGACGCTGCCGATGAGGAAGCGGTCCAGTTTGGTCTTGGCCCTGCTGCCCATGATGATCAGGTCGGGTTTGGCCTTCTCGGCATAGGTCAGGATCGTGTCGGCGGGCGAGGTGCCGTACTCGAGAGCCGTGCTGACCTCCATGCCCATCTTCTTGGCCTCCCCGCGGGCCTTTTCCAGGGAGTTGCGGGCGAAGTCCATCAGCTGTTGGCTGACGCTTTCAGGAATCCCTTCGCCGAAATCGACGAAATCCTCCACCACGGTGAACAGCACAAGTTCGGCGTTTTTCGACTTGGCCAGATCCACGGCCTTTTCGAGAAGAGCGGGAGCGGTCGGTGAGAAGTCAAGGCAGGCAATCATTTTCATGGCATACCTCTCATCTGGTTTCGCCGTGGCACGATGCCGGCGGCACGTCACTCATTTCCGTCTTTCTTGATGCCGGAGGGCAATTCCACCATGTAGCCAGGTTTACATGCGCCCGTCACCATCCGGGCTGTGCAGTCGTCTGATTGGCAGCCGTCCACCAGCGCTTCACCCGTCTGTATGCCGCGCTCGTCGAAGACCGGAACGTGCACGCCGGTCCGCAGGCCGTGTCTGGTGCCCATGGAAAAGGCTATCACCATGCCGTTTTCGTCCTTCTTGGCCAGATAGACCACCGCCTGGCCATTTTGGGCCAGAATACGCTCAAACGTGCGGTTTGCAAGGTATCCGGCAACCCCGAAAGGCAGCGCGAGCAGCAGCATGGCGACGCTCGCGCTGAAGGGGTGAACCCCGGTGGCCCGCGTGACGAATGAGGGCGAAGCGCTCCGCATGGCGTCCGCGTTGGCGTGTACGGTAACAGCTATGATCAGGGGCTTGGGGGCAGGGGCCAGGGGGTCTGTGGAGGGCCCGGTGAGCGTGAAAATGGTCTTCCCGGGGGGGGCGTCCTCGGCGATGAGCACATCGCCCCGCCACATGGTGCCGCCCAACCAGAAACCGCTGAACTCGCTCTGTGGAGTGAGGCTCACCTGACCGTCGCCGCCCTGCACGATGATGTCGCGGATGGTGGCCGCGCCCTGCGGCAGGGGGGCCGTAACGGGCTGGGTGGAGCCGGGCAGGCCCTGGAGGTCGCGCTGTTCGCCCTTGAAACCGGCGGCCAGCCCGTCAGCCAGGCAGGCCAGGGCGGCGAAGAGCAGGGCGGAGGCGATCCAGCCGGAAAACCTGCGCACATTCTGGCAATCGGAAATGTTCATGGGCACCTGATGTCACGTTCGGGAAGGGAAGGAAAGCCGCGCACGAACAATCTGTGCTGAACGCCCGGGTGAGCGGGCCTCTCAGGCTGCGTCCGGCTCGCTGCGGACCTTGTCGCGCAGCAGGCGGATCAAAGTGATGCCGCCCAGCAGGGTGGGCACGAAGAGGGAGAAAAAGGCCTTGCAGAAGGCGGGGGTGAAGTTCTCGGGATCGTGCGAGGCGGCGTACATGCCCACGCAGAGCTCCACGAGAATGGCCACGTCCACGGCGATGAGGGTGATCTTCTGCTTGGCGTTCATTCCATTTTCTCCTTGGGTCGCGCTGGGCGCTTCTGCTGTTGGGTCCAGAGTCGGAGGGCCGGCGATGGGGGGTCGAGGTCCGGCCCTCCGCTCTGGAGGTATGGCTGGCGGCCGCGGTGGGGGGGTGCGGCCTTACCTGCCTCTACTACTTCTTGAAGATGTCGGTCTTGCTGATGTTCATGAACCGCAGCGCCTTGCCTTCGTCCTTGTAGTACACCCGGACTTCGTCGCCGGCGTCCCAGGTGGCGTCGGGCCAAGCCATGTACTCGTCAGGCACGCTGAAGGTCACGAGCAGCTTCTGGCGGCCGGAGTAGATGGTGACGGTCTTCTTGGCCTTGTCGACCATGGGGAACTGCTTGGCCTTGCTGGCTTCCTTGTCGAACACCAGGGGGTGGTCCTTGTCCACGTTCTCCTGGATGTCGTGGATCTTGAAGTTGATGGTCTTGAAGGCCTGAGCCTGGGGATCGAAGATCACGATCTGGCTCTTCTGGGTGTCCAGCTTCATGCGCAGGCCGGCCTTGGGCGCGGGGCCGGTCTCGGCGGGGTCTACGGGCATCTGGTACACCACCGGAGGCAGGCCGTTGTAGTCAGGGGCGGCCGGGTCGGCCTTCTTGTCCCTGATGAAAGTGACCTTCTTGGCGTCCTTGTCGAAGGCCACGACTCTGCCCTGATCCACCTTGCCGAAGTCGCTGCAGCCCAAGAGAGAGGCCAGCGCCAGAGCGGCCAAGAGAAGTGGGAATCGCTTCATGTTCATTGCTCCTTGGCTCTGTTGTTGCGTTTACGCGGCCTTCTTGGCGGCGAGTTCCATCTTGGCGCCCTGGATCATCTTCACGAAGATGTAGAGGCTCATGCCCGCCACCAAGCCCAGGATGAGCACTGTGGAGGCAACGTCCATGGCGTAGTTGAGCTGCTTGAAGGTAGACCCGATCATCTTCATTGCGATGGAAACCGCGCAGCCAATGACCGCCAGGCCGAAGGCGATGCGGATGCCGTAGCCCTTGATGTACTTGGTGGCCACGGTGCCCACCTGGGCGCCGATGGATGCGCCGCAGAGCATGATGATGGCGGCCACGAGCTCGGTGCGGCCCTTGAAGGTGTAGGAGGCGGCGCCGTAGAGGCCCGAGATCATGACTTCGAAGAGGTCCGTGCCCACGGCCACGTGGGTGGGGCAGCCGACCAGGTAGATCAGGGCGGGCATGCGGATGAGACCGCCGCCGATGCCCAGGATGCCAGCCAGCCAGCCGGTGAGGAAGCTCACGCCGATGGGCAGCCAGGCCGAGCAGGTGATGCCGGCGGCCTCAAGGGTCACCATGGGAGGAATCTTGATCTTGTGCAGGGTCTTGTGCCACTCGATGCCGGTAGCCAGAGCGTCCACTTCCTTGCCGGCGGCCTTGGCGGCGCGTTCCTTCTGGCGGCGCTTGTTGACATCGTGGAAGACCATCCAGGCGATGAGGAAGAGCAGGCCCAGGTAGATGTAGCGCACGACCTTCTCGACACTGCCTATGCGCTCGAGCCACATGACCATCTGCGCGCCGACCTCGAAGCCGCCGACTGTGCCGACGATCATGATCATGCCCAGTTTGTAGTCCACGTTGCCGAACTTGCCGTGGCGCATGGTGGCGATGAGGGACTTGCCCGCCATGTGGGCGATGTCCGTGCCGATGGCGAAGGCCATGGGGAAACCGAGAATGTTCAGGCCGGGGGTGACCATCCAGGCGCCGCCCATGCCGAAGAAGCCGCCGATGATGCCCACGCCCACACCGAGGATGATGAGGCCGGGCCAGAAGATCTTAACGCCCGCGATGGGCATGAGGATATAGAGCCATTCCATGTTGGTTCTCCTTGCCGGGCTTAGTGTTCAGCCAGTTCGCGGGACTTCAGGTCCAGACCGATCCAGTGCATGATGATGTCCGCCAGCACGCCGAAGATCACACCGATCAGCGGGATCAGGATGACGGTCAGGATGGTGAAATACAGGTGGCTCTCATTGTAGAGATTGGCCCACCAGGCCATGATGCCGGTCAGCTTGCGGGTATCCGCAACCAGGACGATGGGTGCTCCACCTCCGCCTGCGGCCAGCGCCAGGCCGGGCGCTCCCAACGCGAGCATCAACGTGATAGCCAGTTGTGTGATCCTCTTCATCTGTGCTCCTCCTTGGTGTTCCTGCCAGTTCTCCACCGGGCCGGGGCTCCACCCCGGACATCCCGGATTGATAGCCACCGTGGGCGGGCCGGTCCTGCGCCGGCCCGAAAAACGCGCAAAATCAGCATTTGTACAGCAACCCGCGTGCCAAGTTCTAAAACTTGACGGAATGCTTGAGGAAATATATTATCGCGCAAGCTTGAACGCCTTGTTGTAACTTGATCTCGTGTGAATTTGCGCGTCTTGAGAGCATCGCGCGTAGCAGGAGGCGGGGTATGGGCTTTTTCGCGCCACAGCGGCCGGTTCGTGGGAGCCTGGCTGAGAACCTGGGGAGGTTCTCGGCCATGAGCGTGCGCAACAAGCTTCTGGTGACGATCATTCCGCTGGTCTCGCTGGTGCTGCTGGCCACGGGCTACGCCACCAGGCTCACTGCCGTCCGCTACCTCAACCTGGCCCTGGAGCGCACCACCAAGGTGCTGACCATGGGGCAGGCCAACGCCCTGACCGAGTATTTCGAGAACGCCAGGGAAGACATCCTTCTGCTTGCGCGAGGCGACATCGACGAGGAGCCGATCCGCGCGATACTCTCCATCCAGGCGCACGTCCGCCCTGGCAACTACCGCGAGGTGGCCTACATCCCGGCCAACGGTGATGCTCCCCTCATGCTGGTGGACACAGGCCAGGAGGTGGTCCGTCTCACGAAGGAGCAGTGCGAGCGGGTCTTCAACTCTCCGCTCATGGCCCCTTCGCGGCTCCAGAGCCCCAAGGCCGGCTCGGTGACACTGGTGGGCCTCTCGGAATCCATCTACCCGCCGGGACTGATCCCCAGCCTGAGCAGCGGGTTGACCCTCGCCGTATTCCGCATGGTCACGCCGGTGACCGACAAATCAGGCAAGGTGCTCGGCTTCTGGGTGATCTCCCTGGACGGCCGGGCCGCGCGGGACATCCTCTCCCTGCACAACTCCCCCAAGTCGCCCCTTGCGGCATTCGCGCGCACGGCCGTGAAGCGCTACAGTTTCTTTTTCGACAGCAACGGCTGGATATTGTTCCAGTCCGGCAACCACGAGGACAAGGAATCCACCTTGGCCACCGACGTTGCCCGCTCCGGCCTCTCCGGGGATCACGGGATGCCGGGCCTGCACAGCGCGTTCAGGCCTGCCGCCTCCAACGAGACCTACTGGCGCATGGTTGTGGACGTGCAGAACGGCCAGACCGGCATAGAAAGCGTAGGGGCGGAGCTGGATCCCACCGTGACCTCGCACGACAGCTACGCCTTGGGGTATTCCCCCGTGTTTTTCATGAGTTCGCCCGAGAAGGGCCTCGAGGTTGTGGGCGGCGTGGCCTTCATGGACCGCTCCAAGCTTGTTATTGCCGCCGAGTACAGGATATTCGACGTGCTGCTGCTCATCTTCGTGGCAGCGCTCTTTGTCAGCGCCATCGTGCTCGTGCTGGTGGGGCGCTACATCACCCGGCCAGTGCTCGACTTGGCCCGGGCGGTGCGCTCCATGCCCCAGAACGGGGAACTGGCCCTGCTCGAATTGCCCATGCGCGACAAGGAGACCACGGAGCTCAAGGACGCCATCAACACCTTGGTCGTCTCCCTGATCGGGCAGAAGGACGAACTCAAGATCAAGGATGCGAGCCTCAGGGACTATCTGAACAGGCAGCCCCTTGATCTTGAGAAGAAAGTCACCGCAGCCCGCGACGACGAGCCGGTGGAAGGCATCGTCGGGGCGAGCTCCGGGATGCGGCAGTTCAAGCAGCTGGTGCGCAAGGCCGCGTCAGTTGACGCGGACGTGCTCATCGTCGGCGAGACGGGCACGGGCAAGGAAGTGACGGCCCAGGCCATCCACCACATGTCCCGTCGGGCAGGGGGCCCCTACATCACCATGAACTGCGGCGCACTGGACGAAAACCTGCTCATGGACGCGCTCTTCGGGCACGTCAAAGGCGCATTTTCCGAGGCCAAGACCGACCGCAAGGGGGCGTTCCTGGCGGCCAGCGGCGGGTCCATCCTTCTCGACGAGATCGGCAACGCCTCCCCCAAGGTGCAGCAGGCACTGCTGCGCGCCCTGGCCGCGCGGACGATCATCCCGCTGGGCAGCGACCAGGAGGTGGCCTTTGACGCCCGGGTCATCGCGGCCACAAACGAGAACCTGATGGAGTGCGTGGAGCAGGGGACCTTCCGTGAAGACCTCTATTACAGGTTGAAGGTGCTCACCCTCCAGACCCTGCCCTTGCGCGAGCGCAAGGAGGATATCCCGCTGCTGGTGGACGCCTTCATCCGGGAGTCGTCCCAGGTGATGCGCAAGGGCCCCGTGACCCTGAGCCAGGGCGCCTGGGAGCGCATCGCCGCGCACGACTGGCCGGGCAACGTCCGTGAGCTCAAGCATTGTCTCATGCGCGCGGTGGCCATGGCGGATTCCAGCGTCATCCTCATGGAGGACCTGCGCTTCGAGGGCCAGGCCGAGGCTCAGAAAGCCAGGCCGATCCCGCCGGAGGACGGTCCCGCTTCCGTGCGGGAAGTTTCAGGCCGGGAGGGTGCGTCACGGACTGTTCCGGCTGCCGCTCCCGTGTCGGCCCAGGATCAGCCTGCCCAGGCCGTCGATGCCCTGAACCCCCGCCAGCGTCTCGGGCTGGCCTACATTCGCGAGAACGGCAGCATGTCGCGTGCCCAATACCAGGGCATCGTGGGGCAGAACGTGCCCCCGCGCACCGCGCAATACGATTTGCGCGATCTGGTGGAACGGGGCTTGCTGGTCGTCAAGGGACGCGGCCCCGCGACGCGCTACCATCTGCCGGCGGAAGGCAAATCCAGCTGACGGTTTCGGCGCATTGCGCATGAATTCGGCTGCCACAGGGAGGAACCATGGACCGGATGCACAGTCCGATTCTCGCTAACCTCAAGAGGTTGCTGCTCCCCCTTATCGGCCTCAAGCCCCAGCCGGTCAGGAAAGACCAGAACGCCTTCAGGTTCAAGTACGCCAACTTCCAGGAACTGCTCGAATCGAATTCCGACGTGCTGCGCACCATCGCCTCCCTTGAGGAAATGCTGCCCGGGCGCGAGGTCTTCGGCATGTCCTTCCTTCAGTCCTCTGCAAGCCAGGCGGTATTTCATTGCCTGCGAATGCTCCGTGGATACGAAAACCTCTCAGGCGAAAAGCTGCCCGTCCTGCGGGAGAGGATCGAGGCCGTCCGTGAGGAGCTCAAGAATATTCTGGCCTCCGGCCGGGGCGTCGCCCAAGGCCCCTGGTTTCTCGATCTGGACGAAATCGCGCCAGCGAGTGGCGAGTATGTGGGCGGTAAATGCGCAAACCTCGCGGAAACGCGCAATCGCGCAAAAATGCCGGTGCCCGACGGCTTTTGCGTGACCACTTCTGCCTTCAGGGCTTTTCTCGAACACTCCGACCTCGATGCCGAAATCGCCAAGCGCACCATGGGGCTGGACGCCGCCGACCCTGCCTCACTGCAACTGGCCAGCGAGGATATCCAGCGCATGATCCTGCTGGCTCCTTACCCTGACGGTTTCGAGACAGAACTCCTGGAACGCCACGCGGCCCTGGCCCGGCGGACCGGGCGGGACAACGGAGATTTCAGGGTCGCGCTTCGCTCCAGCGCCGTGGGCGAGGACGGGGCCTTGAGCTTCGCCGGGCAGTACCTCTCGGTGCTCGGCGTCGCGCCTGGCAAGGTGGCGGAGAGTTACCGCTATGTCGCCGCAAGTTTGTATACCCCACGGGCAATCGCCTATCGCCTGCTCAAGGGCGTGCCGGACGAAGCCGCATCCATGGCCGTCGCCTGTCTCGAGATGGTTTGCTCCCGAGCCAGCGGGGTGCTTTACACGCGCCATCCCTTCGATGCCGGCAACACGGATGTCCTCATCAACGCCGTATGGGGTTTGGGCCCGTACGCTGTGGACGGCGTGGTCAACCCCAACCGTTTCAGCGTAAGCCGGGAAACCCTGGAGATCGTCTCGCAGGACATTCCAGGCCAGGAGGTCAGGCTGGAGTGCGGCCCTGCTGGCGGGTTGGTGGAAACCGTCGTGGAGCAGGACCGCAGGGCGCTAGCATGCCTGTCTGAGCTTGAGGTCAAGACCCTGGCCGAATGGGGGCTGCAGCTCGAAGAGCATTTCGGTTCACCACAGGATGTGGAATGGGCCCAGGACCAGGCCGGGCGTCTGCTGATCCTTCAGTCCAGGCCGCTCGCATCCGGAGTCGAAGGCGGGGCAACCCAGGCGCGACGAAAGGCTCTGGAGGGCTATGCCGTGCTGGCCGAAGGCGGGGATGCGGCCTGCCCCGGGTCTGGATTCGGACCGGTCTACATCGTGCGGCGCGAGGACGATCTGGCGGAGTTTCCCCAGGACGGGGTGCTTGTGGCCGGGCACTCCTCACCTTCATTCATGGTGGCCATGAACAAGGCCAGCGCCATAGTAACCGAGCATGGCAGCGTGACCGGGCATATGGCCTCGCTGGCGCGGGAGTTCGGCGTGCCGACGGTGCTTGGGCTGCGCGGCGCGATGGACACCCTGAAGCCTGGCGAGATGGTCACGGTGGACGCCACGAACCGCCGTGTCTACATGGGGCGGGTCGAGCCGCTGCTCGATCAGAACCAGGGGGTATCCGCCCCCATGCTGGGCACCCCGGTGCATGATCTGCTCAAACGCGTGAGCGCCCTCATCTCCCCGCTGCATCTGGTGGACCCCAAATCACCAAAGTTCACGCCCCAGCATTGCACCACGCTGCACGACGTCACACGCTTCCTGCACGAACGCTGCTACGCGGCCATGTTCCGTCTGGGTGACCAGGCTTCGGGCGAGGGCGGCATGGCCGTCCACCTCGACGTGGGCATCGGGCTGGACCTGCACGTCATCGATCTGGGCGGCGGCCTGCGAGATGAAGTGGGTGACGCCGACACGATCACGCGCGCCGACGTGATCTCATTGCCCTTCAAGGCCCTGCTGCACGGCCTGGCCGACAGGGATTTCGTGGCAAGCGGCCCCAGGCCGGTGCAGCTGCGCGGGTTTCTGTCCGTGATGGGGCGGCAGATGATCGACGGGGCGAATCAGGGCGCGGAGCGTTTCGGCGAGAAAAGCTACGCCATCATCTCGGACAAGTACCTCAATTTCAGCTCTCGCGTGGGCTACCACTACGGCGTGCTGGACAGCTACTGCGGCAAGACCGTGGCCAAGAACTACATCACCTTCGCCTTCAAGGGCGGGGCCGCAGGGGAGGATCGCCGGGAGCGCCGCGCCAGGGCTATCGCCCTGATACTGGAGTCTCTGGGCTTCAAGGTGGCCGTGACCGGAGACCGGGTGGAGGGGCGTTTCCAGAAGTATACGCCCGACGTCATCGAGGAGAAGCTGGTGCAGATCGGCCGGCTGCTGCAGTTCACCCGCCAGACGGACATGCTCATGACGAGCGACAGCGCTGTGCCCGCCATGGTGGAGAGCTTCTTGCGCGGGGACACGGTGTTCGGGGCATCCTGCCCGTTGCCATCAAGCGACGCTTGAACGTCGGCCAACGCGAAGCCGGAAGGGATTCCTAAGGGAGGAACTCCCTTAGGCCGCCGGAGGCTTGTCTTTTCCACGCCCGCGCCTTTTCGCGGTGCTGGCGCTGTGAACTGCTGCGGGTCCAGCCTTGGCCTCTCCAGGGCCGAACGGGCCGATGTTCTTCAAATTCAGCGGACGGTTCGACCCCGGGGAGGGTAAGGCTGGAGCCAGGACAGGCAGGATGCCTCCGGCGGCCAGAGAGGGCGCTGCCCTCTCTGGACTCTCCCGCCAAAGGAACTTCGTCCCTTTGGAATCCTTTATAGCTTTGCCCCCGAGCGCGGGGCTACAGCCCCTTGGCGGCCCTCCGCTCCACGGCGGAGAGGATCTTGGCGGCCACGTCGTCCGTGGGGCAGGGTTTGAGCAGATAGTCAGAGCCGCCCTTGCCCATGATCTCCGCCGCGATGTCCACGGAGGCGTGCCCGGTGAGCACGATGACCTCCAGGTTCGGGTCGCGTTTCTTGAGCTCGGCCAGCAGCTCCACGCCGGACATCCCCGGCATCTTCACATCCACCAGGGCCACGTCGAAGGCTCCAGGGGCGAAGGACTCCAGGGCCTGTTCCCCGCTGAAGGCCGTGGTCACCTCCATCTGGCGCATGGAGAGCAGCCGGGCCAGGGTGGAGACGAAGCGCTCCTCGTCGTCAACTATGAGCAGGCGGATGGGGCTTTTCATTGCTGGGCTCCGTGCCGGGCGCGCCGGCGAGTGTGATGGTGAAGACCGCGCCGGACCCGGGCTGGTTGGCGGCGGTTATCAAGCCGCCGAGCCGGTCCACGATGCGCTGGGTGATGGCCAGGCCAAGGCCGGTGCCCTTGCCGGGCGCCTTGGTGGTGAAGAAGGGGTCGAACACCCGGGAGAGGTGCTCGGCCGGGATGCCGGGGCCGGTGTCGGCCACGCGGATGTAGGGCCGCCCATCGGGGTGGAGGCCCGTCGAGGCGGTCACGCTGCCGCCCGGGCTTACGGCCTGCAAGGCGTTGACCAGCAGATTGAGCACCGCCTGGCGCAGCAGGGGAGGGTCCACCGGGACGGGGGGCATGCCCGGCTCGAACTCGCGGCGCAAGGTGATGTTGCGGGGCGAGGCCTCGCGTTCCACGAGGCGCAGCATGTCCTCCACGAGGCGGCTGAGGTCCGCGGGCTGGCGAACGGGCTTCCAGTTGCGGGCCAGCCCCAGCAGGTTGTGGGTGATGTCCGCGCAGCGGCGCACCTGGGACTGCACCCCGGCCAGGCTCTGGCGCAACTCGGCCGCGTCGGGCTCCGGCTGGGCGAGCAAGTGCCCCATCCATTCGGCCTCCTGGGTGATGACGGCCAGGGGGTTGTTGATCTCGTGGGCTATGCCCGAGGCGATCTCGCCGATGGCCGCCAGCTTCTGGGATTGCAGGAGCTGCTCGTCCAGGGCGCACTTCTGCGATTCGAGGCGCTCCACGCACTCCTGCGAGCGCCTGAGCAGCCGCCAGGCGAGCAGGCAGGCCCCCGCTCCCGGCAGCAGGGACCACGGCGGCGGCGCGACTGCCGTCAGCAGGATGAGCAGGAGGGCCGCCGCGCCCTGGACGCCCTGGCTGGAGGCGAGTTGTCGCAGCGGGGTCATGGCGTTTCCGGGAGTGGCCGGGAGGAAGGGCGGGGAGGGCGAACGCGGACGGTCCCGGCGGCGTGCCGCGCGCGGGGCGGGAGGGGCGTGCGTTGGCCGAAGGGCGGCGCCCTGTGGATTCCCGTGTTCGGCATGTGTATTCCGCTCGCGCCGGGGATGGGGGAGGAGTCCGCCGGGCTGAAGGCTAGGACCCGCTTCCGCTCAAGCGCTTTCGTTCGTAGGCCTGGCCGATGGCGGCCAGCAGCTCGTCGAAGTCCACGGGCTTGAGCAGGTAGGAGTTTGCCCCGATGGACATCCCCAGTACGCCCGACTCCACGGAGGCGTGCCCTGTGAGCAGGATGACCTCCACCTCGGGGGTGCGCTTCTTGAGCTCGCGCAGCACCTCGATCCCGTCCATGCCGGGCATCATGATGTCCAGCAGGGCCACGTCGAAGCTCTTGGCTGACAGCAGCTCCAGGGCCTCCGGGCCGGAGAGGGCCGTCTCCGCCTCGAAGCCCCTGCGCCGCAGCCGCTTGACGATGGTCTCGTTGTAGTCCCGCTCGTCATCGACCACCAGTATCCGCGCCTGATCCATGCCGCCTCCTTCGTCAGACCGCCGGGACGTAGACAGTGAAGGTGGTCCCCTTCCCCAGCGTGCTCGTCACGGTGATGCGCCCGCCCAGCTTTTCGATGATCCCGAAGGCTATGGCCAGGCCGAGCCCGGTGCCTTCGCCGGGCTTCTTGGTCGTGAAGAAGGGGTCGAAGATCTTGTCCAGCGTTTCCGGTGAAATGCCGCAGCCCGTGTCGGTGAATACGGCCGCGAGTTCGTTCTTGTCGGCGTGGTAGCGGGTGGTCAGGGTGATCTGCCCGTTCTTGCCGATGGCGTCGATGGCGTTGTCGATGAGATTCAGGAACACCTGCTGCAGTTGCGTCGGGTCCGACTTGGTGGGGGGCAGGTTCTCCCCGAGGGTCAGGCGCACGTCGATGTTGCGCAGCAGGGCTTCGGTCTTGAGGAACTGCACTGTCTCGCCCAGGAGCTTGTTGAAATCCACCTCGTGCAGGGATGGCTCCATCCTGCGCGCGAACCCGAGCATGCGGTGGGTCACGGTCTTGGCGCGCTCCACGTGGTGCTCGATGCGGTGCACGGAGTCGTAGATTTCCTTGAATTGGGGCACGGCCTTGACCTCGTCCTCTTCAAGCAGGTCCTTGATCCAGCCGGCCTGCTCGCGGATGATGGCCAGGGGGTTGTTGATCTCGTGGGCCACGCCCGCCGCCATCTTGCCCAGGGCGGCCATCTTGCCGGACTGGGTGAGGTTGGCGTCCAGCTCGGCCTTCTCGCGCTCGGCCTTCTCCAGCCTGCGCACCATGGAATTTGTGACGATGACGGTGCCGGCGATGATCACGGCCACGCCCCCGGCCAGCAGCAGCCAGACGAGGTATTCGGCTTCGAACAGGGGACGCAGTTCGTCCTCGGGGTCTTCGCGGATGACCAGCATCCAGTCCTTGTTTTCGAGCCACGTCCAGCCATACAGATAGGAGCGGTGGCTCACCGTGAGCTCCTGCACGCGCACGCCCTGGAAGCGGCCCTCCACGCGGAAGGGCAGCTCCATGTCCTCCATGGCGTGGCCGCCGAAGCGGGGGTTGGTTTGGAGCACCTGCTTGTCGTTGAGCAGGAAGGCGTCGCCCTTGCGGCCCATCTGCACGCGCTTCACGAAGGATTCGAAGATGTCGGAGTCGATGGTGGCCCGCACGATCCAGGATCGGTTGCCCTCCCGGCGCAGCACCGCGATGATGATGTGGGGCACCTTGCGGAAACCAAGGAACACGTCCGAGATGTAGACGCCCTTGGACGTGACCTTGGCGAACCACTCCTCGTTCTTGTAGTTCAGGCCCTCCAGGTTGTAGGGCCCGGCGTAGGCCATGTGGTAGCCGTCCATGCCGATGACGCCGATGTCGATGTAGTAGCGCGTGGAGCTCTGCATGAGCGCGAAGATGCGCTCCAGCGCGGGCTGATCGGAGGATTCCTCAAAGCTGAGGGCGCTGGCCAGGGTCGTCACCTGGCTCAACCGCTCGTTGAGGAAGAGGTCGATTGCGTTGCGCTTGCTCTCCACCAGGGTGCGCAGGTTGCCTCGCAGGGCGTCCTGGTAGGCGCTGGAGAAGCGTTGCTTGATCCCGATGCCCAGCACCAGCAGCGGCAACAGTGAAAAACCCACCGTGAACACGATGATGGAGAGGCGCAGGCGTTTAAAATCGAGTGTTTTCATCTCGCCGCCAGAAGAAGGACGGTAATTTGTTATTTTGGGCGCATGGTAACGTGATGGACAGGCAGGGGCAAGTCCGTCTATCAGCGGGGGATCATTTTTGAGGACACCATGACCATTCTCGGATTCCACGGCGCGCATCCGCTGCTGCTGCTGGCCTTCCCCCTCGTTCCGGCGATCGTCCTGGCGGGCCCGGTGCTCATGTGGCGCTGCCGGGGCAGGCTGGGGCGCGACCGGCATCGCCTTTTCGTCCGGCTGTACTGCGGCTTGCCGTTGGCTGCTCTCGTCGCAGTGGCGCTCGGGGTCCAGGACGTTATCAGTCGTCTGTTTTTCTATCTCAGCCTGCTTGCGGCGCTGGCCGTGCTGGACGTGCTCCTGGCCCTGGCCGTGATGCGCGGGGGCCGCCCCGCCGGCGGCGCGGCGCACGACGGCTCCAGGCGTCGCTTCCTGGCCTGGGGCACCGTGGCCGCGGCTGGGTCGCTGGCCGTGGTCCCCGTGCTGCGCGGGGGGGAGGGCGAGTCCTCTCCAGGGGTGATCGAACGGCGCATCGAGCTGACGCGAAGCCCCAAGGCAACGCCGGGCAAACCGCTGCGCCTGAGCCTGATCACCGACCTGCACGCCGGGTTCTTCCTGCCTGACTCAAACCTGGAGCAGGCCCTGGCCCTGGTGCGCGGCTTCGGGCCGGACGTGATCCTCTTCGGGGGCGACCTGGTGGAATACCACCTGGAAACGGCCGCCCAGACGTCGCCCTTCTTCAAGGCCCTGGCAGCCGTCGCCCCGGTGTTCGCGGTGCTCGGCAACCATGACTGCTACATCGACCCCGAGGCCGTCTGCGCCTTCCACCGGCGCAACGGAGTCATCCCCCTGCGTGACAGCCGCGTGGAGCTGTCCGGCCCCTGGGGGCGCTTCCAGCTCTGCGGCGCGCGCGACTACTGGGAGCGCGACAGGCGCATGGCCTGCCTGGACGGGGCGGACCCGGACTCCACCCTGCTGCTGGCCCACAACCCGCAGAGCGTCATGGAGCTGCCCACCGCCAGGCTGCCCTGGCTGAGCCTCGTGGGGCACACCCACGGGGGCCAGATCCGCCTGCCCCTCATGGGGCCGCTGGTCAACCAGGCGGACAGGCGTCTCGGCCCGGGCCTGAGCGAGGTGGACGGCCGCAGGATCGTGCTCTCCGCCGGGCTGGGCTTCGCCGGGCTCCCCATCCGTGTGGATTGCCCCCCGGACGTGACCAACGTGGTCCTGCTGTGAGCGGGGCGCACCCCATCTTCTGGGACGGGCTGGGCCTAGAGGCCCCCGCCGGGTGGGAGCCAGCCGCCCTGGGCAAGGGGTACCTGCGCCTGGACGACGCGGACGGCCCGCGACTGACCTTGCGCTGGCAGCGCGTGAAGCCCGGGTCGGCACCGGCCGGTGTGCTGGGCAGGCTCAAGCGCAAATACCGCTTCGCACCGGACGACGCTCCTGGGCCGATGGCGGCAAAGCTCGGTGAAGTTCTGGCCCCGGGTGGGGCCGTGCTGGCCTGCCTCGGGCCGGACGGGGGCGAGGCCGTGTTGTGTGTGCTCCCCGGACTCCAAGGAGCTGGGGGCGCGGACCTGGCCGTGCTGGCCGTGCCTCATGCACATCCTGCCGAAAGCGCTGAGCCCTGGCTGGGCTGCGCCCGCACCCTGCGCGCGTCGGACCCCGGCCTGCTGCGCCTCTACGACGTTTCGGCGCAGGCCCCGCCGGGCTTCACCCTGGCGGAATGCAGCGTCCAGCTGGGCCATTTCAGGTTTCTCTTCCGGGCCGGGCGCAGCAGCCTGGAATACCACCGCTTCGCCCCGGCGCAGGCCATCCTGCGCGGCACCAGCCTGGAGGCCTGGGCCGGGAAGGTGTTCCCGGACAGGCGGGGCAAGGCAAGGGTATTCGTCCCGGGGCGGCTCCAAGGGCCGGACTTCGCGGCGGCGCTCCATCCCCCGGCGGAGGTCCAGGCGGGCGCGGCCCGACGCCTGGCCGCGCGCTGGCTGCCCGCCCTGCGCCTGCTGCGGGCGGCGGTCTGGCTCGGGGACGAGTCCAGGATCCTGGCCGTGCTGGCCGTGCACACGGGGGAGCTTTCCCCGCAATTCTTCAAGGAGGTCTGCGCACGCTATGTGGTTCAAACGCCGCCCCGCTAAGCCGGTTGAGCCAGCCCCCGCCCCGGAAGGTGCGGAAGAGAGGCGGCGCAACCTGGACATGCGCCCCGCGCGCAACCGCCTGGTGCGCGAGGAGCGCACGGAGCAGGGGTTCGCGCGGCTGATCTATCTGAGCGCCTACAAGCCGTGGTTCGCGGGCATGGCCCGGCGGCTGGGCATGTGGGACGGCAAGCCTCTGGAGCGCAAGCTGGAGCTGGACGAGCTGGGCACCTTCTGCTGGGAGCTGATCGACGGCCGCAACTCCGTGCGGGATATGGCCGCGCGTCTGGCGGAGCATTACAGCCTGCCCGGGCGCGAGGCCGAGCTGGCCGTGGCGGGGTTCCTGCGCGAGCTGGGCAGGCGGGGAGTCATCGGCCTGAGAGACTAGGGCGGAGCGCCCGCCTCCGCAGCCCCGCCTTCCCGGGAGGCTCAGGGCATGCGTTTGAAGTGGTAGCCGGAGTAGTACAGCCCGTCCTCAACGGCCCGGAGCGTCGCGCCCGAGCCGATGCCCAGGCCCGCCACCACTGCCTGGTCGTCCCCCAGCACGACGAGCGGGGATACGGCCGGGATTGACGGCGCATCTTCCCCGGGAAGCGACACGCCGATCACCGCCATGAGCTGGCCGTCGCGCACGGTCAGGGCCAATGCCTTGTAGCACAGCCCGGCGCATTCGCCCGAGGCGGCGTAGACACCCTGCCGGGCCGTCCAGGCCTCGGGGATGGACTTGTTCTCGAGCTTCACCAGAGGCACGGGCCTGGCCCTGCCCCTGAGCACCAGCACGTCCTGCCCGTCGGGGTGCACGTGCTCCAGATACTCCTCTTGCCCGGCCTTGGGCAGCTGGGGCAGCAGGCTCTTTTCCGGCTGAAGCCGCAACAGGCCGCCCCTGGCCGGGGTGAGCTCCACGTCCCGTCCTTCCACGCTGGCCTTGAGCACGCCGTCCACCAGCCGGATGGTGCTCAGCAGGCCGCCCTCTCCGGCATAGTCGCCTGCATAGGTGGCCAGCTCCTCCGGGGTGAGCTTCTCCGGCCGGAAGGCCTCGGGCCTGAACACGCGGCTCCCGGGCACGGGGCGGGCGGCGGGGCCCGGGCGCGAGGCCACGGCCAGCTCCAGGGCCTTCAACGCCATGTCGGAGATGAAATGCGCGGCCTCCTGCGAGTTGGCCAGCACCACCACCCCGAGCTTGCGGTTGGGCTCCATGGCCATGAAGGCCTGGAAGGGCAGGGCCGTGCCCGCGTGCCAGATCAGCCGGCTTCCGTCGGAGAGGTTCAGCCCGGATAGCATGAAGCCAAGCCCCATCTGGAACTCGAAATCCAGGGGCAGGCCGGGAAACTGGGGCGTGACCATCTGGCGGAAATACCGGTGGGAGAGGACGTCGCCCCCTCCGGCCAGCATGGCCTGGATGAAGGCGGCCATGTCCGTCGCGGTGGAGTAGAGCGACCCGGCGGGCAGGTCCCGCAGGGCGGGGCGGGGCGTCTCCTTGCCGCCGGAGTAGCCTTGCGAGTAGCGCGGGGCCAGCTCCGGGGTCATTACATAGCTGGAGCTGGTCATGCCCAGGGGCTCCAGCAGGCTCCAGCGCACGGACTGGTCGAAGCTCTGGGCCTGCACCTTCTCCACCATGCGCCCAAGCAGGCTGAATCCCACGTTGGAGTAGCGCCAGAGCTTGCCCGGGGGGGCGGCCATGCTCTCCTGCGCGAGTGTGGGGATGTAGGCCGCCAGGGACTGCGGATGGTCGGACCACATGCCCGCCACCACGTCCGTGGGCAGGCCCGAATGGTGGGACATGAGCATCCGCGGGGTGATAAGCGTGTCCGGCCCGAAGCGGCTGCGGATGGAGAATTCGGGGACGTAGGTCTTGATGTCGGCGTCGATGTCCACCAGCCCTGATTCGGCCAGTTGCATCACGTGAACGGAGCTGACCGCTTTGGAGATGGAGCCCACCCGGAAGATGGTGTCCAGCGTCGCCGGGACGCCCCTGGCCTCGTCGGCCAGGCCGAAGGCCTGCGCCCAGAGGGCGTGCTGGTCGTCCACCAGGGCGATGGTGAGACCCTTGACGCCGTGGCGGGTCATGTTCTTGCGGATTTCCGCCTCCAGCTCCCTGCCGCCGGTGAACGCGCCCCTGGCGGCCCAGCCGGGGGGGCACAACGTCAGCACGGCCACGAACGCCAGCAGCGCGGCGGTGCAAGTGAGCCTACCCATCGAGCTTCTCCACAATGTCGGCTAGAAGGAGGCTCAGGTCCTTACCTGAACTCTGCGCCACGGCCAGCACCTCCTCGATGCTCACCTCGGCCATGCAGTCGGGCAGGTTCTTGTTCACCAGGCAGGAGAGGCCAAGCACCTCCAGGCCCATGTGCCTCGCCGCGATGGCTTCCATCACCGTGGACATGCCCACCGCGTCCGCGCCGATGGCCCGCAGGAAGCGGGTTTCGGCCGGGGTCTCAAGCTGCGGCCCGGCCACGCCCGCGTAGACCCCGAGCTCCAGGCGCAGCCCCAGGTTCATGGCGCGGTCCTGGGCGATCCGCAGCAGGCGGGGGCTGTAGACCCGGCTCATGTCCGGGAATCTGGGCCCCCAGGAGTCCTCGTTGGGACCGGTGAGCGGGCTGCGCCCCGTCAGATTGACATGGTCCACAATGGCCAGTAATCCTCCTGCGTTGTACTTGGGGTCGAGCGCCCCGGCCGCGTTGGTGATGATCAGCGTGCGCACGCCCAGCAGGGCGGAGACGCGCACCCCCATGCAGACCTGGCCCGGTGTGTACCCTTCATACAAATGAAAGCGCCCCTGCCACACCAGCACGGGCCTGCCCCTGAGCGCGCCCGCCAGCAGGCGTCCGGCGTGGCCCGGCACCGTTGATTCGGGAAAGCCGGGTATCTCGCGGTAGTCCGCCGAGAGCACGGGGGTAAGGCCTTCCGCCACGTCGCCCAGGCCCGTGCCGAGGATGACGGCGGCCTCGGGCCTGAAGCCCGGGGGCAGCGCTCCGGCAAGGTGCTTCACTGCCTTCTCCACTGAAATTCTGTCCTGCATTGGGCGCGCCTTCTCCGGGTAGTTTGACGAGGAGAGTTGTAGCGATGGACATAGCGACCCTGCTCGGGTTGACCACCGGCATGGGGTTGGTGCTCGGGGCCATCTTTATGGGCGGCTCCCTGCTCCAGTTCATGGACCCACCCGCCGTGATGATCGTGGTGGGTGGCACGCTGGCCGCCATCTGCGTCAGCCATCCTCTTGAGGAAGTAGTACAGGCCTTCAAGGCAGGCTTCAAGATATTCGCCTCGCGCAAGGTCACCGCCCAGGAGGTGGTGAACGTCATGGTGCGCATCGCGGACATCTCCCGCCGGGAGGGCCTCCTGGCCCTGGAGAAGATCCGCACGGACAACATGGTCCTCAAAAAGGCCTGCAAGCTCATCGCGGACAACGCCGGGCCGCAGCTCATCCAGGACACGCTGCGCATCGAGATCCACTCCCTCAGGCGCCGCCATCAGATCGGCGAGACGGTCTTCAGGTCCCTGGGCACATTCTCCCCGGCATTCGGTCTCATCGGCACGCTCATCGGCCTGGTGCAGATGCTGGCGCGCCTGGAGAACCCCAAGACCCTCGGCCCGGCCATGGCCGTGGCCCTGCTCACCACCTTCTACGGCGCCCTGCTGGCCAACCTGGTGTTCCTGCCCGTGGCCGGAAAGCTCAGGGCGCGCACCCAGCAGGAGCTGCTCAACCTGGAGATCATCTTCGAGGGCGCGCGCTGCATCCTCCAGAACAACAACCCCGTGCTCGTGCGGGACAAGCTCTCCTCCTTCGTTCCTCCCAAGGAGAGGACCTATGGCGGATGAGAACGGACTCTTCGATGATGAGCAGGAGGACACCTCGCTGCCGCAGGTCTGGGTCATCACCCTGGCCGACCTCTCCATGCTGCTCATGGCCTTCTTCATCTTTCTGTTCTCCCTGGCCTCGCTCAAGCCGGAGGGCGTGACCGAGACCCTCGAGAGCGTGCGCAAACAGCTCAAGGGCGGCACCACGTCCATGCGGCCCCTCTCCAAACCGAGCGACGCCATCACGGAGAAGGCCCTGGAGCAGGTGAACCTCCGCGAGCAGCTCATCAAGCGGGAACGCCAAGTCTACGAGGACCTCACGGCCTTCCTCAAGGGGCGCGGCGAAACCTCCATGCGCACCAACCTCGATGGCGCCCGCGCAATCATCTCGGTGCCCACCGACGGCATGTTCGCCCCCGGGGACCCGGGCCAGCTCACGGACCTGGGCCGCCAGCGCGTGACGGCCATCAAGGATTTCCTGGCCCGCCACCCGGACCAGCGCGTGCATATCAAGGGCTTTACCGACGACGTGCCCCCGCCGCCCCAGTCCAGGTTCCGAAACAACTGGGAGGTGTCCTCCCTCGAGGCCGTGACTGCCTTGCGCTTCCTGCTCTCCCAGGGGGTGCCCCCGACACGGTTGACATCCACCGGGTTAGCTGATTTAGAACCTCTTTTCCCCAATACGAGCGACGCCAACCGGGCTCGCAACAGACGCCTGGATTTCGTCCTGGAAGTGCAGGTTGAGGGATGAACGAACTGGAATTCAGCTACGAGGGCGACGCCAACGAGCACCGCAAGGCCTTCAGGGCCAGTATGCCCGGCCTCGTCGCGCTGGCGGCCGGGATGCCCGAGCCGTACCACGTGGGGGACGTCAGCGCGGGCGGAATCTCCCTGGCGGACCCGCGGAGCCTGCTCCAGCCCGGCGACGAGCGTGAGCTTGACCTCGTGTGCAAGGGGCGCAAACTGATTTCCGGCCTTGCGGCCCGGGTGGCCAGGCGCAATGGCGAGCTGGCCGGGCTCACATTCACGGACCTCACCTTGATCCAGGAGCAGAAGCTGGACAAGCTGGTGCTTGAGGTCCAGAAGTATCAAATCACTCAAAGCAAAAACCGTGGGTGCCACATTGACGACGAGCACGCGACATAAAGTACTGGTTGCGAACCGGGGCGAGATCGCCATGCGCATCATCCAGGCCTGCTGCAAGCTGGGCCTGGATTTTGTTTGCGTCTACACCGCCGAGGACGAAGCCTCGGGCCACCTCTCATTGGCCAGGGAGCTTGGCGGCCAGGCCTTCCGCATCAGCTCCTACCACGACGCCAACGAGATCATGGCCGTGGCCGACCACGCCGGGGCCACCGCCGTGCATCCGGGCTACGGCTATTTCGCTGAGGACTACCGCTTCGCCCGCCGGGTGTGCGAGCGCACCCGCCCCATGATCTGGATCGGACCCAGCTGGCGCGTGATCCGCACCCTGGGCGACAAGATCAACACCAAGCGGCTGGCGCGCTCCCTGGGAGTGCCCACGGTGCCCGGGTCCGACAGGCCCGTCTACGACGAGCTCGAGGCCGAGGAGATCGCGGACTCCCTGTTCCGCTTCCAGGCCGAGCAGGGCATCGACCTGGCCCGCGTGCTGGTCAAGGCCTCTGCGGGCGGCGGCGGCATGGGCATCGAGGAGGTCCACAACCTGGACCACTTCAAGACCGTGTACCGGCGCATCCGCAACTACTCCAAGCGCCAGTTCCACGACGAGGGCGTGCTCATCGAGCAGCGCATCCTGGACTTCAACCACCTCGAAGTGCAGATCGCGGCCGACCGCCACGGCTCCATAGCCCACTTCGGCACCCGCAACTGCACCATCCAGTCCACCGGACGCCAGAAGCGCGTTGAGATCGCCCCCGGCTTCGCGCCGGACCAGATCAAATACAGCTTCGACGCCGGCAAGGTGCTGGACGACATCACAAACCACTCCCTGGCCATCGCCAAGGAGGTCGGTTACGACAACGTGGGCACCTGGGAGTGGATCGTCACCCCGGCGGGCCAGCCCTTCCTGATGGAGGTCAACACCCGCATCCAGGTGGAGAACGGCGTTTCCGCCGCCATCTCGCGCCTCAAGGGCCAGCCCGGGGTGGACATCATCAAGGAGCAGATCCGCATGGGCCTGGGCGACCCCATGGGCTTCACCCAGCAGGACATCACCTTCGAGGGCATCGGCATCGAGTACCGCATCATCGCCGAGGACCCCGCCAACCGCTTCACCCCCTGGGTCGGACGCATCGACCGTTTCAACCCGCCCCAGGCCCCCTGGCTCTCCATGCATTCCCAGATCCCGCAGGACAAGCCCTACGTGATCCCCACCGAGTTCGACCCCAACCTCGCCCTGGCCATCATCTGGGGCAAGGACCTGGCCGAGGCCAAGTCCCGCGGTGTCGAGTTCCTGGACCGGCTGGTGCTCGAAGGCCAGGACCAGGAAGGCAACCCCATGAAGTCCAACATCGCCTTCCTGCGGGAGAAGACGTCGGACATCCTGGTGTTCTAAACAACGCCAACACACGAAGCCAACCAACCCTATGGATATCGAAAAAAGCACTCAGGAGCTGGCCGACAGGCTCCAGTACATCCAGGACATCTTCGGCTCCCGCCAGCCCGGGGACGTGGGACTGCTCGCCGAGAAGCTCGCCGAGTTCCGCGCCAGGGAGCAGGCCGAGGCCATGCCCCAGAAGGTCAAGCTGCTCGCCCAGCTCCAGGACCTCTTCGATTTCGTGGAGAAGAAGCTCGACGCCGAGCTGGTCCCCATGGACAAGGTGCGCATCGTGCGGCATCCGCAGCGCATCACCCTCAAGGACATTCTCGAGTTCGTCTACGACAACTACACCGAGATCGGCGGGCAGGACGAATACTCCATCGACCCCTCCATGGTCATCGCCAGGGCCTACGTCACCCGCCGCATCGGCGACAAGGTGCACAACCAGCCCGTGATGGTCATCGGGCAGGAGAAGGGCCACGGGCAGGAGTTCCGCAACGGCGGCTCCGTGAAGCCCTGGGGCAACGCCAAGGCCCTGCAGTACATGAAGGTCGCGGAGACGGAGAACATCCCCATCCACACCTACGTGTTCACCCCCGGCGCCTTCCCCGTGGAGGACTACCCCGGCGCGGCCCAGCAGATCGCCCGCAACCTCTACGAGATGTCGGCCCTGCGCGTGCCCGTGATCGCCTGCTTCTCCGAGGGCGGCTCCGGCGGCGCCGAGGCCATCGCCCTGGCGGACACCAGGCTGATGCTCTCCCACGGCTACTACTCCGTCATTTCTCCCGAAGGCGCGGCGGCCATCGAGTCCGGCATCCGCCAGGGTCAGCGCGCCCCGGTGAGCATGATCGAGGAGTGCGCCGAGCGCCTGAAGATCACCGCGGCCGACAACCTGCGCATGGGCTACATCGACCGCGTGGTGCACGAGCCGCCCCTGGGCGCGCGCCCCTACCATTACGATTTCTTCAAGCGCCTGCGCCAGGAGATGATCATGGCCACGGACGAGGCCTTCCTGGGCGTCAAGGGCCTGGGCCTGATCCGCGGCATGGCGCTCAAGCGCCGCAAGCAGGACACCGTGGCCGACCCCGAGTCCATGTTCGTGCGCTGGGTGCTGGACGAGGGCGCGGCGGACCGCCTGGTCTGGAAGCGCTACAGCAAGTTCCGCAACATGGCCAAGGACGCCATGCGCGACAAGACCCCGGCCTCGCGCCGCCTTGCCGACAGCCTGCAGCAGGTCTCCTGGTCCACCTACTCCTACCTGCGCTACGAGTTCCTGCGCACCTACGGCGAGAAGCTCAAGACCCTGGTCGAGGAGACCAGGGCCGAGGCGGGCGTGGTGCTCGAAAAGGTGCTGCGGCCCTTCAAGAGCGGCTCCGCGCGCAAGGTGGACACCCAGACCATCCAGAAGCTCACCGAGCTCTCCTGCGCCGAGGAGGGCATCTGCCTCACCGCCGACTGGGACGAGGGCTACGTGAGCCCCAAGGCCCGGGAGGACAAGGCCGTCACCTGTCCCAACTCCTCCACCCACGGCTGCCTGGACCTCTGGGCCCCGGACCTCTTCGGCGACTTCGCGGGCGTGTGCCAGTACTGCGGCCACCACTTCCCCATGGAGTACCAGTGGTTCCTGCACAACGTGCTGGACAAGGACTCCACCGTCGAGTTCGGCCAGGATGTCGAG
Source organism: Fundidesulfovibrio soli (assembly GCF_022808695.1). Lineage (NCBI taxonomy): Bacteria > Pseudomonadati > Thermodesulfobacteriota > Desulfovibrionia > Desulfovibrionales > Desulfovibrionaceae > Fundidesulfovibrio > Fundidesulfovibrio soli. The sequence goes on from NZ_JAKZKW010000002.1 coordinate 66,465, forward strand.
GCGGGCAACCCGCTGGACTACCCCGGCTTCGACCAGAAGATCGAGGAAGCCAAGAGCAAGAACAAGATCAAGAGTTCCTGCCTGACCTACGAGGCCTCCATCGACGGCATCAAGATCGTCATCGGCGTGCTGGTGGCCCCTTTCCGCGGCGGCACCGTGGGCGCGGCCGAGGGCGAGAAGTTCATCCGGGCCCTGTCGCGCGCCCGCAAGAAGCACTACCCCTTCCTGGCCTACGTGCACGGCACGGCGGGCATCCGCATCCAGGAGGGCACCAACGGCGTCATCCAGATGCCCAGGGCCACCATGGCCGTGCGCCGCTACATCGAGGCGGGCGGGCTCTACACAGTGCTCTACGACACCAACTCCTACGCGGGCCCGGTGGCCAGCTTCCTGGGCTGTTCGCCCTACCAGTTCTCGGTGCGCTCGGCCAACATCGGCTTCGCCGGCCCCGGCGTCATCAAGGAGACCACCGGCATCGACATCGCGCCCGACTACCACAAGGCCTACAACGCCTTGGCGCGCGGCCACATCCAGGGCATCTGGGACCGCCGCGAGATCAGAAACAACCTGGTGCAGGCCTTCCAGACCATCGGCGGCCGCAACCTGTACTACCGCTAGGGGGTCATCCGTGCAGGACGTGAAAGCCATCCTCGAGGAAATCAAGGCCTCGCCGTACGAGGAAGTCGCCATCCTGGCCCCCCACGCGGGCAAGGTGCAGTTCAAGGTGGCGGGTGAGGGGACCAAGGTCTACGCCCCCTCCGGCACCTGGAGAGAGAAGCCCGGCACCCTGTTGGCCACCCTGGAGCGCGAGCGCAACCCCAGGCCCATCACCTGCACCCGCAAGGGCGAGGTGCAGAGCGTGAACACCCAGCTGGACGGCACCTTCGTGGAGGCCGGAACCCCGCTCATGGTGCTGCGCCACTTCTTCACCAAGGAGGAGGTCACCCAGGCCATCCTGAAGAAGGTGCTCTTCCTGTTCCCCGCGCCGGAGCGGGCCAAGTACCTCTTCGCCCCCGAGGTGGACAAGAAGGTCAAGGTTTCGGGCTGCCAGTCCATCAAGGTCAAGGACGGCATGGACCTCTTCATCGTTTCGCGCATGAAGCGCGAAAAGCCTCTGGCCTATAACGGGCCCGAGGGCATACTCTACGCCGTGTACTTCTCCTACGACCAGAACGTGGACGCGGGCCAGCCCCTGGTCAGCGTCTGCCCGGAGAACCAGATGGACATGATCCGCGACGTTGTGAACCGGGTGCAGTCGGACTGGGAGGAGCGCGAATAGCGCTACGGATGGTGCTCGGTGCGGCTCAAGGGCTCCCGGGCCGGACGCGAAGCCGGGTGGGAGTCCAGAGGGTCGAAGACCCTTTGGCCGCCGGAGGCTTTTTTCCACGGCCGGTCGGCGTTGCATGTGGCGTACTTACCGCTATGACACCTCTCTTGAGGAGGACGGGTGATGAGCAAGCTGCTGCAGGTGCGCGTGAGCGTTTCGACCCTGGACATCGCCGCCGTGGAGCGGGCCTGGCCCACCTTGTGGGACATGGCCTACCCCCCCGGCAACGACTACGCCCCGGCCAGGCAGGGCGTGCTCGAACTGGTGGACACCCTGCACGCGCGCATGGCGGCGGGGGAGCTCTCCCCGGCCATCCGCAAGGGGCTCACCCCCGGCCTTGAGGCCGTGAGCGGCCTCGTGCGCAGCCTGCAGGACGCCCTGGGCACCTGGAACGTCCACGAGGCCCAGGCCCTCACCCAGAAGATCGAGGACGCCCTGGACGCCCTGGAAGACAGGGCCGGAACGCTGTAGGCGAAAAATATAAAGACCGCCGCGCCCCCGGGCGCCGGCGGCACGACACTCAAGCAATCACCTGGAGGTGCCGCATGGCCGGCAGCGTCAACAAGGTCATTCTCATCGGCAGGCTCGGGCAGGACCCGAAGCTCACCTATCTGCCCTCGGGCCAGCCCGCGGCGGAGTTCTCCCTGGCCACGGACGAGTCCTTCAAGAACCGCGAGGGCCAGAAGGAAGAGCGCACCGAGTGGCACCGCGTCAAGGTGTACGGCAAGGTCGCCGAGACCTGCGCCAACTACCTGAGCAAGGGCCGCCTGGTGTTCATCGAGGGCAGCCTGCGCACCCGCAGCTGGGACGACCAGCAGGGGCAGAAGCGCTACATGACCGAGATCGTGGTCTCCGGCCCCGGGCACACCGTGCAGTTCATGGACTCCAAGGGCGGTGGCGTGGAGGCGGCTCCCGGCGGCGAGGGCGGCTGGAACGAGCGCAAGGGCGGCGGACAGCCCCCCAGGCAGCAGGGCGGCGGACGCCCCCAGCAGCAACCCCGCGAGGACGACCACGGCCCCGCCTTCCCCTCGGAGGCCTCGGGCATGGACGACGTGCCTTTCTAGGCCCGCTCCGCCCATAGCATCGCAGACGAGAGAGCCCGCTCATGGCGGGCTCTCTTTATTTGTCCGGGGTGGGCCAGGGCTACACCTCCCCCTCCTGTATGAACCAGAGCAGGTCCGCGTTGACCTGGTCCTTGTGGGTCGTGCACATGCCGTGGGGCGCGCCGGGGTAGACCTTGAGGATCGAGCCGGGCACGAGCTTGTGCGCCAGCATGGCCGAAGCACCGATGGGCACGATCTGGTCGTCGTCGCCGTGCAGGAACAGGGTGGGCACGTCCACCTTCTTGAGATCCTCGGTGAGGTCCGTCTCGGAGAAGGCCTTGACGCAGAAGTAGCAGGCCGGGAACCCGGCCGCCATGCCCTGCCGCCAGAAGGCGTAGCGAACGCCCTCGGAGGTCTTGGCCCCCGGGCGGTTGTAGCCGTAGAAAGGCACTGGCAGATCATTGAAGAACCCGGAGCGGTCGGCCTGCACGCCCGCCCTGATCCCGTCGAAGACTTCCATGGGCAGGCCCCCCGGGTTGGCCTCGGTCTTGAGCATCAGCGGCGGGATGGCCCCGATGAGCACGGCCTTGGCCACGCGCTTGGAGCCGTGCCTGCCGATGTAGCGCACCACTTCGCCGCCTCCGGTGGAGTGGCCCACGTGGACGGCGTCCTTGAGGTCCAGTTCCTTGACCAGGCGGTGCAGGTCGTCGGCGTAGGTGTCCAGGTCGTTACCGTGCCAGGGCTGGTCCGAGCGGCCGTGGCCCCTGCGGTCGTGGGCGACGCAGCGGAAGCCCCTGGAGGCCAGGAAGAACATCTGGTCCTCGAAGGCTTCGGAGGAGAGCGGCCAGCCGTGGCTGAACACCACGGGCTGCCCGGTGCCCCAGTCGTTGTAGTATATCCTCGTGCCGTCCTTCGCCTTGAACGTGGGCATGGATTGTCTCCCATCGGACGGCGGCCTGCAGCGCCGCCGTCCGTCAATGCGCGCCCGTCCCGCGAGGGACGGGCAGCGCCGTTACGCTAGTACATTCTCAGGCACTGGTCGTTGTCCGAGGCGCAGTCCTCCATGCAGGCCTTCCGCTTGGAGGAGGAGAGCCCGGAGCAGCGCTCCTTGCATTTCCGAAGCTCGCTTGCGCAGTAGGAGGGGCTTTTGCCGCTCTGCAGCGCGGGGTAGACCTTGGAGTCCCTCAGCAGCGGCAAGGGGTCGATGGGCTTGCCAGGGCCTGATTCGTCGATGAAGTGCATGGTCCCGTCGTTGTCGCGGTAGAAGAGCCGCCCGGAGTTGTCCAGGGAGTAGGGCCTCTCGTCTCCCTTGAGGTAGAACACGTTGCTGTCTCCGTTCTGCTCCGTTATCACGCCGCGCCGCTGGATGGTGTGCAGCGCGCCCTGGTCGTCCACATAGTAGAGCTGGCCGTTGTCGTCCCTGTAGACGCGGGTGGGCCGCTGCTGCGTCCCTTCAGCCCCTGGGGCGGGGGCGGGCTTGTATGCCTGGGAGTCCGTGCCCAGCAGGCAGAGGGCCGCCAGGATGACGGCGACGCTCAGCGCGCGCAGGGCATTCGGGAGGATGTGTCTGGTCGTGTCTCGCATCTCGGCTCCTTATGTTCTGGATTGCTTCTCTGGGGGTCATTTTCACTCAGGGTTTTCCCGGCGGGCTCAGCGGTCTCTGCAGTTGCGGCGGATCTCTTCGCAGATGGCCACGCAGTTGGGCCTGTCCGCCGCCTGCCTCGGGGAGATGCCCCGGCATCCGGCCATGCAGCTCTCCACCTGCGCGGAACAGGGGAGCGCCCTGGGAGCCCTCGCTTCGCTGCCGGGGATGACGGTGTAGGGCTGGGGGCTGGGCGGAGGGGCGCTCTCCACGGGGTGGAACCGGCCGGAGGAGTCCAGGTAATACAGGCCTGTGCCCCCGCGCTCCACCACGGGGCGGTCGTCGTCCTCGATGTAGTAGAAGATGCCCTCCACACCGCCGGGGTCGCGCGCCTCGCGCACGATGCGGTGCAGGGTGCCCTTTTCGTCCAGGTAGTAGCGTTCGCCGCTTTCGGTGCGCACGATGCGCCCGCCGGGGTCCTGCCCGGTGTTCTGGGCCGCGGCCCGGTGCGGTGCCGCCATGAAGGCGCAGAGCGCCAGCAGGGCCATCGGTATGATCTTTCGGTACGCAAGTCTCATGGAGCCTCCTCGATCTGGAGAATTACTCCATCCTTGCACCTTTTCGCGCCGGGCCGTCAACAGGCGGATGAAGCGCGATCAGCCTGTCACGGCCGCGTCGGCGAGAGCGCCCGCCAGGCCTTGCAACGCGGGCGCATCCTCCAGCCCTTCCAGGAAGCGACGCGGAATGCCCCGCAGGCCCGTCTGCGCCCCGGCCAGGGCTCCTGTCAGGATGGCCCTGGCCTGGTTCTGCCCCCCGCCGTTGACCGCGTGGAGCACGGCGGACTCGAAGTCGTGCTTGAAGCGGGCCGCCAGGTAATACGCCGCCGGGAGCTGGTGGTAGATGGCGCAGGGCATCCCGTAGACCAGGGATACCTTCCAGGCCGGTTCTATGCTGACGCCGGGGTCGGCGGCTGCTGCTGCCATGTACGCGGGCGAGAGCAGCGCGTCCGGGGAGGCGAACCTTCCGGCGCGGGGCGGGTCCGGGTCGCCGGGGCGCGGCGGCTGGAGATCGTCGCGCGTGACCGCGTGGAAGGGCAGCTCGCCCCGGTGCACAAGCTCCATGAGCCTGCCGGAGATGCGGGCGTCCAATGGATGCCCTTGCACCAGCTGTCCCAGCACGGAGCAGAAGGCCACGGTCATGGAGAGCACCAGGTCGTCGCCCTGGGTCAGGGCCGCGTTGCGCGCCACGGCCGTGGCCAGCTGGCCCGGATGCAGGGCGTAGCGCACGGCGATGGCCAGGCAGCGCTCAATGGCCTCGGTGGTGTCGGCCGGGCCGCCGGGCTCGCCCCAAGGCCTGCCCTGGACCGTGCGCCGCCTCCAGGCCTCGCGTATGGACTGGCTGGTGTAGCCGCCGGGGCCGCTGGCCGGGGTGCCGTCCAGGTGCGGGAAGAGCTCCTCGTCCAGGCGGCGGCAGAAGTCCTCCTGGTCGTACCCGCCGCGCTCCACCAGGGAGCGCAGCGTCAGCGCCAGGATGAAGCCCGCCTGCGAACTCTGGCCCGCCTTGAGGCCCTCGTGGTAGCGCCCGGGCCTGGGGTCGGTGTAGCCGTCGATCCAGTCGCCGTAGTCGCGGCGCAGTTGGTCCAGGTCGTAGTACCAGTGCGGGCCCAGGCCAAGGGCGTCGCCCACGAAGGCGCCCATGATAGCGCCCATGGCTCGGTCCCGGATGTCGGGGGTGTTCGGCATGGCCGTGCTCCTTTTGAAGGAATGTACCTGTATAGCCCCGCTTTGCCCACCCGCGCCAGACGAATGTGCGGCAAGATCAGCGAAGCCAGAGGGGATTCCAAAGGGAGGAACTCCCTTTGGCCGCCGGAGGCCTCTGCTTGCGCGAGGAGCAGTAGAACGCCTAAAGGGTCTTCGGCACTCTGCACTCCCTTTTCGCTTAGCGCCGTGCGGCGCCATGGAAAAACAAAGGGCCGCCCCCGGCTGGGAGCGGCCCTTCGGGCGTGCATGGAATTGGTTCAGCTGATGCCCAAGGCCTCCAGGGCCCAAAAGCAGAGCGCGGCCACGAAGGCGGCGGCGGGGATGGTCAGCACCCAGGCGACCACAAGGTTGCCCGCCACGCCCCAGCGCACCGCGGAGAAGCGCTTGGAGGCCCCCACGCCGATGACCGAGGTGGAGATGGTGTGCGTGGTGCTGATGGGCGCACCGAAGCCGGAGGCCCCCATGATGACCATCGAGGCCGCGGTCTCGGCGGCGAAGCCGTGCACCGGCTCCAGCTTGAAGATCTTGTGCCCCATGGTCTTGACGATCTTCCAGCCGCCCATGGCCGTGCCCAGGCCCATGGCCACGGAGCAGACAACCTTGACCCAGAAGGGGATGGTCACCTCGGGCAGCTGGCCGAAAATCACCAGGGCCAGGGTGATGATGCCCATGGTCTTTTGGGCGTCGTTGAGGCCGTGGCTGGTGGCCATGAAAGCCGAGGAGAGGATCTGCAGCTTCTTGAAGGCCGTATTGACGGTGTGCGGGTGGGCCTTCACGCACATCCAGGTGATGAGCACCATGAGCAGGTAGCCGCCCAGGAAGCCCGCCATGGGCGAGAGGAACAAGGGCAGCAGCACCTTCTTGGCGATGGAGGCGTAGCTGGGGGCGGCCCAGCCCTTGTAGGCGATGGCCGCGCCAATGAGCCCGCCGATGAGCGCGTGGGAGGACGACGACGGCAGCCCCAGGTACCAGGTGAGCACGTTCCAGAAGATGGCCCCGAGCAGGGCCGCCAGCACCAGGATGCGGCACCCCGAGACCATGTCCGGCCCGACGATGCCGCTGCCCACGGTATGGGCCACCTCGGTGCCCAGGAACGCGCCGAAGAGGTTGAGGGCGGCGGCCATCATCACCGCGGTCCTGGGCGAGAGGACCTTGGTGGAGACGATGGTGGCTATGGCGTTGGCCGAGTCGTGCGCCCCGTTGGTGAAGTCGAAGACCAGGGCGATGACTACGATGGCCACGAGCAGCAGTGGGACCTCAAGCATTTTTGAGCAGCACCCCTTCGAGCACGTCGCTGAGTCGCTCGGCCCGCTCCACGGCCTGCTCGATGCGGCCGTATACGTGGTTCCACTTGATGACGTGCAGCATGCTCTGCGGCTCGTCCTTTTTCTGGTCGAAGAGCTCGCCCAGGCCGACCAGCAGGAGCATCTCGCACTCGTACTTGTGGGCCTTGATCTTCTCGATGTGCTCCTTGGCGTGCTTGTTCTTGGAGAGCTTGTCCAGCACCTCCCCCGCTTCCTCGATCATCACGCGCAGCGAGCGCACCAGGCGGCGCGACGGATAGAGTATCTCGCCGCAGTCGAAGAGGCCGATGCGGGTGGCCGTGGCCTTGATATGATTTATCAGGGCCTCCTGGGTGATGTTGATCTGGTGTATGTCCTCGCGGTCCAGGGGGGTGATGAACGTGGAGGAGAGCTCGGCAGCGATGTTGCGCGAGATGGTGTTGGCTTCCGCCTCGATGATATTGATGAGGGTGCAGCGGTCCTCAACGTCTTCAAAGGTGTTGAAGAGCTCGTCGAGGATGATGACCGCTTTTTTCACCTTGCGGTTCTGTTCTTTGAAGAGGTCGAAAAATTTGACCTCTTTCGGGAAAAGGCTGAATCCCATGCGGGCTCCTTGCGGCGGGTTGTGTATTGTTCCCTCAGCCCTGGGCCTTTTCGGCCTGGGGGCTGGCGGTGTGCAAAAGGTCGGTGACGATGCCGCTCATCTCCTGGCTGCGCTTGAGGATGGTGCCGAGCATCTTGTCCATCTGCTCCTGGTCCTGCGGGGGGGACTCCACCAGGGTGGCGGCGAAGCCCTGGATGCTGGTCAGCGGCGTGCGCAGCTCATGCGAGGCCTTGATCACGAATTCGCGCAGGATGCGCTCCGCGTTCTTGATGGGCGTCACGTCGTGCAGCACCAGGACCATGCGGCGCTTGCCCTTCTGGGTGGCGTAGGGAGCCACGTCCACGTCCACGTCGGGGCCGTCGGCAAGCCGTGCCTGGAAGCGGATGGGCTGGGGATCGGGCGCGCGCAGGGCTTCGCTCACGGTCTCGAAAAGATCGAGCCCCAGCCCCGCCTCCAGCATATGCTTGCCGGAGCAGTCCCCGCTGCGCGACCCGAGCAGGACGGCCAGGGCGTCGTTGTGGGCCAGGATGGAGCCCTGCTCGTCCAGGATGGCCACCCCGTCGTTCATCTTGGCCAGCACGGCCTCGAACTGGCTGCGGGTGTCCAGCAGGTGGCGCAGGTGCTTGCGGTTGCGCTTGGCCAGGGTGTTGATAGAGTCCATCAGGGGCTTGAACTCGGAGCCGGGGCAGACGCGGATCTTGTCCGAGGCTTCGGGCGCGTCCATCTGGCTGACCACCTCGCTGAAAGCCCGCAGCGCTCCCTGGGTGCGGCGGATCAGGAAGAAGGCCAGGGCCGCGGCGCACAGGGCCATCACGCCCACCACGGCCAGAAAACGCTGGCTGGACTGGGCCAGCTCGGTCTGCACTGCGGAGTAGGGCGAGGCGATCCGCAGCACGCCGTCGGGCACGCCCGGCAGGCCGCCGATCTTGCGGGCCACGTAGAGCATCTGGGTCTGCAAGGTGGAGCTGAAGCGGGTGGACTTGCCCGAGCCGGAGGCCAGCGCCGCGATGATCTCGGGGCGGTCGGAGTGGTCTTCGAGCTTGCCGAGGTCCTGGTCGGGCACGTCGGAGTCGGCCAGCACCTTGCCCGCGGCAATGTAGGTAATGCGCACCTTGAGGTGGGTCCCCAGTTCGTGGATGCGCGCCCGCAGGGCGGCCTCCCCGGCATAGGGGGCCTTCTCGGCCAGGAGCCAGGCGATCACCTCGGCGGTGTTGGCCTCGCGCTCCTCGAATTCGTGGACGAGGGTCTCCCCGGCCCGATGGCTGCCCTGGTAGTAGATGACCACAGCCGCCAGCAGCAGGGCCGACAACGCCACTGCGAGCAGGCGCGCGAAGTAGGAGCGGTTTTCCATGGGGGATACCTCGTGTCGTGGGGCGTAATACCATCGCCACCGTTCCGTGACACGGCTGTCACTATCAGGAAGGCGGGCGTCTGAAAAGCCCGGGAGACGCGAAAGGAAGCCGCGTCAGGCCGTTTTGCGCGGCCGCCAGCGCCAGAGCAGCCAGGCCAGCGGAGCCAGGGCGCAGGCCTCGGCCAGCTCGCGCGGGGCGCGGCCGGAAAGGGCCAGCCAGAGGCCGGCCGCCAGGCAGGCGCAACCGGCCGCCAGCGCGGCGGATCGCAGGCTCATGAAGCCCGTCCTGCGCTGGCAGTAGCCCACGGTGCACACGCCCACGGCGGCCTTGGTCGCCACGATGGCCACTGCCGCGCCCATGAGCGGGGAACCCGGCACCATCAGCCAGCACAGCCCCAGCCCGGCGAGCAGCCCCCCGGTGTAGATGGCCAGCAGCAGGCGTTCCCGCCCGAAGGCCAGCATCATGTAGGCGGCCAGGTTGTGCAGGAAGGCGATCATGATGGAAGGGGTCAGCAGCGGAGCCACCCAGGCGTACTGGCGGTAGCTCTCGCCGAAGATCAGCGGGATGAGCCTGTCGGACTCCATGGCCAGGAAGGCCATTACGGGCAGGCTCACGGCGGTGAGGGTGCGGGCCGAGCCGCTGGCCAGCCGCGCGAAGCCCTCCTTGTCGGAGCGCCAGAGCTTGACCAGCAGCGGGTAGATCACCCCGGAGAGCAGCAGGGAGGCCACCAGGTTGGAGGCCCCGTCCACCAGCTCCCAGGCCACGCCGTAGGCCCCGACCAGCTCCGCGCCGCCGTGGCGTTGCAGGAAAAAGACGTTGGCCTTGTTGTAGCCGATGGCCGCCAGGGCCATGCCCACGAACACCAGCCCGCCCACGGCGGTGCGCCAGGCACGGGCCATGCCGCGCCGCCCCAGCCCAAGGCCCGAAACCTCCTCCCAGCGCAGGGCCAGGCAGGCGCTCCCGGCCAGGTTCAGCAGGTTCTCCACCACCTTGAACAGCCCGAAGCTCCAGGCGGGCCAGCCCAGCCACACGGCCGCCAGGGCGTAGCCGTAGCCCGCGGCGGCCGAGACCGAGCGCACGTAGGCCTCCAGGTCCTGCCTTCCCTGCACGCGCAAGGCCACGAAAAAGGAGCCCGCAAGGGGTTCCAGGCCGCACCCGGCGCAGATGCCCAGCGACATCCAGAGCAGACCGCCCGTGTAGCCCTGGAGCAGGCAGAACCCGAGCACGCCGAGCATTCCCGCGCCAAGCAGCGCCGCCTTGATAAGCCCGTACTGGGCCAGCACGTGGCCCTTGTCGCCCCATCGGCGGGAGAGGGCCACCACCATGGGCTGGTTCAGGCCGAACTCGCCAAGGAACAGGATGAACTGCGCCAGGGAGAAGGCCAGCACGAACTCGCCGTAGGTGCTGGCGCTGGCCCGGGCCAGCAGCACGATGAGCAAGGTGTGCAGGCCGTCGCGCACCCACTGGGCGCAAGCCAGGTGCAGGAATTTCTTCAGGATGGAGTGCTGGGTCTTCATGGGATGTTTTCGTGGCGGCCCGATGCGGATTACGCTAAGCACCGCCGGGAACGGGTACCCCATTTCGGCGGTGCTGGCAAAACATCCCCTTGCCGGGGCGGGCGGGCATGCGACCGGTCAAGACAGTTCTCCTCCTGCAGGATCTCCACCTCGGCGGCACCCAGCGACACGCCCTTGAGCTGGCCAAGCGCCTGGACCCGGAGCATTTCCATACCGAGATATGGACGCTCATGGGCGGCGAGGCCTTCCTGCCCAAGGCCCGGGAATACGGGCTCACGGTGCGGATGCTGGCCGGCGGCGGCGCGGTGGGCCCGGCCGGGCTGTGGAGCCTCTGGCGCGGGCTCACGCGCTTCAGGCCCGACGCGCTCATGGCGCTCACCGTGGTGCCCAACATCTGGGGCCGCGTGCTGGGCCGCCTGGCGCGGGTTCCGGCCGTGGTGGCCAACTGCCGGGGCGGGGACGATCTCTGGCGCCAGCACGAGGGCCTGCTCAAGAACCTGGCCCACCACCACATCTGCAACGCCCGGGCGCTCGAGGCGGCCCTCACGGGGCACTACAGGCTGCCCCCGGAGCGGGTGGACGTGATCCCCACCGGCGTGGACACGGACTTCTTCCTGCCCGCGCCCCAGCTGCGGCAGGAGCCGCCGATGATCCTCTGTCTGGCCCGCCTGGCCCCAGTGAAGGACCACGAGACCCTGATCAGGGCCTTCGAGATCCTGCACCCGGGTCTCCCCCAGGCGCGTCTGCGGCTTGTGGGCGACGGGGAACTGCGGGAGAAGCTCGCCGCGCGAATCGCGGCCAGCCCGGCGGCCGCGGGCATGGAGCTGCTGCCCGGAGTGAGCGACCCCAGGCCCCATTACGGCGCGGCTTCCGTCGTGGCGCTGAGTTCCGCCAACGAGGGCATGCCCAACGTGCTCCTTGAAGGCATGAGCATGGGCCTGCCCGCCGTGGGCACGGACGTGGGCGGCGTGGGCGAGGTGATCCGCCACGGCCGCACGGGATTCGTTGTTCCGAAGGGGGACAGCGAAGCACTGGCCGGGGCGCTTTCGACCCTGCTGGCCGATGCGGAACTGCGTGAGCGTATGGGGGGGGAGGGCAGGAGGACCGCCCTGGCGGAGCATTCGCTCCAGAGCGTGGCCAGGCGCCACGCGGCGGTTATCGAGGGTCTGGTTCGCGCCCGGCGATGAGCGTGTAGAACTGCCTGGCGTTGCGGGCCGTGTCGTAGAACTCCGCCACGCGCTGTTTGCCTCGCTCGGCCATCTCCAGAGCCTTCTCCCTGTCGGAGGCCAGCGCCATGATGGCGTCGGCCAGGGCGGCGGGGTTGCGCTGCTGCACGAGCATTCCGGTGACGCCGGTCTCCACCACTTCCCTGATGCCGCCCACGTCCGTGGCCACCACGGGCACGCGGCTGATGAGCGCCTCCATGATGACGGTGGGCAGCCCGTCGCGGTCCCCGTTGGGGCTCACCTTGCTGGGCATCACGAAGATGTCGTGCGCGGCAATGAGTTCGGGAACTTTGGAGTGCAGCACGAAGCCGGGGAAGTCCACCCTGTCCGCCAGGCCGAGCTTTTCTGCCTGCTTGCGCAGCGCGCCTTCGATCCTGCCGGAGCCGGCCAGGGTCAGGCGGAAATCCGCGCCCATTTCACGCAGGATGGCGCAGGCGTCCAGGAGCACGTCCAGCCCCTTGGTCTTCACGAAGCGGCCGATGGCCAGCAGGCGGTAGGGCTCGCGCATGGGCACCTCCCCGGGGGCGGGGATGTCCCAGGAGAGCATGTTGCGCACCAGGTGGATGCGGTCCTTGCGGTCCTTGGTGAACTGGCGCAGGTACTCCACGTTGAAGCCCGCGTCGGTGCGCACGAAATCGGCGGCGGCGATCTTTTCCTCCAGGGCGCCGTCGGGCGGGTAGATGTCGCCCGCGCGGCCGGTGAAGCTGAAGGGGATGCCCGTGAGCATGGAGGCGGTCCAGGCGGCGGTGGCCGGGCCGTTGGCCCATCCGGCGTGGATGTGGTTCACGCCGTCCTTCTGGAACATCCTCGCCAGCAGGCACCCGGTCAGGAAGGCCCAGGAGTTCTCGCCTGTCTGCTCCAGGTCGCGCCAGAAGCGGCCGAGCACCATCTTGGCAGTGCTCCTGAAAAGTTCCTTGTGATTGGAGCGCCACCAGGCCATGGCCGCCAGGCCCCGGCCGGTGCTGCGCGAGCCAAGCCGGACCACCGGGGCGCATCGGGCTTCCATATCCGCGCCGATGTGCTTGGACAGGCGTCCGTAGAGCGTATAGACCGTCACGGGCATTCCGAGGTTGCGTAATGCCGCAACCTCCCCGACGACGAATGTTTCAGAGGGTTTGGGATACCAAAGCGTAACGTATGCTGTGCGTGTCATGGGTGCTGCTTGAACCGGGGCGGGTTGTTCAACCCCGGAGAAAATTAATAGCATTCCTAGGCGATCGACTCAATAGACAACTTCCAGGATCAAAAAATGAGTGCAAAAGGGCTCGTCAGGCGCATCGGGGCGCATGAATCGGTCGCCGGAGGGCTGCATACGGCCTTCGAGCGCATCGCCAGCGTGGGGGGCACCGCCCTGCAGATTTTCACCCGCAACCAACGCCAGTGGGACGCGGCCCCCGTCACGGACGAGGAGGCGGCCCTGTTCGTTGCGGCCTGGGAGCGCTGGGGGAGCTACCCCGTGGCCAGCCATGCCTCCTACCTGATCAACGTGGCCTCGGCGGACGATGCGTTGCGCGGGCGCTCCGTGGCGGCCCTGGCCGCCGAGTTGGAGCGCTGCCGCAGGCTCGGCGTGCCCTGGGTGGTGCTGCACCCCGGAGCGCGCGGGAGCGCAGGGCTGGAGGAGGCTCTGGCCCGAGCGGCCGCCTCACTGGACCAAGCCTTCGAGAGCGGCGCGGAGGGCGGCCCCCTGATCCTGCTGGAGAACACCGCCGGGCAGGGCAGCGCCCTGGGCGGCGACCTCGCGGAGCTGGCGGCCATCGCCGGACTCACCCGCCATCAAGGCCGCATCGGGTTCTGTTTCGATACCTGTCACGGCTTCGCCGCCGGCTACGACGTACGCACCTCCAAGGGGCTGGACGCCGCCCTGTCGCACCTGGACCCCTCGCGCCTGCTCCTGCTTCATGCGAACGACTCCAAGGGCGGTCTTGGCTCGCACCTGGACAGGCACGAGCACATAGGCCAGGGGGCCATAGGGCTGGAGGGTTTCTCATCCATCGTCAACCATCCGCAATTGGCCTGGCTGCCCATGATCCTGGAGACGCACAAGGAGAAAGACCTGGCCGAGGACGTGCGCAACCTTGCCGCCCTGCGCGGCCTCATGTCCGAGAACAGGTCCTCGGGGTGAACCGGCCGCGCCCTGCGCGGTTGCCTGGGCGGTGCGGAATCGTGTAGGGGGATATTCCTTCGCGGCTTCAAGCGGGAGCCGCGCGGATGAGTTAAGCAAAGGAGGCTTGCGGGAATGGCCGTGAACAACGCAGCGAAAGTGGTCGTCGCCATCGTCATCGGGGTCGCGGTGGCATTGGGTGCGGGCATCGCCTACATGAACAGGCAGGAGGCCCCTGAACCCAAACCGGCTCAACAGGCCAAGGCCCCCGAGACGCCGCCACCCTCACCCGCGCAGCCGCAGCCCGAGCCCGCCAAGCAGGCCCCCAAGGCCGAGAACGTGCCCGACCCCTATGCCGCGTCCGGGGACCCGCACAAGGTCACCACCGATTCAGAGGCGGCGCGCGTGGCCAAGTTGGGCCGCTCAGTGCCCATGGAAGCCCAGCAGGGCGAACCCGCCCAGGCCGCGCCGGAATCCTCCCAGGCCGAGGACCTGCCCGGGCTCCCGGCGGGGTTGTGGACCGTGCGGCAGGCCGGCGGCGTCAACCCCGCCCCGGCCCCCGCTCCAGCCCCGGTCCCCGCACCCGAAGCCGCAACGTCCGCTCCGGCTCCGGCCGTGCAGCCCGCCGCAGCGCCTGAACCCGCCAAGCCCGCGAAGGCCCAGAAGCCCGAGAAGCCAGCCATGCCCGAGAAGGCTCAGAAGCCCGAGAAAGCGGCAGCGGCCGAAAAGAAGGATGCCCCCGCCAAGGCGTCCGCCGAATCCAAGCAGGCCTCAGCTCCGGCTCCGGCCAAGGGCGAGGCGGGGGACGCCGGGGCGCAGGCCACGGGCAAGGTGCTGGAGGTCACGGCCAAGGCCGTATCGGGCGCCCTGGTGCTCACGGTGGTCACGGACGCGCCTGTGGAGAAGGTTCTCACCGCGCGCTACAACAGCCCCACCCGCGTGGTGGTGGACGTGGTGGGCCACTGGCAGGGCGGAGTGAAGCCCTCATTGGCTTCGGAGGCTGATTTCGTGGAGAAGGTGCGCCTGGGCATGCACCCGGACAGGCTGCGTATCGTGTTCGATTACCGCGACAAGCAGGCGGCAGGGGGCGCGGAGCCCAAGATCGAGAAGCAGGCCAAGGGAGTGGTCATCACGCTGCCTCCCTCCAAGTAAGGGGGGCTCCCGGCACAACATCCCGATGTGAGAACACTCAAAAGGGATCCCAGGGCGACCGCCCTGGGATCCCTTTTCGATTTTCGGGAGGTTCCCCGCTCAGGGAGCGAAGCGGGAAAGGATTCCAAAGGAACGAAGTTCCTTTGGCGGGAGAGTGCAGAGAGGGCAGCGCCCTCTTTGCCCGCCGGAGGCATCATTTTCCCACGGCGGGGCCGGTTGACCCAAGAAAGCCTCCGGCGGCCAAAGGGGGTTCCTCCCTTTGGGATCCCTTTTGGCTTCGCGTCGATCTCAGTCCATTCAGGCGCTCGCCTTCAGCCCGGTGGTGCCCGACGACCCGGCGGACATCTTGGAGAGCTGCTGCTGGAGCTGGGCCATCTGGGCCTGCAACCCCTCCACCACGGCCTGCTTGGCATCGTCCGGGATGGTGCTCTGCTCAACCTTTTCGATCTTCTTCTGGAGTTCCTCGATCTTCTTCTTGATGGCCTCGGCGCTGTCCCCGCCGGTGCCGGAGGAGGCGTCCGTGGCCTGGCCGTTCTGCTTGGCCAGGATGTCGGAGAGTTCCTTGGCCGCATCGGAGATGTCCACGGTGTCCGCGCCGCTTGCTCCGTTGGAGCTCTGGCTCCTGGCCGTGGACGCCGAACGCGAATTGGCCTGGATGGCGGCGTAGGGGTTGGTTGCAGTCGTGCCGGCGATCTGGTTGATGGCGGCCATGGGTTCCTCCCGGTGGCGTTCTGGGCGCGGCAGAATCTGCCGCCCCGCTCATGCCAGCAGGAACCGTTCCAGCCGCCGCGTCACTCCCCCGAGAACAGCCGCAGTCCCACGACCCCGGCGGCTATCATGGCCATGCAGGCGAGCCTTCCCGCGCTGGCGGATTCCCCGAAGAACAGGATGCCCGCGAGGGCCACTCCCAACGCCCCGATGCCCGTCCACACGGCATAGGCCGTGCCGATGGGCAGCTGCCTGGTGGCCAGGCCCAGCAGCACGATGCTGGCCACCATGCTGACCGCGACAATCACGGTGGGCAGGGGCCTGCTGAAACCGTCCGTGGTCTTGAGCCCTGCGGCCCAGCCGATCTCGAACAGGGCGGCCAGGAAAAGGATTGCCCAGGCCATAATCAGCGCCTCCTTGGTTTGGCGTGAAAAGAAAAGGCCGGAGGAGAACCCCCGGCCTTGTCGAACTGTGCTTGCCGTCCGGTCTACTGCTGCGGCTGGCTCTCGGCCTTGGGGCGCCTGGGCACGATGATCACGCGCTTCATGGGCCCGTCGCCCTTGCTGCGCGTCTGGATGGTCTCGTCGGCCTGCAGGGTCAGATGCACCACGCGGCGGTGGTAGGAGCTCAGCGGCTTGGTGCTCTGCGGGCGGCCCAGGTTCTTGGCCTTGTCCGCCAGGTACAGGGCCATCTTGCGCAGGTTGTCGTCCTGCTTCTCGCGGTACTCGCCGGTGTTGATCTGCACGCGCACCGGGGACTCCCAGCGGCGGGCCATGATGCGGTTGGCCAGGTACTGCAGGGCGGCAAGGGTCTGGCCCTCGCGACCGATGAGCAGGCCGGAGTGCTCTTCATCCTGGATGATGACGCTCAAGCGGCTGGCGGTGCCTTCGATCTCCAGGGCGGGCTCCTGCTCCAGGATGGGGGTCAGCAGGCGCAGCATGATCTCGGAGGCCAGGTCCTTGAGTTCCTGGGTGGCCGGGGTCTGGTCCACGCCTTCGGGCAGGTCGTCGTCCAGGGACGCGTCGGAGAGGTCGCGGCTGGAGGCCTCAAACCCTTCCGGGCGGGCCTCGTCGCGCTGGCGGGCGGTCTGCTCCCCGCGGGAGCGGTCGCGCCGGGGCCTGCGGGAGCGTGAACGGCGGCCATCTCCCCCTTCGCGGGGCTGGGCGGCGGCCTCATCTCCCGCGCCTTCCTCGCCGGATGCCTCCGTGGCCTGCCGGGCGGGCGCGGCCTCGCGGGGCTTGCGCTGCTGGCCACGGCCGCCTCGGCCCCTGGGCTCGCGGCCCTTCTGCGGGGCGGGCGCGGCTTCGGCGGCCTCTTCGCCGGATGCCTGGGCGGGGGCGGCGGCAGTTTCGGACGCAGGCGCGGCGGCGGGCGCCGGCTTGGGGGCCTCCGTGCGTGCCGGCTGTACTGCGGGGGCCTCCTCGCATTCGCACATGGCGGCCTTCAGGGCCGGGTCATGGCGGCGGCGGGCCTTGATCTGGGCCTTCTTCTTGCCCACCAGCCCGAAGATGCCGGTGGAGCCTCCGGTGATGATCTCAATCTCGAGCCTGTCGCGTTCCGTGGCGAAGAACCTGCACGCCTCGCTGATGGCGTCGTCCACGGTTTTGCCGGTGAACGTGTTGAAGTCGCTCATGGAAGCTCCTTAAGCCTTCTTGGGAGCAGGCGCGGTGCTTCCCTTCATGAGCAGCCACTGCTGGGTGATGGAGAGCACGTTGTTCACCAGCCAGTAGACCACCAGACCGGAGGGGAAGTTGAGGAACATGAACGTGAAGATCACGGGCATGAACATCATCACCTTGGCCTGGGTGGGGTCGCCGGGAGGCGGCGACATCTTCTGCTGCAGGAACATGGTGGCGCCCATGATCAGCGGCGTGACGTAGAAGGGGTCCTTGGCGGAGAGGTCGGCCAGCCAAGTGATGTCCGTGAAGGGCACGTTGGCGATGAAGGGGGCGTGGCGCAGCTCGATGGAGTTGAGCAGCGCCTGGTACAGGCCGAAGAACACCGGGATCTGCACCACGATGGGCAGGCAGCCGCCCGCCGGGTTGACCTTGTAGGTCTTGTAGAGCTGCATCAGCTCTTCGTTCATCTTGTTGCGGTCGTCGGGGTACTTCTCGCGGATGGCGGCCATCATGGGCTGGAGTTTGCGCATCTTCTCCATGGACTGGTAGCTCTTCTGGGAGAGCGGCCAGAACAGCAGCTTGATGATGACCGTCAGCAGGATGATGGCCACGCCGTAGTTGCCCACGTAGTTGTGCAGCAGGTCCAGCAGCCAGAGGCAGGCCTCGGCCAGGATGTGGAACATGCCGTAGTCCAGGGCGATCTTCAGGTCGCCGGGGGCGGCCTCCAGGGTGGCGCGCTCCTTGGGGCCCAGGAAGTAGCTGTTGTCCACCTTGACGGGCTGGCCCGGGTTCAGGGCGATGTTGTCCTTCTCGGCGGCCAGGCGGGTGATGCCGTCAACGTACTGCAGCTTGAGCACGGCGGCGCCCTTGGGGATAACGGCGGAGATGAAATAGTTGCTCTCCACGGCGGCCCATTTGCCGCCGCTCTCGACCACCTTGCCGTCCTTGATCTTGTCCAGGCTGGTGATCTCTTCCAGGCTCTTGTCCAGGTAGGCGGCGCGGGTGGGGTTGTAGTTGGCTTCGCCGCCGGTGAGGCTGCCGCCGGCCAGGGTGAAGGTCAGCCTGGCGGTCTGGGCGTTCTGCGAGGTCAGGGTGACGGCCTCGTCGATGATGTAGGTGTCGGAGTGGAAGGTCAGTTCGCGCTTGATGGCCACGCCGTTCTGGGTGCCGGTGAACACCAGCGTGGCGGACTGTCCCTTGGCCAGGGCGGTGTCCTTGGCGTCGGTGGCCCAGGCAACGGTGCGCCAGGTGGCCTGGCCGTCCACGATGAGGCCCAGGGGGGCCTTGGCGGCGGCCTCCTCGGTGAGGTCCATGTTGGGGGAGTTCTTGGCCAGGGTCAGCTTGAAGTTGTTGAGCGTGAAGTGCTGGAGCACGCCGCCGGAGCTGAGCAGGGTGGCCTTGTACAGGGGGGTGCTGACCACGATGGGCGCGCCGGTCATGGGTTCGGCGGCGGCCAGGGTGGCGTCGGGCTTGCCGGCTGGCTTGCCCGCCGGGGCGGCGTCGGTCTTCTTCTGCGCGGCCTCCTGCTGGGGGGCCTTCTGGACCATGCTGTACTGCGGGAAGAAATACTGCCAGGCGATCAGGACGCCCAGGCACAGGACGATGGCGATCAGGACGCGCTTGTTGTTTTCCATGACGTGAACATCCTATTTCGCGGCAAGCCGCTCGCGGCGCCGCGCGGTGAACGCGTGCCAGCTCAGGTTGTGGGGGACGGGATCGTAGCCGGGGCTGCACAAAGGCTGACACCGCAGGAGCCGCCAGGCGGCCAGCAGGGAGCCGCGCAACGCGCCGTGCGTGACGACGGCTTCGCGCGCGTATTCGGAACAGGAGGGTGTGAACCGGCAATGCCCGGGAATCATGGGGGAAAGGCAATACCGGTACATGGCTATAAGAGCCAAAATAAGCCTTTGCATAGTATCCCGAACCAGGCCTCGCAGCCTGGACAATAGAGCCCGAAGGCCCCTTGAGGCGGCCCCTGTGGCCTCAGGCCGGTCCCGGCCGTGGCTGGCGTTCCTGATTGGCCTGGATTTTGGCGATTGTCGGCATGAGGTCCCTGGTGAGGAGCTCAAGCGTCAGGCCGGATGCGTCCAGATGTTTTTTCGGAACAGCCACGATGTCGATTCCGTCCGGAATTTCAGGGCCGTGGAGTCGAAAGAATTCCCGCAGGAGCCTTTTCACCCGGTTCCGCAGCACCGCATGGCCGGTTTTCTTGCTCACGGCCAGCCCAAGCCGCCAATGGTCGGCGCGGGCTGGCCGTTCGAGCACGAAAAGGATGAAACCCTTGGTGTGGTAGCGTCGGCCTCGCTCGTAACAGTCCAGGAATTGCTGGCGCTTGACGAGGTGAAAGGCCTTCGGAAATTCTAGACGCCCAGGCGTTTGCGGCCCTTGGCCCTGCGGCGGCGGATGATGGCCTGCCCGTTCTTCGTGCGGGAGCGCACCAGGAAACCGTGGGTCCTCTTGCGCCGGGTGTTGGACGGCTGGTAGGTTCTCTTGCTCATGAGTCTTCTCCATATCGTATTGAAAAAAGGAACTTGGCTTCATAGCCGGAAAACGCGGCTTCGTCAAGCGGTCCGCGCCCGGGCTGGACTTCCTTCCCGCGCGGGGCTACAGGCCCTGGAGTGGTAAAACCCATAACATCTTCTGTCAACAAGGACTCACCATGCATCCAAAACTGAAGGAATTCCATCAGTGCCGTCTGGAGGAAACCGCCAAGGCGCTGCGCAAGAACAATTTCGCCGCCCACGTGGTGGAAACCGCGCAGGATGCCAAGGAGCTCATTCTGGGCACGCTGCTGCCCGAGTGCAAGCCCGGCTCCGTCTCCTTCGGGGGCTCCATGACCCTGGCTGAGAACGGCATTTATGAAGCGGTAAAGGCCGTACCCGGCCTCAAGATCTTCGACACCTACAATTATTCCCTGCCCCCGGCCGAGATGGTGGAGCTGCGCAGGCAGGCCCTGCTGGCCGACCTGTTCATCACCAGCACCAACGCCGTGACCGAGCAGGGCGCGCTGGTGAACCTGGACGGCACGGGCAACCGCGTGGCCTCGCTGACCTTCGGCCCCAAAAAGGTCATCGTGGTGGCCGGGCGCAACAAGCTTTGCCCCGACGAATTCTCGGCCATGGAGCACATCCGCTCCCTTGCGGCCCCGGTGAACGCGGCGCGCCTGAGCAAGAAGACGCCCTGCGTCTCCACGCACCGCTGCGAGGACTGCCTCTCCCCCGAGCGCATCTGCAACACCTGGACGATCACCGTGAAGTCCGCCCCCAAGGAGCGCACCGTGGTGGTGCTGGTCAACGAGGACATGGGATTTTAAGCTGATTGAGCAACAAACGCACGAAGGCCGCGTCCCTACAGGGCGCGGCCTTTATTTGTGCTCAGCGAGGGCGGCCCAGATGGCTGGCGGCAGGCAGCGGGAAGCGCAGGCCCAGGTAGGGCAGGCCCCGGCGGCTCAGCAGGGGGTGGTAGTGCGGGTCATCCTCAAGGTAGCGGCCCCAGCGCTCGGCGAAGAGGGCCAGCTCCCGAGAGGCGCGGGCCAGCTTGCGCGGGGAGTCGTCCGCGCCCCGGCTTGCGGACTCCAGGTGCCAGGCCCAGGCGTGGGGCGTGCACACGGTGCGCAGCCCGGCCTGCCTGGCGCGCAGGCAGTAGTCCACGTCGTTGAAGGTCACGGCCAGTTCGTGCTCGTCCAGCCCGCCCAGGCGGTTGAAGAGCGCCCGGGGCGTGAACAGGCAGGCCCCGGTGACGGCGGAGCACTGCCGGGCGGCCGCCGCCAGGCCCATGTAGCCCGGCTCCGCGCCGGAGCAGTGGCGGAAGGCGTGCACCGCCGTGGCGTCCGGCCCCAGGGTCATGCCCGCGTGCTGCACCAGCCCGTCGGGATAGAGCAGCTTCACGCCCACCACGCCCACGTCCGGCCGGGAGAAGTGCCCCAGCACGTGGCGCAGCCAGCCGCCTGAGGGATCGGCCGGGAAGAGCAGGTCGTCGTTCAGAAGAGCAAGGATGGAGCCCGCGCCGTGGGCCGCACCGGCGTTGACCAGCCTGGAATAGTTGAACGGCCCCGGCGCGCGCACCACGTGGACTCCCGGCGTGGCCTCCAGTTCGGCCAGCAAAGCCTGAGTTTCAGACAGGGCGCTGCCGTTATCCACAACCACCACGTCCAAGGGGATCGCCGAGCCGGCCAGGCCGCGCAGGCTGTTCAGGCACTGGCGCAGCAGGGCGGGCTGGTCCTTGGTGGGCAGCACGCAGGTCAGGCCGGTGCCGGGTGGCAGGGGCCACTCCACGCGGACGGTCCCTCCGGGGCCTTCATAGGCCTGTGCCGCCGGCGCGGTCCTGGCCAGATGGCGGCGCACCGCCTGGAGGGCTGGAGCGGGGTCGGGGGCTGCCCGGCCCCAGAGCGGCAGCGGCAGGTGGATGGGAACCCTACCCCCAAGGCGCTCCAGCAGGAGCAGCGGCAGGTCAGCCCATTCGGTACCGTCGGGCAATCCGCTCAAGAACCCGGCGCACACTCCCAGAACGCCGCCGGTGTAGCCGGAGGAAAGGAAGAGGTCGTAATCCCAGGCGGGCTTGAGCCTGGGCATGGGCGTCTGGCCCGGTGCGGGCGGGGCCTCGTGGTCGCTGTAGGCCAGGGGATGCTCGCGCAGGGCCAGGGAGAAGGCCTCCAGGGCGCGGGGGTCCAAGGAGACGTCCGGTTCCGCCAGCAGCACGGGGGTGTCAGGTCCAGCGCCCAGCTGTTCAAGAGCCTGCGACAAGCCCGCGGGGCTGTCCTGGACATGCAGGACGCCGGGTGAGAGGGGCGCGTCGCCGCCCAACTGGACGACCGCGCCCGGCGCGAAGGTCTGGGAGCGCAGGGATTCCAGGGCCAGCCGGGGATCGTTGCCCGGGCGGATCGCGGCCACCGCCGGGGCGGGGTTGCCCCCAATCCCGGCGCGCAGGCCCTCGATCATTCCGGGCAGCATCAGGGCGCGGTAGTCCGGCCAGTCGGAGAAATCCAGGGACTGCGGCGCGCGCTCCTCCAGCCTGCCCACCATGTCCGCCGCGTGCAGCAGGCGTTGGGCCTGTTCAGGCGCGATCCGGGCAAGCTCTTCCGCGGTGTCCCGCAGCACGGCCCGGAGCCCCCTTGCCGGGAGCGCGACCAGGGCCGGGCTGCCGTTCAGGTCCCGGCCGTCCTCCAGGCAGATGCGCACCCTGTGCTCCCGCCCGTCGGCCAGGCGCAGGGGCAGGCGCAGCAGGAAGCCGCCGTGCCCGGAGCCGATGCCCTGGGCCTTGAGGTCCGGTCGGGGGGTGTCCGCCCGGGTCGAGGCCAGCACGTCGCCGTTCTCCACGGCCAGGACCGTGAGCACGCGCTCGGGCGCGTCCTGGTCCACGGCGAAGCCTTCGACGTTGAGGCCGCCGACGAACTCGATCCGGCTCAGGAATCTGTGCTGCATGGCTGTTACCGTGGCAGGATGCGGATGAGGGTTGCTGGATCAGGGCGCATGTTCCGTCGGCTCGGGAGGAATGTCAATGGTTTCGCCGAGCTGTCCGCGCAGCCTGTAGACGCGCACCCAGGGCGCGCCGTCCTCCACCAGTTCGAAGGGCGAATCCGGGCCGGGCGGTTCGTCCAGCAGCAGGCGTGCGGCCGCGCTCTCCCTGGCCCGCTGGTCCATGACGATCAGCTCCTGGTTGCCCAGGTTCAGCGCGGCGAACGCCGCCCCGGGCCGGCTCCAGGCGCGCGACGCGCCCTTGCCCGATGCGTTGCGGATGAGAATGCCATTCAGGGGAAAGACGCCCTCCTCGAGTTCGAGCACGCCGTTGTCCAGGTCGATGCTCTTGGGCTTCAAGGCCACGAAGGGGAACGGACCGGGCTCGGGCTGCGGGGCCTGCGGGTCCCAGGAGGCGAAGGCCAGGGGCCAGCGCGCGGTTCGCAGGGCCTCCCAGGAGACCACGAGGTACTGCTCCGGTTTGCCTGCTCCGAGGAGGCCGGGCGGAAGGGGAGCGTCCAGGGATTCCAGCACGGTGCGGGACGCGGGGAGGTCCTTCCCGGCCAGGGGGAAGAAATGTTCGGGATTCGCCGGGACGCAGGCCAAACCGAATGGAGCGCACCAGCGTGGGCATGGCGCGGGGGATGTGCCCGCCGCCTGCGTGCGGGCCGCCAGCAGCATGGCCTGGGCGCTCCTGGCGTCGTTTGCGGCGGCCAGGGCCACGGATTGCAGGAAGAGCACTTCGCCGCCGTTGTTGCCCGGATCGGCGAAGGTGCGCAGCCCCGCGAGGTGCTGCGCCGCGTAGCCGTAGTCCCACCAGGTCCAGACCTGGGCGCCTGGGCGGGCCAGGCCCCGCAGGTGCGCTAGCGCCTGGGCGTGCCGGGGGCTCAGCACGGGCAGGGGGGTGAGGGTTGCCGCGTCCTTGGCCGCCAGGATGACCAGCACGGCGAGCACCGCCGCCTGTACGCCCCTTTCCGCCCAGAAGCCCAGCCGGGTTGCCCTGGCCAGCAGCGCGCCGCCCATCGCAAGCCCAAGGCCCAGCACGGGGCCGCCGTACATGGCGAAGCGGATGCCCAGCCAGGGCGAGGAGGCCGCCAGCAGCGCAAGGGGCAGCGTGGGCAGCAGGACGGGCGCGCGGAGCAGGGCCCACAGATAACCCGGGGCAGCCAGCGCGGCCAAAATCCAGTGGAACCCCGCCTGGCGCAGGGTCTCCGGCAAGTCGGGGCTCTGGGCCTCCAGCAGGCTGGGGGAGGCTCCGGGCAGGGGCGTCTGCCCGGGCATGGTGGTCGGCGCGGGCAGCTTGGCGAAAAAGACGAGCATGGCCCGGGCCTTCTCCCACATGGCCGGGACCGCATAAACCAGGACCGCCGCCAAGGCGCATCCGGCCAGGACCAGCAGGACTGCGCGGAGTCTGCCGTGCGGGCGCATTCGCTCCGGGATGGCCGCCCATGCGGTGCATGCCGCCGCGGCGGTCGTGAAGCCCCAGAACCCCGCGCCCAAGGTCAGGGCGAAGAGGATCGCACCGGGCAGGGCGCTCCTGAACGCGCACCGCCCCGCCAGTGCGGCGGCCGCCAGAGCGGCTCCGGCCATGGCCGACGCCACGGGCCTGCCGCTGGGGTACACCGTGCAGACGAGCCAGAGCAGGAATCCGGCGGCCACGGCCGGTGGCAGGCAACCGGGGGCGCGTCTGTGCTGGTCCGGGCCGTCGGCCCGCTCTTGCCCCAAGCGCAGTGCCCAGGTTCCCAAGGCCCATGCGCAGGCGCAGAGCAGGGGAAGCACGAGCATGTCCGTGTCGCAGAAGCCCAGACGGGTGCGGTACAGATAGGCCGGGGCCAGCACCGTTGCCGCACCGGCCGCCAGTGAGGCTTCCTGTGCCCCTGCCAGGCGGCAGAGCCGGGCCACGGGCCAGGCAGCCAGGGGGGCCAGCAGGGCGGGCAGCCAGAAGCCCAGGGTTTCCAGGGGCAGGCTGGTCAGCCGGTGGAGGGCGGCCAAGAGAACGGAGAGCGGCTCCCCGGCAAGGCGGCCCACGCAGGCGGCCCCGGCCAGCCAGCCGTAGGCGTCGAAGCTGGGCAGCAGGGGCAGGCCGCCCATCGTGAGCCAGGGCTCGTCCCAGGAAGGAAGCTCGGAGAAGCGGGCCGCCAGGCCCAGGAGGATGGCCGCCGCCGCCGGAAGGGCGCGCCTTCCGGCGGAGCGGTCCAAGAGAAGCCTATTGACCCAGCAGAATGGCCAGGGCGGCGCTGAGGGTGGCGTGGTTCAGGGCGTTGCCGTTGTTGAGCACGGTGCCGCTGGCGCCCACCACGGTCACGTCGCTGGCGGAGCTGCCGCACACGGCCAGCAGGTCCTGCGTGGTGTTGCTGGTCTCCAGATTCCAGGCGGTGCCGTTGAAGCGCAGGATGGTGCCCTGGTCGCCCACGGCGTAGACGTTGCTGGCGCTGGTGCCCCAGACGGCGCGCAGGGTCCTGTTGGTGGGCGTGCTCATGTTCTGCCAGGTGGAGCCGTTGCCGTGCAGCACCAAGCCGCTGCTGCCCACTGCGTAGTACGCCCCCGTGTCATCGTTCCAGATGGCGGTGATATCCTGATTGCCATTGGTGAAGAACGGAACCCAGGAGCCCAGTTGATTGCCGCTGCCGGACCAGAGGATGCCGCCGCCGGAGCCGGCCAGCACGTTCTGTGGGGAGTTGCCGCTGAGACCTTGGAAGTTGACCCCATTGATGTCGAAAACCTGATGCCAGTTGTTCTGCCCCATCAGGTTGTTGACGAAGATGCCGTCCTGCCCGGCAGCCACCACGGCGGGACCGGGCGGAGACTGGTTGGCTGGGCCCCAGACGGAGTTGAGCTTGAGGACGGTGGCGTTGTTCTGCCACTGCCAGCCCGAGGCGTTGTAGTGCAGCATGGCCCCCTGGCTGCCCACGGCGTAGAGGTTCACCTTGGCGGCGGAGGTGCCGTTGTTCTGGTAGACCTGGCCCCAGACGCCCGTGAGGTTCTGATTCGTGGGAGACTGGAGCGCGGTCCACTTGGTCCCGTTGTTCTGGATGATCACGCCGTTGCTGGAGGAAATAAAGCGCAGGCCCGGCTGGGGCTGCCAGATGCCGGTGAAGGTGGAGCCCGAGTACCCCGGGGGGGAGACGGCTTTCCAGGCGGCCTGGGTGTTGGAGGTTATACCGCAAGACATCACGGCGGCGGAGAACACGGCCAGGAACGCCCGGAGCAGAATCATCCGTCCCTTCCTTCGTTTGGTCTGATCAGGAGTTATACGACAGTTGCCTTGACGACTTCCTCGATGGTCGTGACTCCGGCCAGGACCTTCTCGATGCCGTCCTGGCGCAGGGTGAGCATGCCGTGGTTGATGGCCACCTGGCGGATCTTTCCCGCCTCGGAGGTGTGCATCACGGTTTCGGCCAGTTCCTCGTTCATCACCAGCAGTTCGTGGATGGATGTCCGGCCCCTGAACCCGGTGTTCATGCAGTTCTTGCAGCCCGTGTGGCGGAATATCTCGCGCCCCTGGAGGGAATCGCCGGAGCTTCCCAGGCGCAGAAGCTGCTCCGGCGTGGGGATGAAGGCCTCCCGGCAGTGGGGGCAGAGCTTGCGCACCAGGCGCTGGGCCATGACCGCGCGCATGGTGGAGCACACCAGGAAGGACTCGATGCCGAAATCGATGAGCCGGGTCACGGAGCCCGCCGCGTCGTTGGTGTGCAGGGTGGAGAACACCAGGTGGCCCGTGAGGGCGGCCTGACAGGCGATCTGGGCCGTCTCCCGGTCGCGGATTTCGCCCACCAGGATGACGTCGGGGTCCTGGCGCAGGATGGAGCGCAGCCCGCTGGCGAAGGTCAGGTCGATCTTGGTGTTCACCTGCATCTGGCCCACGCCGTCCAATTGGTATTCGACGGGGTCCTCGATGGTCAGGATGTTCTTGTCGGAGGACCGGATCTCGTTCATGGCCGCGTACAGAGTGGTGGACTTGCCGCTGCCGGTTGGGCCGGAGACCAGGATGATGCCGTGCGGCAGCTTGACCAGCTCCTTGAAGATGCCGAAATGCCTGGATGAAAGCCCCAACTCCTCAAGCGAGAGCACTCGGGAGTTCTTCTCCAGCAGGCGCATGACCACGCGTTCACCGAACTTGGTGGGGAACACCGAGACGCGGATGTCCACGTTGCGGTTGCCCAGGCGCACGTCGAAGCTGCCGTCCTGGGGCAGGCGCTTTTCGGCGATGTCGAGTTTGGAGCGGATCTTCACGTGGGAGACCACGGGCGCGTGCCAGCGCTTGTCCAGGACCTTGAAGTCGTAGAGCACGCCGTCCAGGCGGAAGCGTATCTTGAAGCTGTTCGAGTAGGGCTCCAGGTGGATGTCGCTGCAGAGATCCTTCACGGCCTGGGTGAGCAGCAGGTTCACCAGCTTGATCACGGGGGAGTTGCTGGTTTCGTCCAGGAGGTCGGCGGTGGAGAGGCTCTCCGGCGGCGGGGCCGAGAAGTCGTCCAGGCTGGAGTCGTCCATCATGGGCAGGGCGTCTTCCTCGGCCTGGCCGAACACGTTGTTGAGCGCGTCGATCAGGGCCTGGGCGGGCACCACCACCGGATGCACGGCCAGTGCGCCGAACATGCGGGCCATGTCGCCGTGGAGCTCGGTGCGCAGCGGGTCGGCGGTGTAGAGCAGCAGGTTCTCCACGGGGCCGGCCGGGGCCACGAGCTGGTTCTTGAGGTAGGCCAGGGGGGTGCGGCGCAGGCGCTCCACGTCCTGGGGCTCGAAGACGGGGGCGCTGCGGAATTCAAGCCCGAGCACTTCCGCCAGCGCCCTGGCGGTCTCGGCCTCGTCGCGCTTGGCCACCCCGGCAAGAAGGGGCACCAGGGGGCCGCCGGTGCGGAAGTATTCGGCCAGATGGATGCGAAGGTCCGGCCAGGTGACGCCAAGCCTGCCGGAGAGTTCGGCCGCCCAGGCCGGGGGAGGAGCGCCGTGGGGAGCCTCGGGCAAGGCTTCCTGCGCGGTGTCGCCGGGGGCCTCCGAGGTTGCCTCCGGCCCGGCGTCGCGGGACCGAAAACGCCCGAGCACGGATGCCTTCAGCTCCTCCATGCGGAGCTTGTCCTTGAGGCCGGCGAGGGCCTTGCGCAGGGCCTGATCCAGAACGCTCATGGCCTTGGACTAGCGGTCCTTCCCGATGGGGCCGAACATCACCGGGGCCTTGGGAATGGGCGGCATGGACGACTGGGTGAGGTGGATCACGCTGTCGATGTTGGCGCGCTTGTCCCGCAGGATTTCCGAGTTGATCTCCACGGTGCTGGCGATGCGCGGGGTGATGAACACGAAGAGGTTGGTCTTGAGGTCGTCCTCGGAGCGCTTCTTGAACAGATTGCCCAGGATGGGGATGTCGCCCAGGCCGGGCACCTTGCTGTGGCCCTCGCTGCGGCTCTTGCCGATGAGGCCCGAGAGAACGATGGTCTGGCCGTCCTTAATCAGGACGGTGGTCTCGGTGAGGCGCTTGCGCGTGGTGGGCTGGAGGGTGCCGGTCTGCTGCGTGACGGTCTCGTCGACGCGGCTGGTCTCCTGCTTGATCTTGAGCTTGATGGTGTTGCCTTCGTTGATCTGCGGGGTCACCTTCAGAGTGGTGCCCACGTCCTTGTAGTCGAAGCGCTGGTAGGTCTTGTCGGTGGTGCTCTGGCCCACGTCCTGCGCGGTGAGGAACGGGCGGTTCTCGGCCACGGTGATGGTGGCCTCCTCGTTGTCGAGGGTCATGAGCTGCGGCGTGGAGATGATGTTGAAGCTGTTGTCGGTCTTGGCCGCGTTTACCAGCACCTGCAGGTTGGAGTAGATCACCTCGCCGACCTTCACCGGGAAGGCCACCGCGCCAAGGGCCAGGCCCGCGGGCGGGATGAGCGAGCCCGAGGCGTTGTAGACCGACTGGTACCCTGACGGGTTGGAGGAGCCGAAAATCAGGCCGCCCTTGCTGGAGTCGCCCAGCCCGGCCTGCCTGTTGGCCACGTTGACGTCCACGCCGAAGCTGAAGGCCTTGTCGGTGGAGACCTCCATGATGAGGGCCTCCACGTAGACCTGCTTGCGGGGGATGTCGAGCTTGCCTAGCACGTCGTTGATGAAGGGGAAGTCCTCCTGATCGGCGGTGATGAGCAGGCTGTTGGTGGACTTGTCGGCCACGAAGCGCACCGTGTCGGAGACGATGGGGGCGGGCTTGCCGCCCTCGGTCGTGCCGGCGGAGCCGCCCTTGCTCAAGAGGTCGGTGAGCACCTTGCTCAGGTTCTCGGCGTCGGCGTGCTGCAGGTGGTAGACCCGGAAGTTGCCCTGGCTCTTGACGTTGGGCACATCCAGCTTGGCCACCAGGGACTTCACCTGGGCCAGGTAGTCCGGCTCGGCAAGCACCAGCAGGGCGTTGGTGCGCTCGTCGGGCACGATGGCCACGCGCGCGCCGCCACCCTCCTTCTTGGGCTCCTGGGCCATGAGCTTGTCGATCTTCTGGGCCACCTTGGAGGCCTGGGCGTACTTGAGCGACACAAGCGACAGGCCTGATTTGGCCCCGGGCACGTCGATCTGGGAGATGATGGAGATCAGGCGGTTGATGTTGGGCTTGAAATCCGTGACGACCAGGGTGTTGGTCTCGGGGTAGTCGGCGATGAGGCCGTCGGTGGAGACCATGGGGGTCAGCACCTTGCGGACCTCGGGAGAGCGGATGTAGCGCAGGGCGATCACCTGTGTGACCATGCGGTCGTCGGCCTGGCCGTTGACCTCCCTGCCGTTCTCCACGGTCTCCATGCTGCGGGTGCGGCTGGTCTTGGAGGGCACGATCTTGGTGTACTTGCCCGACGGCAGCGTGGTGTAGCCGTTGACCTCCAGCACGGACTCGAAGACCTTGTAGGCGTCCTTCACGGAGATGGCCTGGGGCGACACGACGGAGACGTTGCCCTTCACCGCGTCGTCTATGACGAAGTTCCTGCCGGATATCTGGCTGATATACTTAATGAAGGAGCGGATATCCACGCTGTCGAAGTTCAGCGTGACCATGGTCTCGTTGCTGGGGAGCGTGGCCTCGTTCAGGGGCGTGGGCACCTTGGCGCCGGGGATGGGCGGCGTCTTCTGCATGGGCTGGATGGCCGTCTGCGCCGCCGGTTCGGCCTGCTGGGGGGCGGGCTGGACAGGCTCGGAGCCGGGCAGCGGCTTGGTCATGGTCGGCTTGCCTATCGGCGGGCCTCCGGGCAGGGGCTGCTCCGGGGTCTGTGCCATAGTCTGGGCCAGGGCGCCGGATGCCGCCAGCAGCGTGAGCGCCACGGCGAACAACGCCCGGGCGAGGGTGGAACCTGCGCGTGAACCCAAAGTCATGAGTGACTCCTGTATGGCTAAGGACGCCGTGCACGGCGCGAGATCCATGCCGGACGGGGTCGTATGCTAGTGTAACGAATATTCTATCTCCGCTCAGTTACTTCCCGGTGTCTTGGCTGTCAACGGTAAAGTGGCCTCTGTGCGGCCGCACCTGAGGGGCAGGGGTTCTCATTTGCGGAAGGATGCGGCTGCCCGGAATGCAGTCTCAATGCGTGGGGTCTGCATGCGGACGCACGCGGCGGCTCATCAGAAGCCGGCCGCGTGCGCCGGAAAAGTGGAAGGTCTATTGGAACTTGCCTGTTATGTTGTCTTTGATCCAGTGGGGGTCCCACCATTCGATGGGCTGCACCTCGATGCCGTGCAGGATGATGCCGAAGTGCAGATGGTCCCCCGCGGCAAGGCCCGTGGCGCCCGTGTTGCCGAGGATGTCTCCTTTCCTCACCTCGTCGCCTTCCTTCACGCGTATCTGGCTCAGGTGCGAGTAGATGGTCTGCAGGCCCCAGCCGTGGTCCACCACGACGGCGTTGCCGTAGATGCCGAAGAATCCGGTGAAGACAACCCGCCCGCTGTTGGAGGCGGGCACCTGGGCGTTCTCCAGGGAGGCCAGGTCCACGCCGAGGTGGGTCTCCTCGTCGATCTTCTGGTTCTTGTAGAAGTAGGAGCGGCCGTCGCCGAAGCCCGCCCTGGGCGCGGCGTTGGGCAGGCGCAGGAAGGCGCCTTCCCAGAGCATTTTGGGCGAGGTCTTGGCGGCGAACTCGAAGAGCTTGGCCACGTTCTCACGCCGGACGTCCCGGTTGACCTTCACGTACAGGGCCACCGGGTCCTTGATTTCGGGGTAGATGTTCTCGAACTGGGGCATCTTGGCTTGGAGGAACTCGTCGCCCACGTTCAAGTTGTCGTGCTTGAACTTGGTGGCCCGGGCCTGGACCCTGAAGGATATGCTGCGCTCGTTTCCGGCCGAATCCTCCGCGAAGAGGCGGGGCTGGAAGCGGGCGAAGTCCATGTTCCAGGGGAAGACGAAGATGCAGGCGTAGTTGCCGGAGTCGAGCTTGTAGCCGGGGAAGAAGAGGTCGCCGACCATGACGCCGGAGCGCTCCACGTCCTTGTTGACCTGGTAGACCACGCCGCAGGCGCCGCCCTGCTTGATGATGTGCGCCTGGGAGAGCACGTTGATCACCGGGGCGCGGTTGTCGAGGTTCATGGTCCTGTTGATGCGCGTGGTGTTGCCCGCGCCGAAGTTGAACACGGACTTGTCCGAGACCACGACCACGATGTCGAACTGGCCTTCGCGCAGCCCGGCCTGCTCCAGGGTGAACTTCTCCTGGATGGACTTGGGGGCGGGCTCGTAGGTCTTCTGGATGATGGTGGTCTCCTTCTGGCCTTGCAGAACGGAGACCTTCAGGGTGCGGACGCCGGAGCCGTCGTCCTTGGCGGTGACGGAGAACTCCCGCTTGCTGCCCGTTGCGGGCCTGTCCGGGGTGAGCTCCACCACCGGCGCGGCCATGTCCCTGGTGAAGTAGTACGCGCCGACGCCAGCGCCCGCGAGGATGATCAACAAGAGAAAAGATATGAACTTGCCCATAGCTGCCGATGTGGTTGGAGTGATGCGCCTGAACTGCGGCGCGCTTCGGTGCTGCCTTACCGTGGCCCGCGCGTGAGCACAAGGGCTCAGTTCTCTGGGTGAAACGCTTCGTGTCCTTTGAGGTTTGCTGGACGTGCGGTGGCAAAACGGTTAGTTCGCGCTGAAATCGCTGCTCTGGGGATTTCCAGGTGAAAATGAGACTGTCCGCGCTGCTGCTGTTGTTTGTCGCCGTCTGCTCCGCCTGCCAGAAGAAGGCCGAGCCGCCCCAGGCCAGACCCGTGCCCGTGGGCGTGGTCAAGGCCCAGGTCAAGGACGCGCCCGTGGTTGTCAACGGAATCGGCCATGTGGTGGCGATGCGCACCGTCACGGTGACGCCGCAGGTCACGGGCCTGCTCAAATCGGTCGAATTCAAGGAAGGGGCCATCGTCCGCGAGGGGGATCTGCTCGCGGTCATCGACCCCAAGCCCTTCGAGGCCAAGGTGGCCGAAGCCCTGGGCGCGCTCAAGCGCGACTGGACCAGGGCGGAACAGGCCGGTCGCGACCACCTGCGCTACAAGGACCTGGTGCAGAAGGAGGTCGTCAGCCGCGACGACTACGAGCAGAAGCGCACCGAGTTCGAATCCAGCTGGCAGCAGGTCCGCTCCGACCAGGGGGCGCTGGAGACCGCGCGCATCAACCTGGCCTATTGCCGCATCACCTCCCCGGTGTCGGGCGCCGCGGGTTACCAGAACGTGAAGCCCGGCAACGTCGTCAACGCCAACACCACGGCCATCGCCACCATCAACCAGGTGCAGCCCGTGCTGGTGCGCTTCTCCGTCAACGAGGCCGACCTGCCCCTGGTGCGCTCCTGGTTCGGCAAGGAGGCCGTCCCCGTGACGGCCCGCGTGCCCAAGGAGGAGAACGACATCAAGGAGCGCGGCGTGCTCACGGCCATCGACAACGCCGTGGACGTGCAGACCGGCATGATCATGCTCCAGGCCCAGTTCGACAACAAGGAGCTCACGCTCTGGCCGGGCCAGTTCGTCAACGTGCAGGCCGTGCTCACCGTGGAGAAGGACCGCACCGTGATCCCCTCCGACGCGGTGATGACCCGCCAGGACGGCTCCTTCGTGTTCGTGGTCTCCGAGAAGTCCACGGCGGAGCTGCGCAAGGTGACAACCGGCAGGATGGTCGGGCGCAGGGAGGTCGTGATCCTCTCGGGCGTCGCCCCGGGCGAGACCATCATCTCTGACGGGGTCATCCGCGTGGCCCCCGGCGGAGCCGTGACCGTCCAGGGAGCCGGAGCCCCGCAATGACCGACATTTTCATCAAGCGCCCCATAGCCACGGCGCTCATCACCTTCGGCCTGCTGTTCCTGGGCCTCACCGCCTACGACGCGCTGCCCGTCTCCGAGATGCCGGCCATCGACTTCCCCACCATCCAGGTGGTGGCCAGCCTGCCCGGCGCGGACCCCGAAACCATGGCCTCCTCCGTGGCCACACCCCTTGAGAAGCAGTTCGCCACCATCGCGGGCATCACGTCCATGAACTCGGTGAACACCCTGGGGCAGACCACCATCATTTTGCAGTTCGAGCTGAGCCGCAACATTGACGGCGCAGGCTCCGACGTGCAGACCGCCATCTCGGCGGCCAGCGGCTACCTGCCATCCAACCTGCCCAACCCGCCCACCTACCAGAAGGTCAACCCGGCGGACACGCCCATCCTCTACATAGGCATGCGCTCCTCCACGCTGCCGCTGTACAAGCTCACGGACTACGCCAAGACCTTCGTGTCCCAGCGCATCTCCATGATCTCCGGCGTGGCCCAGGTGGCCATCTACGGCGACCAGACCTACTCCCCGCGCATCCAGGTGGACCCCGACAAGCTGGCCGCCTACAACCTCTCCATCAACCAGGTGGCGGACGCTTTCGTTGCGGAGAACGTGAACCTGCCCACGGGCTCGCTCTACGGCCAGGTGAAGCTCTTCACCATCAAGGCCAAGGGCATGCTCATGAACGCCCGGCAGTACATCAACCAGATCATCGCCTGGAGGGGGGAGAAACCCATACGCCTGTCCGACGTGGGCACCGCGGTGGACTCCACCATCAACGACAAGAACGCCTCCTACCACAACACCACGCCCTCGCTCACCATCGCCGTGCGCCGCCAGCCCGGCACCAACACCATCCGCGTGGTGGACGACATCAAGGCCCTGCTGCCCGCCATCAAGGCCACGCTGCCGCAGTCCGTCGAGTTCGAGGTCATGTACGACCGCTCGGACACCATCCGCGAGTCCGTGCAGGACGTGAAGTTCACCATGGCCCTGTCCATCGCCCTGGTGGTCGTGGTGGTCTTCATGTTCCTCAAGAACGCGCGCGCCACGGTCATCGCAAGCCTGGCCATCCCGGCGGCCATCATCGGCACGTTCGCCATCATGAAGCAGATGGGCTTCTCGCTGGACAACCTCTCGCTCATGGCGCTCACCCTGGCGGTGGGCTTCATCGTGGACGACGCCATCGTCATGCTCGAGAACATCGTGCGCCACATGGAGATGGGCAAGCCGCCCATGCAGGCGGCCCTGGACGGCGCGCGCCAGATCGGCTTCACCATCGTGTCCATGACGCTCTCCCTGGCAGTGGTGTTCATCCCGGTCATGTTCATGGCGGGCATCCTGGGGCGCATCCTCAACGAACTGGCGGTGACCATCACCATCGCCATCATCGTCTCGGGCTTCGTCACGCTCTCCTTCACGCCCATGCTGTGCAGCCAGTTCCTGCGCCAGGGCACGGTGGGGCATTCGGGCAAGCTCTTCGCGGCCATGGAGCGCGGGTACGAGGTCTCCCTGCGCTTCGTCCTGCGCCACCGCTTCGCCACCCTCATGGCCAGCTTCGGCATCCTGGCGCTCACGGGCTGGATGTTCACCAAGGTGCCCACGGGCTTCATCCCCACCACGGACGCGGGCTTCATCTACGGCTACGCCATGGCCGAGCAGAGCGCCTCCTTCGACTCCATGAAGGAGCGCATCCTGCGCGTGGCCGAGATCGTCTCCGCCGACGAGAACGTGCGCAAGATGGTGGGCATCGTGGGCGTGGGCGGCCCCAACACCTCCATGAACAACGCGGCCTTCTTCACGCTGGTCAAGCCCGCCCACGAGCGCAAGGAGGACATCAACAGCGTGCTGAACACCCTGCGCGCCAAGCTGGCCTCCATCAAGGACCTGCGGCTGTTCATGTTCAACCCGCCCGCCATCCAGATCGGCGGGCGCTCCACGCGCGCGCTCTACCAGTTCACGCTGCTCTCCCCGGAGGTGGACAAGCTCTACGCGGCCGCCCGCCAGTTCGAGGAGAGGATGCGCACCCTGCCCGAGCTTCGCGACGTGAACTCCGACATGCAGATCGACGGCCCCCAGGTGCTCCTGCGCATCGACCGCGACAAGGCCGCCGGGTTCGGCATCTCGGCCAAGGCTATCGAGACGGCGCTGTGGTCGGCCTACGGGGCGCGCCAGATCTCGAACATCTACGCCACCACGGACACCTACCGCGTTGTCATCGAGGTGGCCCCCGAGTTCCAGCGCGATCCGGGCCTGCTCTCCAAGCTCTACGTGCAGCCAGACCTCGAGAACAACAAGGACAAGAACAAGGACAAGCTCGTCCCGCTCGCCAACCTGGTGGCGCTGGAAGAGGGCGTTGGCCCCATCACCGTGAACCACACCGGCCAGCTGACCTCGGTGACCATCTCCTTCAACACGGCCGAAGGCTTCTCCCTGGGCCAGGCGGTGAACGCCATCACCGAGCTGGCGGACAAGGAGCTCCCGGCGGACATCAGCCGCACCTTCGAGGGCCAGGCCACGGCGTTCAAGCAGTCGGCCGCCAGCGTGCCCTTCCTGCTTCTGCTGGCCGTGGTGGTCATCTACATCATCCTGGGCGTCCTCTATGAGAGCTTCGTTCACCCC
This sequence comes from Fundidesulfovibrio soli, assembly GCF_022808695.1. Taxonomy (NCBI): domain Bacteria; kingdom Pseudomonadati; phylum Thermodesulfobacteriota; class Desulfovibrionia; order Desulfovibrionales; family Desulfovibrionaceae; genus Fundidesulfovibrio; species Fundidesulfovibrio soli. The sequence continues at coordinate 102,022 of NZ_JAKZKW010000002.1, forward strand.
ATCACCATCCTCTCCGGCCTGCCCTCCGCGGCACTGGGCGGGCTGGTGGCGCTGATGATCTTCGGGCGCGAGCTGGACCTCTACGGTTTCGTGGGCATCATCATGCTCATCGGCATCGTGAAGAAGAACGCCATCATGGTCATCGACTTCGCCATCGAGGCCGAGAAGCACGGCAAGACCCCCACCGACGCCGTGTTCGAGGGCTGCCTCACCCGCTTCCGGCCCATCATGATGACCACCGTGGCCGCCATCGCGGGCATCATGCCCATCGCCATGGCCTACGGCGCGGGCGGGCAGGCCCGCCAGCCCCTGGGCCTCTCCGTGGCGGGCGGCCTGGCCATCTCCCAGGTGGTGACGCTCTACCTGACCCCGGTGTTCTACACCTACCTGGACCAGCTCCAGAACTGGCTCAAGCGCCGCAAGGGCGGCGAGGAGGAGGCCGCATGATGACCGTCGAGGCCGAGCGCACCGCCGAGCTGCTGCCGTTCACGCCTCTGGCCCGGTCCGTGGCCGAGGTCCTGGCCGCCAAGGCCGCCGGGCGGGTGACCGCGCCCGAACGGCTGCACATGCCCCTGCCCGGCGGGGGTGTGCTGCTGGCCATGCCCGCCTCCGACGGCCGGATGGCCGTGGCCAAGTTGGTCACGCTGCACCCGGGCAACGCCGACAAGGGCCTGCCGCTCCTGCACGGCGAGGTGGTGGCCATGTGCGCCAGGACGGGCCGCCGCCTGGGCATGCTCGACGGCCCCGAGGCCACGGCGCGGCGCACCGCCGCCGCTTCGCTGCTGGCGGCCACGCGCCTGGCACCGCGCCCCGGCGGGGAGCTGCTGGTGTTGGGCGCGGGCGTTCAGGCCATGGCCCACGCCCTGGCTTTCGCTGAAGGGCTCGGCGCGGAAGGGACTGGCGTGGAGCGGGTGCATGTCTGCTCCCTCAGGATGGGCAGGGCCGAGGCCATGGCGGACAGGCTGGTGGAACTGGGCATCCCGGCCGAGGCCGTGGCCGACCCGGGCGAGGCCGCCTCCCGCGCGGCGCTGATCGTGGCCGCCACCACCAGCCCCATCCCGGTGGTGCCGGAGGCCGTCCGGGAGGACGTCTTCATCGCCGCCGTGGGCTCGTTCCATGCCGACAGGGCGGAGGTCCCCGGCGGATTGGTGCGCCGCTGCCGCCTGTTCGTGGACGACCTGGACGCAGCCCGCACCGAGGCCGGAGACCTGATCCTGGCCGGGGTGGACTGGAAGGACGTCACCCCGCTGGAGGCCGTCACCGAGCGCCTGGAACTGCCCGGCCCGGTGCTCTACAAGAGCGTGGGGCATGCCTCCCTGGACCTGGCCGCCGCACGCCTGGCCTTCGGGCATCTGCTGTAGTGCCGACGGGTTGTCCGACCGTATTTGACAATCCTCCCCGCTGCCCATAGGGTAGCCGTCCCGATGCGCCTCCGGCCAGCCATCCTGGTAACACCTCGAAAGTGCTCAGTTAATGTCGTAGGTGCAGGGGGGCGCGGAGTGCGCCGCTGGAGGAGCCTCCGGCGGCCAAAGGGCTTCGCCCTTTGGAATCCCATATTATACAGGTTGTTTCCGCTGGCCTGGGCGCACGGCCGGTGCGAGCCGATGCGCGCGGGGCCAGGGTTCGGGCGGCGGACCAGTCCGGCGCGGAAGACGAATTTCAAGCCGACACGTTCGGCGGACGCTACTACATTCAGGAGTTCACATGGCTGACGAACCGAATAAGATCATCTACTCGATGATCAAGGTTTCCAAGTTCCACGACAAGAAACCCATTCTGCAGAACATTTCCCTGTCCTATTTCTACGGCGCGAAGATCGGCGTGCTGGGCATGAACGGCTCGGGCAAGTCCACGCTCCTGAAGATCCTGGCGGGCGTGGACAAGGACTTCCAGGGCGAGACCGTGCTGGCCCCCGGCTACACCATCGGCTACCTGGAGCAGGAGCCCATGCTGGACGAGACCAAGACCGTGCGCGAGATCGTGGAGGAGGGCGTGGCCGAGACCATGGCCCTGGTCCGCGAATTCGAGGAGATCAACGCCCAGTTCGCCGAGCCTATGGACGACGACGCCATGGACAAGCTCATCGAGCGCCAGGGCCAGGTGCAGGAGAAGCTCGACGCCCTGGACGCCTGGGACATCGACTCCCGCCTGGACATGGCCATGGACGCCCTGCGCTGCCCCCCGCCCGACACCCCGGTGAAGGTCATCTCCGGCGGCGAGAAGCGCCGCGTGGCCCTGTGCCGCCTGCTGCTCAAGAAGCCCGACATCCTGCTGCTGGACGAGCCCACCAACCACCTGGACGCCGAGACCGTGGCCTGGCTGGAGCACCACCTGCACACCTATCCCGGCACCATCATCGCCGTCACCCACGACCGCTACTTCCTGGACAACGTGGCGGGCTGGATCCTTGAGCTGGACCGGGGCCGGGGCATCCCCTGGAAGGGCAACTACTCCTCCTGGCTGGAGCAGAAGCAGGAGCGCCTGAAGAACGAGGAGAAGGCCGAGGACGAGCGCCGCAAGACTCTGGAGCGCGAACTCGACTGGATCAGGATGAACCCCAAGGGGCGCCACGCCAAGAGCAAGGCCCGCATCAGCGCCTACGAGTCCCTGGCCGCGCAGGACTCCGACAAGGTGGCCAAGGATCTGGAGATCTTCATCCCGGCCGGGCCGCGCCTGGGCAACAAGGTCATCGAGGCCAAGGGCGTGTGCAAGGCCTTCGGCGACAACCTGCTGGTGGACGGGCTTGAGTTCCTCATCCCGGCGGGCGCCATCGTGGGCATCATCGGCCCCAACGGCGCGGGCAAGTCCACCCTGTTCCGCATGATCACCGGGGTCGACAAGCCCGACTGCGGCGAGCTCTCCATCGGCGAGACTGTGGTGCTGGCCCACGTGGACCAGTCCCGCGATGCCCTCAAGGACGACATGACCGTGTTCGACGCCATCAGCGAAGGCCAGGACACCATCATGCTGGGCAGGCGCGAGGTGAACTCCCGCGCCTACGTGGCCCGCTTCGGCATGACCGGGCCCGACCAGCAGAAGAAGGTCAGCCTGCTCTCCGGCGGCGAGCGCAACCGGGTGTTCCTGGCCCGCATGCTCAAGAGCGGCGCCAACGTCATCCTCCTTGACGAGCCCACCAACGACCTGGACGTGAACACCATGCGCGCCCTGGAGGACGCCCTGGTCAACTTCGCGGGCTGCGCCCTGGTCATCAGCCACGACAGGTGGTTCCTTGACCGCGTGGCCACGCACATCCTGGCCTTCGAGGGCGACAGCAAGGCCGTCTGGTTCGACGGCAACTACTCCGAGTACGAGGCGGACCGCAAAGCCCGCCTGGGCAAGGAGGCCGACCAGCCCCACCGCATCAAGTACAGGAAGTTCGCCCGGGCCTAGCGCCGGGCGAATCATTGGCATATGAAAAGGCCCCCGGGCGCCATGTGGCGTCCGGGGGCTTTGTCATGTGGTGTGGGGCGGGTCGTCAACGCCGGCGGCGGACCGCGCTGGAGAATCCCTTGCCTAGTCGGTTGCCATCGAGTTCATGGAGTCGCAAATCGTGGTTCTGTAGGCATAGATTTGGGGCAGCTCCCTGTAGCGCTTCTGTATCAGGCGGTTGCTCTGCCTGCTGAATTTACCGCGGTGGATGTCTTCCGACAGGACAATAAGGAGGGCCAGCACCAGTTCCTCCTCATTGTTCCCGTTTGACATGGCGGTAAGCATGTTCAGAATCTCAAGCGGCAGGCCGAGTTCGTCCAGGTCCGCGAATGACAGGCATTCGAGGCCGCGGGCAAGGGAGGTGTGCCGCCCGTTGAAGTTGATGATGAACGCGCTCATCGAGCGGAAGGGTGTGATGTCCGAGCCAGCCCGGATATATGCCGGGACCTCGAACTCATCTTCATCGAATATGAAGCCATTTGGCCTTGTCATTGTGCGGTAGCGATCCCTGGAAGACGATGGACTCTTGCGCGAGAACATCACCCCGGACGGTCCGGAAGACGTGGCCGACCTGCTCCGCCTCGAGCTTGGAGGGGAGGGGGGCGCTTCATCGCAGCAGCACATCTCCTGCTGCACAGTCCCCAACCCGTGCCACCCGGCCGCCAGGGTCTGTCGCACCTTGCGAAGCTCCGGGAGGTCCACGGCCTTCTCCCCATCCTTGCGCTCAACAGTCAGGATGTAGTTCGTCACAGGGCTCATGAGGTTGTGGCTCATCGCCAAGTGCTCGATGCGCTCTCGCGGCGTGTTGCGGTCGTTTATGATCGCCGAGGCCATCAGTCGCGACAATATGGCGCTCCCGCTGCCGGGCCTGGGGAGCGACGCGTCATGCTTGAACTCCTCGCAGGCGATGTCTGTCACGGCGGCCGCCCCACCGGCAACGGTCTCGAAGCGGACGCCGCCGCGGGGCGCGTTCTTGCCGGTAGCGAAGGCCAGCAGCCTGTCCCCGTCGAAAACGGTGGAGAACTTTTGGGGGTACGTGGCGATGGTTTCGAACGGCCACGTTATCGACACCTTCTCCGCCATTGAGGCAAATATCCGCCTGAATTGGGCAACGATCTTTCCCGCGATATCCTCGCCTGGCGCGGCGAGTTCGCAGGCGCCGCCGGTGGACAGGGCGAGGTCGCGCACGAAAACCTCGGAAACGGCGCTGCCGACCCCCACCGTGAATGCTCTGCACCCGTGGGCCGCCGTCTCCCGGATCAGGTCATCCGCGTCCCAGACCTGCCCGTCGGTAATGAGCAGCAGATCGTGAGGCATGCCTTCAGGGACCGAGGATTCAAGCGCCGCCCGCAGTGCTGCGCCGATTTCCGTCCCTCCGAGGTCGGCATCCATGTTGGCGGTCATCTTTCGTGCGATTGTGATGTTGCCGGCGTCGGCGAGTGCAGGGCTGTTGAACAGTTTGATGCATGAACTGCCAAATAGGATGATGTTGAAATAGTCCGTTGACCGGATCGTTCGAAGGATTTCATCCAGGGCCGCCTTTGCCTGGCTGATTGAGTCGCCACTCATCGAACCGGAGCAGTCGATGACGATGCTGACACATTTTATGCGCGGGGCGGCGTCAGGAGCGATCTCCGGTTTGATTGAGGCCAAAGCCGTATATGAATCGCCATCGTATTCAATAAAAGCGCTCGAGCGTATCGGCTCGGCAGGCCTGATGGAAAGGACGAAGTCGCGGTCCATGAGGATGCGCCCTGACGAGTGGTACAGTGCCGTTATGACGGTTCTTTCCGGTTCGCGAGTGATGTCGAACGAGTGGGAAGGGCTGATGATGTCGCTTCCGCTGAGCCTTCCGAGCACGCTGATGGAGATCCGCATCCGATTCTCCTGCGTCATCGAAAAGCCCGGAATTTGGTGATCCTGAAGTCCAGCCTGTGCGGGGCTGCCGTAGCGCGGGGCGATGGTTGTGGGCAGGAAGAACCGCAAGCCGTCGTGAGTCCACTCATTCATATGGACATATGTGAAGTGAATGGTTGCGGACTCACCCGGCATGAGGTTCCCGAAATTGGCCGTGTATACGCCAGGGGACGGGTTTTCCAGCATGACCGCGGAATCGCCGCTTTCAATGGCTTTTTCATAGGCCTGTTCGGCGTCAGACTTTTTCGCCACGACGCCTGTATACGTGCGGGAGCCGACCACGGCGGTCATTTCGAGCAGTGTGGCCGTGCTGGGCAGAGGAAAGGTATAAACCGATTCAATGTTTACGGTTTCCTTGTTCGTGTAGGTCTGCGTTGCCCTGATGACCGTGAAGATCTCGTTTATCTCGCCTTCGACTTTGACGTCGACGGAAGGAGCGGAAATATCGTGTTCAGCAGCGATGGAGATGCTTGGATAGTGCATTATTTGTCCCCTGTTGATGAGATACGATTGTAGACGGCTGCGACTTCGGAAATAAACATCCGCACCTGTTCGGGACTGAGACCCGACGCCCGCGGCTCCAGCAGGATTTCCACCCCCTCTGACACGATCACCCTGGTGACGACTTCTACAGTGCCCGGCCCCCGCGACTTTTCAATTCCTTCAGAAGGTGCGGCGCGCTCGGCAAGAAGTTGCCTGATCCGCTCCAGGGAAAGGCCCGAATCCCTCCAGCGCCGAATGGCAAGGAGCTGCTCAAGGTGTCTGCTCCCGTAGGTTGCCCCCTTGCGGGATCCTTCAGGGCGGTCAACGAGGCCCTCCTGGATGTAGTAGCGCACCGTCCTCCGGGGCAGGCCCGCCAGGCTCGCCAATTCGTCGATGTCGAAAGTCCTTTCATCGTGGTTCATGGGGGTCTTTTTAAACAGCATTGCTGTCACTGTCAACTGTCATTTAAAATACAGCTGCAGGAGGGCGTGTATCTATTTGATATAAAAGGACTGTCAGAGATAAAAGGGCGGCTTGGGTGGGCCCGAGAACAAAAAAAGGCCGGCTTGCGCCGGCCTTTGTGGTTCAACCTGTTGCAGACTCGCTCGAGATGGGCTCAGCCCTTGCCTTCCATCTCCTTCGCGGCCTTCTCCACGCCTTCCACGAAGCCCTGGCGCGCCTTCCTGATCTTTTCCGCGATCTCGGGGTCGTTCAGGGCCAGGATCTGCGCGGCCATCCAGGCGGCGTTGCGCGCTCCGGCCTTGTCCACGGCCAGGGTTCCCACGGGGAAGCCCGGGGGCATCTGCACGGTGGAGAGCAGGGCGTCCATGCCGCCCAGGGGCGAGGCGTTCACGGGCACGCCGAGCACCGGCTTGATGGTGCGCGCGGCCACCGCTCCGGCCAGATGCGCGGCCATGCCAGCCGCGCAGATGAACACCTGGCAGCCGTCGGCCTCCAGGTCGCGCACGAGGCTCTCGGTGCGCTCCGGGGTGCGGTGCGCGCTGGTGACGGTGTAGAGGTGCGGGATGCCCAGGTCGTTCAGGATGTCGGAGCAGGGCTGGAGCACGTCCTTGTCGGAGATGGAGCCTATGAAGATGGCGACGGAAGTCATTGCGCGAGCCTCCTGATTCCTTTGTCGCCGATGTCGCGGCGATAATATGCGTTGTCGAAGCGCAACTCGGCCACGGCCTTGTAGGCCTGGGCCTGGGCCAGGGCCAGGGTGTCGCCCAGGGCGCTGACGCCGAGCACCCGGCCGCCGGTGGTCTTGAGGGTTTCGCCCTCCAGGGTGGCTCCGGCCACGAAGACCTTGGCGCCCTCAACCTTGTCGGCCTGCTCCAGGCCGGTGATCTCCATGCCCTTGGCGTAGGAGCCGGGGTAGCCCCCGGCCGCCATGACCACGCACAGCGCGGTCTTGGGGCTCCAGCGCACCAGGGCGGGGTCGAGCTCTCCTTTGGCGCAGGCCAGCATGACGGGCACGATGTCGGATTCCAGGCGCATGAGCAGGGGCTGGCATTCGGGGTCGCCGAAGCGCACGTTGTATTCGAGCACGCCCGGGCCGTTCTCCGTCATCATCAGCCCGGCGTAGAGCACGCCCTTGAAGGGGTGGCCCTGTTCGGCCAGGGTGCGCACGATGGGCTCGATCACCAGCTTGGCCATGCGCTCCCACTCGGTGTCGGGCAGCACCGGGGCGGGGCTGTAGGCTCCCATGCCGCCGGTGTTGGGGCCGGTGTCGCCTTCGCCCACGGCCTTGTGGTCCTGGCAGGAGGGCATCGGCACCACGGTCTTGCCGTCGCAGAAGGCCAGGAAGGATGCCTCCTCGCCCACCAGGCAGTCCTCGACCACCACGGTGTCCCCGGCTGCGCCGAAGCTGCGGGCGGCCATCATGTCCTCGATGGCGTCCAGGGCCTCCTGGCGGGTCTTGGCCACCACGACGCCCTTGCCCGCGGCCAGGCCGTCGGCCTTGACCACCATGGGCAGCGGGCGGGCGGAGACGTGGGCCTTGGCGGCGGCGTAATCGGTGAAGACCTCAAAATCGGCCGTGGGCACGCCGGAGAGACGCATGATCTTCTTGGCGAAGGCCTTGGAGCCTTCCAATTGCGCGGAGTAGGCGTCCGGGCCGAAGCAGGGGATGCCCGCGGCGGCCAGCGCGTCGGCCAGGCCCGCCACCAGGGGGGCTTCGGGTCCGGCCACCACCAGGCCGCAGGCGTTATCCTTGGCGAAGGCCACCAGGGCGTCTATGTCGGTATCCTTGATGGGCACGTTGCGCGCCACCAGGGCGGTGCCGCCGTTGCCCGGCGCGACGAACAGCGTGGATACGAGGGGACTTTGGCTGAGTTTCCAGGCCAGGGCGTGCTCGCGGCCGCCCGAACCCACCAGCAGGACGTTCATGTTCGCTCCTTGAATTGCGGTCAGGCACGGTTAACGCAACTGGGCATCGAAATCAAACAAGCCAGTTGCCAAGTAGTATTTGTTACGAACAATTCTCATTATTTCTTGACATACATCAGCCGTAGGGTATTGAAACTAGAAAATGTCCATAGCGAGGTACATATGCTCCAGGCTCCGGCTGTTCCTATGGATTTCGACTCCGCACTGGAACGGTTCAAGGGGATTTCTCAGGAAAAAGGGCTCCGGCTCACGCACCAGCGCCTGGAAATCCTGCGAGAGCTCGTAGCCGCCAAGGACCACCCCAGCGCGGAGACCGTGTTCGGGCGCGTCCGCAAGCGGTTGCCCACCATCTCGCTGGATACGGTGTACAGGACGCTCTCCACCTTCGACGAGGTGGGGCTCATCATGCGTGTCCCCGTCACCGGCGATCAGGGCCGTTTCGATGCGGATACCAGCCCGCACCACCACTTTGTCTGTTCGCGTTGCAAGTCCATCTACGACTTTCTCTGGGACGAGTTCGACAGTCTGGAACTCCCCGAGAATTCGAAGGCCCTGGGCCGCGTGGACGACAGGCGCGTGGTGATTCGCGGTGTCTGCGAGAAGTGCTCGGCTGACGGGATAACGAACTAATTTAGTATGGTTTGTTGGCCGTCTAAGAGTTTTGCCTAGTTTTTAATTAGGAATTTTTCTTACAACGTAACATTACTGATTAGGAGTCCATATGTCTAATTCGGAGAAAAATCTCAAGGAAGCTTTTGCCGGCGAATCCCAGGCCAATCGCAAATATCTCGCCTTCGCCAAGCAGGCCGAGAAAGAGGGCTTGCATCAGGTCGCCAAGCTGTTCCGCGCCGCCGCCGAGGCCGAAACCGTTCACGCCCACACCCACCTGCAGGTGCTCAAGGGCGTTGGCAGCACCGCCGACAACCTCAAGGCCGCAGTCGAGGGCGAGACCTTCGAGTTCCAGAACATGTACCCCCAGATGATCGAGCAGGCCATCGCCGAGGGCAACAAGCAGGCCGAGCGCGCCTTCCGCTACGCCAACGAGGTTGAGAAAATCCACGCCGCCCTGTACGAGAAAGCTCTGGCCGACCCCGCCGGGCTCAAGGAGACCGAATACTATATCTGCTCCGTGTGCGGTTACACCTGCGAAGACCACGCCCCGGACAAGTGCCCTGTGTGCAACGCCGTGGCCAAGGCCTTCTACACCGTCGGCTAGCCCGTAGCCGGAGCGCCAGGAGGTTCGGATGGACAAGTGGGAATGCCCTTGCGGCTACGTGTACGACCCTGAAGAGGGCGATTTCGAGAACAATGTGAAGCCCGACACTCCCTGGGAGGATCTCCCCGAGGAGTGGGTTTGCCCCAAATGCCTTGCGGAGAAGGAATTCTTCGAGAAGGTGGAGTAGGGCGCAGCCCTTGGTGACGAAGCCCCCGGTTCCCGGGGGCTTTTTTTATCGCCTGGCCGCCCTGCGTCCTCGACGGGGGGGCCTGCATGCACTATGATCGGGCTATAGTGCCACTTTTACCACTGGAGATCCGCCATGATGAAGAAGACTGCGATTTTCGAGGGCGCCAAGTTCACGGACCTCACCTTTCACAGCGCGCTCATTCACGATTCGGAATTCTTCAAGATCATCAATTTCAACTTCAAGGCGGGGCAATCGATGCCCATCCACTCCCATGAGATCGAGGGACAGCTCTCCATCGTGGTGCTCTCGGGCGAGGGGGAGTTCCTCTCCGAGGACGATTCCATCCCGGCCAAGACCGGCGACATCCTGGTCTCGGACATCAGCGAGCCCCACGGCATCCACGCCATCACGGACATGCGCGTGCTGGTGACCATCGCCCCGCCCATCTGATTTTCGGGCCGGAAGGGCGTTGCCGCAGGGCCCGTTGCCCAGTCTGGGAAGGCCTCGCGGGTGCTTTACGGCCCGGCCCGGCATATCCGCCCCGGGGGGACCCTTCGGGGCGGGCGCGGCCGGAAGCCTTGACGACGGGGAGCATGATCCTGGGGAATATCCGGCCTGAACGGATTGATTCCCGTTCCCGCCATGTCGCCGCCCCATGCTGCTTTCTCAGGGGAGATGTCCCGCCAGCGCGGCCGGTTATCGCCGGGCCGGAAGCCCCCCTGCGCCCGCGCATGGGCGCAGTTGCTTTTTTTTGCAGGAGGGCTTAGGAAAACCTTCTTTTTATGCTGAAATGCGGCAATCCCGCTGCTAGATTAAGGAGCGCTCCATGACCCGCAAGGACCGGACCGAAGGCATTTACTCCCGCCGGGAGGTGCTGGATGAATCCGAACGTCGCCAATATTACCAGATCCAGCTCAAGGATCTGCTGAGCTACGCATACCGCTACTCCGAAGACGTCAAGAAGCGCTTCGACCGCGCCCAGTTCCAGGTGGGCAAGTTCAAGCAGCTCTCCGACCTCAAGCACATCCCCATCCTCAAGAAGAAGGAACTCATCTTCCTGCAGTCCATGGGGCCGCGCCTGGGCGGGCTTCTCACCAAGGACCTGGGCGACCTGCGCCGCGTGTTCCTCTCCCCCGGGCCCATCTTCGACCCCGAAGACCGCGAGGACGATTACTGGGGTTGGACCGAGGGCTTCTACGCCACGGGTTTCCGTTCCGGCGACGTGGTCCAGGTGTCCTTCAACTACCACCTGACCCCCGCGGGCCTGATGTTCGAGGAGCCGCTGCGCAACCTCGGCTGCGCCGTGATGCCCGCGGGCCCCGGCAACTCCGCCACCCAGCTGGAGATCATGCAGAAGCTGCGCGTCACCGGCTACGTCGGCACGCCCAGCTACCTGATGCACCTGGCCCAGAAGGGCGAGGAGTCGGGCATGAACCTCCGCAAGGACCTCTTCCTGGAAGTGGCCTTCGTCACGGGCGAGAAGTTCTCCGAGAAGATGCGCGCCAACCTGGAGAAGAAGTTCGACCTGATCATGCGCCAGGGCTACGGCACGGCGGACGTGGGCTGCATCGGCTACGAGTGCTTCCAGAAGAACGGACTGCACATCGCCAACCGCGCCTTCGTGGAGATCTGCCACCCCGACACCGGCATCCCCCTGAAGGACGGCGAAGTGGGCGAGATCGTGGTCACGGCCTTCAACAAGACCTACCCCCTGATCCGCCTGGCCACCGGCGACCTCTCCTACATCGACCGCGCGCCGTGCTCCTGCGGGCGCACCTCGCCTCGCCTGGGCAACATCGTGGGCCGCGTGGACACCACCGCCCGCATCAAGGGCATGTTCGTGTACCCGCACCAGGTGGAGCAGGTCATCTCCCGCTTCGAGGAGATCAAGCGCTGGCAGATCGAGGTCACCAACCCCGGCGGCATCGACGAGATGACGCTGCTCATCGAGGCCAGCAACTTCAAGCGCGAAGACGAGCTGCTGCACATGTTCCGCGAGAAGATCAAGCTGCGCCCCGAACTCAAGGTGCTGGCGCCGGGCACGCTGCCCGCGCAGATCCGGCCCATCGAGGACAAGCGCAAGTGGGATTAGCCCGAAACCTTACGCTGGCCGCCCTCTGGGCGGCCATGCTTTTTTCTCCCATGGGGTGCAAGCGCTACAGCGACCTCTCGCCTGAAAAGGCCGCCGCCGCTCCGGCCGCCTTCGAGCCGGGCCAGTTCCTCGACGCGCAGGGCGCGCCCCTGACCCCAGAGGAACTGGCGGAGAAGGCCGCCGGGGCCGCGTACGTGCTCGTCGGCGAGAGCCACCCCTATCCTTGCGACCACCTGGCCCAGGCCCGGGTGCTCGAGGCCATGAGCCGGGCCGGAGCGCCGCCCGTGGTGGGCCTGGAGATGGTCAGCCTGGACCGTCAGGGCGTCCTGGACCGCTTCAACGCAGGCGAGTTCGGAGTGGACGACCTGCCCGCCGCCCTGGACTGGGACAAGACCTGGGGGCACCCCTTCGAGGCCTACCGCCCCGTGTTCGAGGCGGCCAGGAATCTCGGCCTGCCGCTCTACGCCCTGAACGCCCCGCGCGAGGTGGCCCGCAAGACGGGCAAGTTGGGACTCAAGGGCCTGAGCGCGGAGGAGCGGCAGGGCCTCCCGGAGAAGATCATACCGGTCTCCGGCGCCCAGCGCGCCGAGCTGCGCGAGATTTTCGATTCCCACCCCTTCGGCAAGCCCAAGGAGGCCAAGGCCGCCTGGAAGAGCTTCCTGACCGTGCAGGCCCTCTGGGACACCACAATGGCTTACAGGGCCGTTCAGGCCCGCCGCATCTGGGACAGGCCCGTGGCCATTCTGGCCGGGGGCGGGCACGTGGAGCGCGGCTGGGGCATCGCCTCCAGGCTGGCGGCCTACGATCCCAAGGGCGCGAGGCTCTTGATTATGCCCTGGCGCGGCAACGGCCAGCCCGACCCTGCCGAGGCCGGGTTCTTCGCCTTCTGCCCCGAGCCGCCCCGGCGCCCGCGCATCGGCGTGGCCCTGGAGACCGTCGAGGGAGGGCTCTCGGTCACGGCGGTGGACCAGGGCTCCAAGGCGGACGCCGCCGGGGTCCGCCCCGGCGACCTGCTGGTCAAGGCCCAGGGCGAGCAGCTGAGAACCGTCAAGGACCTTCACGCCGCGGCCTTGCGCGCCCTGGAGCAGGGCGGCACCCTGGTGCTTGAGATCGGGCGCGACGGCGGCAGCGTGGAGATCGACATCCCCCTCGTCCAGCCCCAGGACCAGCCCCAGGACCAGCCCCAAGTCCAGCCCAAGGGCCGGGTGGACGCGCCGGGGTCCTGATGCCCGAACTTCCCGAGGTCGAAACCATCGCCAGGGGGCTCGACCCCCTGCTGCGCGGCGCCGTGCTTGAGGGGCTCACCGTGCTGGACCGCCGGGCCTTTCCCGGCAACGGCAAGGCCTTCCTGCGCGAGTTGGCGGGCAGGCGCATCGAGGCGGTCTCCCGGCGGGGCAAGCTGTGCCTTCTCGAGATGGAGGGAGGAGGGCGCATCGCCTTCCATCTGCGCATGACCGGGCGGCTCTACGTGCCCGAACCGGGGGCGCCGCACGAGCGGCACCTGCGGCTGATCCTGCATCTGGCGGACGGGCGCGGCCTGCATTTCTCCGACACGCGGCGCTTCGGCTCCTGCCACGGGTTCGGGCCTGGCGGCATCGAGAAGTGGGACTTCTACGCCTCCCTGGGCCCCGAGCCCCTGACCCTCGCGGACGAGGGATTCGACGCGGCCCTGGGCCAGCGCAGGGGCAACATCAAGGCCCTCCTGCTGGACCAGCGCGTGCTGGCGGGCATCGGCAACATCTACGCTGACGAGGCCCTGTTCCTGGCGGGGATCAGGCCCCAGGCCCGCGCGGACCTGCTGGAGGCCCCCAGGCGCAAGGCCCTGCTGGCCGCCCTCAAGGACGTCCTTTCCAGGGCTATCGCGGCAGGAGGCAGCACCATCAGGGATTACCGCACCGCCCACGGCGTGGAAGGCGCATTCCAGTGGGATTTCAAGGTGTACGGACGCGCCGGGCAGCCCTGCGCCGTCTGCGGGGCCACTCTCATGGGCGGCCGCGTGGCCGGGCGATCCACCACGTTCTGCCCCGTCTGCCAGCGCTGAAAGCTGGTTACATGAATTATTCTTCACGATTGGATTCCGCGGGGATGCTTGCCCAGGTGTGCCTAAGGCGCTAGTGTCCGGCCTGCGGCACGGAGCCGCGGCAACCGACTTGGACAGCGGACGTACCAATGCGCCGAATCTACAGCATATTAAGCATAATCATCATCTTGGTCCTGGCCTGCGGCATCCCCGGAGTCTCGGCTAAAAACGACCCGAGCAATGCCGCAGGGAAACCCGGCGGCAAGACCTCCAAATCCGAGGCCAAACCGGGCGACAAAACCTCCTCGAAGGACCCGAAGGCCAGCGGCAAGCCCGCCCCCAAGGACGCCAAGGCCGGAGGCAAACCCGCCTCCAAGGATGCCAAGGCCGCCCCGAAGGATGCCAAATCCTCAGGGGCCAAGAGCTCCAAGGGGCATGACGCCGGCAAGTCGAAGTCCGGCAAGTCCAAGAAAGAGGCCAAACGGCACAAGCATCCTGCGGTGGTGCAGTCCAACGCCGAGGCCGTGCGCAACGCCGAGGAGGCCTTGCGCACCACCGAGGGGAAGCCCCCTGCGGCCGCCTCTTCCGCGCAGCAACAGCAGCAGGTCTCGTCCCCCGCTCAGGACGCCTACGAGAAAGGGATGGAGCTGGGCCGCCAGAACAACTACGCCCAGGCGGTGGACAAGTTCGACTCCGCGATCAAGCTCGACCCCAAGAACGCCAGCTACTATGCAGGGCGCGGGCATGCCAACTTCATGCTCAACAAGCTGGACAAGGCCCTGGACGACTACAACAAGTGCATCGCCATCAATTCACAGGACACGCTGGCGATGATGATGCGCGGCCACACCTATTACAAAATGGGCTCCTTTTCCAAGGCCATCGACGAATACGACAGGGCGATCAAGCAGGGCTACACCGACGCCGAGGTATACAAGGGGCGCGGGGCTGCTTATCTGAAACTCAACCAGCCGACCAAAATGTGCCCGGATCTCAAGACGGCCTGCGAAAAGGGCGACTGCGAGATGTGGGAGAACGCCAAAAGAAGCGGCGTCTGTTCGGAATAGCTTGCCAGCAAAACGGCTTTGACGGTTCAGGCGCGGGCTGTTCTCGCGCCTTTTTTCTTCTCCGGCGTGGGCCGGGGGCGCTGTGGGGCTGGACCCGAAAGGGGCGGCCACCGCGGCCGGGAAGGGTAACAACGTGAGTATGTACGTATTTTGGGGTGTGGTCATCCTGCTCTGCTTCTATCTGGGGGCCAGGCTGACTTTTCAGACACGCGAGAAAAAGAAGAACATGCTTGGCATCAACTTCGAGAAGGCCAAACAGCGGGAGGCCAAGAAGCGGGCCTGATCCGCTCCTTCGCCCATCATCGGGCCCTCCCCTGCTGCCGAAGATGACCACGCGGCGGCCCGTACGGGCCGCCGCTTTTTTATTCATTCGCGCCAATGGTGCGGCGTCCGGGCCAACGCGATATTGACCCATCCGGCGACGTGGGCTAGGCGAGGCGGGATACGCAACACCCAACCCCCCGGAGTGACAGCAGCAATGACCGGCGCCTTCGCGAATACTGCGGATATCGTCCTGGCCTCGGCCTCACCCAGACGCAGGGAGCTGCTGGCCTCCACGGGCGTTGCCTTCGACGTGGTCGTCTCCGCCGTTGAGGAGCCCGCGCCTGAGGAGGGGGAGACCCCCGGCGGCTACGCCCTGCGCCTGGCCTGCCTCAAGGCCCGCGACGTGGCCCGGATTCGCCCCGGGGCCTTCGTGCTGGGCGCGGACACCGTGGTGGCCGTGGGGGAGCACATCCTGGGCAAGCCAGTGGACGAGGCCGACGCCGCGCGCATGATCGGCCTGCTGGCCGGGCGCGAACATACCGTGGTCACGGCCTGCTGCCTGCTGGGGCCGGGCGGCGAGGCCGTCTGGGCCGAGCCAGTGAGCACCCGGGTGCGCTTCGGCCCGCTCACCCCCCAGACCATCGCCTCCTACGCGGCCACGGGGGAATCCCTGGACAAGGCCGGAGGCTATGCTATCCAGGGGCTGGGAGGGTTCATGATCGAGTCCATCACCGGGTCCTACTCGAACGTGGTGGGCCTGCCTCTGTCGGAAACGGTGCACGCCCTGGCCCTGGCCGGGGCCATCTGTCCGCGCCGGACCTGCGGGCAGGAGTGATCCACGCCGCATGAGCGCCGACCTGTCTTCCGCCTCCCGCCTGTCGCCCCCTGAAGGGCTCCTCGGCCTGGTGCAGGCGCTGGCCTTCAACGCCTGCCTGATCGCCGCTCTGGCCAGCGTGGCGCTCTCCGTCTACGGCAAGGACCGCTTCTGGCCCCCCCTCAAGGGCGACGGCGTAGGCTATTACGCCTACCTGCCCTCGCTGCTGCTGGACCACGACCCGGCCATGCGGGCCTTCACGGCCAAGCTGGACCCCTCCCGGCTGGAGGATTTCGGGCTGAGGCCCAATCCCGCGGGAAACGGCCACTACACCAAGTATCCCCTGGGCACGGCCCTGCTGATGCTGCCCGGCTTCATGGCCGCGACCCTGCTGGCTTGGCTGGGCGGACGCCCCCTGGACGGCCTGAGCGCCCCCTACATGCACATGCTCGTCTGGTCCGCAGCCCTCTACGCCTGGGCGGGAATGAATTTGCTCTTCGCGGCGCTGCGGCGGCGCAACGGCCCCCTGGCGGCCTTCGCCGCCTGCCTGGCCTGCCTGCTGGGCACCGGCTTCCTGTTCTATGCCGCCTATTTCGTGAGCATGTCCCACGTTTATTCGTTCTTCCTGGTGGCGCTGCTGCTCTGGCTGCTCACCTTCAAGGGCGCTGAGGCGCTGCCCGCCATGGCCCTGACCCTGGGGCTCGTGGCCGTGACCAGGCCCACCAACGTCACGGTGGCCATCCTGCTTGCGCCCATGCTCTGGGGCCAGTTCGGCCAGCTGCTGCGGCGTCCCGGCAGGCTGGCGCTGTCCGCCATCCTGTTCGCGGCCCCGGTCATCCTGCAGATGGCCTACTGGAAGCTGGCCTGCGGCTCCTTCCTGTTCTACGCCTACAGCCACGAGACCTTCAATTTCCTGCGCCCCCACCTGGCGGAAGTGCTCTGGGGCCTGCACCGGGGCCTGTTCGTGTTCAGCCCGGTGCTGCTCTTCGCCCTGCTCGGGCACCTGCTCGGCCTCAAGCGCGACGCATTTTTCAGCGCCTGCTGTCTGGCCCTGTTCGCGTGCAACGCCTGGGTCATCGCCTCCTGGCATGACTGGACCTACGGCTACGCCTTCGGCATGCGCCCGTTCGTGGATTTTCTGCCCGTGTTCGCACTGGGCATCGCCGCCTTCGTGCAGGCCATGGCAGCCACCCAGTGGCTCTACCTGAGCTTCTTCATCATGCTGGCCATGTGCTACTACACCATGTCCCTGATGATCGTGGGCATCTACGACATCCTGAACCTGCACGGCTTCACCCTGATCGACTTCCTGCTCAGCTTCATCCAGGTCTGGTACTGGCGCTGACCCGCCCCGAGGAGAGAACCGCATGAGCTTCACCGACCGCACCGCCGTCGCCTTCGCCTCCCTCGGGCCGCTGGGCCGCATGCCCGCCTCCGGCACCGTCGGCTCCCTCGCGGCCATGCTCGCCGCGCCCTGGCTGTTCCTGGACGCGTCATTCACGGCCCGGCTGTGCATCCTGGCGCTCGTGTTCCTGGGGGGAGGGCTGGCCTGCGACGTGGCCGAGCGCGTCACCTGCCGCAAGGACCCCGGCATCTGCATCATTGACGAGGTGCTCGGGCAGTGGCTGGCCTACCTGTGCTTCCCGGCCCTGAGCGTGCGTCAGCTGGTGCTGGGCTTCGTGCTGTTCCGCATCTTCGACATCGCCAAGCCCTGGCCGGTGCGCGCCTCGGAAAACTGGCTGCCCGGAGGCTTCGGAGTGATGCTGGACGACGTTCTGGCCGGTGTTTACGCCGGATTGTGCCTGGCCATCCTGCTCTGGATGGGGGCCTGAGCACCGCGTGAACAGATTGTAACAGTTTTTTTTCCCTCCCCGGCCGGGTGCCCGGCCGGGGCGGGAGCGCCGCCTCCCCCGTGGAGGGCTTCCGCAGTTTCATCAACGATAATAGCTTATTGCCTGCCACACGCGGCCTCGATTCGCAGGCCTGTCCCCCACCTTCCGCGAGTCAATGTGACCCATTTCAAAAATGTAGGACTTACCCTTTTGTCGTCCCTGTGTCCTTATGACTCTTATGCCATAAGTGGCATAAATTGACAGAATAATTCATCTTTATAAAGCTGCGCCACCAGATGAGCTGTTCCTTCTTCCCCGTTGCGGAACCAGGAGCAGTCACGGTTCCTCAACGCGACACACCATAAAACCGGAGGGAAGCCGCATGTCCCGTCTTCTGCGTATCGACACCAGCAAACAGACGTATTCTTTCGATTCCATGGGCGATTACGAAGGTCTCGGCGGCCGCGCGCTCAGCTCGCGCCTGGTCAGCCGCGAGGTTCCTCCCACCTGCCACCCCCTGGGCGCCAAGAACAAGCTCGTGCTGGCCACCGGCATGGTCTCCGGCCGCCCGGCCGGTTCCTCCGGCCGCCTCTCCGTGGGCGCAAAATCCCCGCTGACCGGCGGCATCAAGGAATCCAACGTCGGCGGCACTTTCGCGCAGCGGCTGGCGCGGCTGGACCTGATGGGCGTCGTGCTCGAGGGCAAGCCCGCTGCCGACTCCGCCCCCGTGACCATCATCATCGGCAAGAACGACGTGACCTTCGAGGATGCGTCCGACCTGCGCTACCTGGGCACCTATGAAACCGTGAAGCGCCTGATGGCCAAGCACGGCGAAAAGGCTTCCGTGCTGTGCGTCGGGCCCGCAGGCGACACCTGCCGCCAGAACGCCTCCATCCAGGTGGCCGACCCCAACGGCCGTCCGGCCCGCGCCGCCGGCCGCGGCGGCATGGGCGCCGTGATGGGCTCCAAGGGCGTCAAGGCCGTGGTGATCGTCGAATCCGGCACTTCCCCCAATATCGCCGACAAGGAGGCCTTCAAGGCCGCGGCCAAGCGCTGGGTCGAGATCATCAAGGGCCACCCCGTCACCGCCGAAGCCCTGCCCAACCTGGGCACCGCCGTGCTGGTGAACATCCTCAACGAGGCGGGCGGCCTGCCCACCAAGAACTTCCGCTCCGGCCGCTTCGACAACGCGGGCGAGATCAGCGGCGAGAAGATCGCCGAGCTCATCAAGGCGCGCGGCGGCGAAGTGAAGGAAGGCTGCCACGCGGGCTGCATCATCCAGTGCTCCCAGGCCTTCCACGACAAGCAGGGCAAGTACCTCACCAGCGGCTTCGAATACGAGACCGTGTGGGCCTTCGGCTCCAACATCCTGGTGAAGGACATCGACGACATCGCCATGCTCGACCACCTCTGCGACGACCTGGGCCTCGACACCATCGAGACCGGCAACGCCATGGCCATGGCCATGGAGGCCGGCCTTGTGGCCTGGGGCGACGGCAAGGGCGCCATCGAGCTGCTCAAGAGCGTCTACGATCCCAAGAACGCCATGGGCCGCATCATGGGCGGCGGCGCCAACTACGTGGCCCAGGCCTATGGCATCGACCGCGTGCCCGTGGTCAAGAACCAGGCCATGCCCGCCTACGATCCCCGCGCGGTCAAGGGCGTTGGCATCACCTACGCCACCACCCCCATGGGCGCCGACCACACCGCCGGCTACTCCGTGGCCCAGAACATCCTGGGCGTCGGCGGCAGCGTCAACCCGCTGACCAAGGACGGCCAGGTGGAGCTCTCCAAGGCCCTGCAGATCGCCACGGCGGCCATCGACGCCAGCGGCTTCTGCCTGTTCGTGGCCTTCCCCGTGCTGGACACCCCCGACGGCGTGGAGTGCATGGCCAACATGATCCAGGCCGCCTACGGCAAGCCCTTCACCGTTGATGACTTCCTGAACCTGGGCAAGACCATCCTGAAGGACGAGTTCGCCTTCAACGCCGCCGCTGGCTTCACCGCCGCCCACGACCAGCTGCCCGAGTTCATGGCCGAGTCCCTGCCGCCCCACAACGTCAACTGGGACTTCACCACCGAGGAAATGCAGTCCGTCAAGGATCTCTAAGCCATCCCTTTACTCCTGGGGCGTCCCGCGTGTAGGATGCCCCAGGAACCTCACTTCGAACCGGGCGGGCCCAGGCCCGCCCTTATGAACGCCATGCCCATAACCGTGAACTGCTTCGCCACCCTGGCCCCGTATTCCCCGCCGGGCGGGCAGATGGATATCGCCCCCGGCATGACCGCAGGGAAGCTCGTCGACCTGCTGGGCATCCCCCGCGACGGCGTGAAGATCCTCTTCGTCAACGGCCTGCGCGTCGATCTGGACACACCCCTCAAGGACGGCGACCGGGTGGGCATGTTCCCGGCCGTGGCCGGGGGATGAACGCCGACCCGGGCCGGACCCTCGACGATCTGGCCGAATCCGCCTCCATACCGGACGGCAGGCCCATCCGCACACTTAGCCCCCGCGCCGTGCGCAGCGCCGCCCACCTGCTGGGCCTCACCCTGCGTGAGGCTGAGATCCTGGCCCTTGAACGGGGGATCATCCCCGTCCGCTACCTCCGCAATTTCAACACATTGGACTGCACGGCCCAGGCCGCGCTGCTGCGCACGCGCGTGGCCCTGGTGGGCCTTGGCGGCCTTGGCGGCCCCCTGCTGGAAGGGCTGGCCCGCCTGGGGTTCGGCATCGTGCGTGCGGCCGACCACGACGTGTTTGAACCCTCCAACCTCAACCGGCAGCTGCTGGCCACCGGGGCCAGCCTGGGCCTGCCCAAGGCGCGGGCAGCGGCCCAGCGCGTGGAGGACGTGAACCCCGCCGTGGAGCTCAGCGTGCGCCAGCTGTTCGTTGACGAGGCCGGTTTCGTTGAATTTTTTCAGGACGCCGACATTGCCTTGGACGCTCTGGGCGGCATGGCCAGCCGCCCTGCGGCCCTGCGCGGCGCGGCACTGGCGGGCGTCCCGATGGTGACGGCCAGCGTGGCCGGATGGACGGCCATGGCGGCCACCGTGCTGCCCGGCGGCCCCGGCCCGGCGGACCTGTTCTGCCCCGGCGGTGAGACGGGCGGACTCTGCGCCGAGGATCATCTGGGCTGCCTGGCCCCGGCCATCAACGTTGCCGTGGGGCTGGTGCTGGCCGAAGCCGTGCGCCTGGCCCTGGGACGGCCCCCGCAGCTGGGCGGGCCGCACGGGCGCATGGTGGCCGTGGACCTGGGCACCATGGGCTGGGACAGGTTCAGCCTGGGGTAGAGCTGGGGAGGGAAGGGGAGGAGCCTCCGGCGGCCAGGGGCGCTGCCCCTGGACCCCGCCAAAGGGAGTTCCTCCCTCTGGACTCCCATGTAGCTTCGCATTGTTTCCAGCCAATATGTCCGGGTTTGACTCCGCAGATCCCTGGACGGCTTTTTCCCAAAAAGGAAGGCTGCCGGGCATGAGCAGCGGCAACCTCTGACAACGCGAAGCTATACAGGATTCCAAAGGAACGAAGTTCCTTTGGCGGGAGAGTCCAGAGAGGGCAGCGCCCTCTCTGGCCGCCGGAGGCTCTTCTCTTCTCCGAAAAAAGAAAGCCCGGCGCGTGCGGTAAGCACGCGCCGGGCTGAATTGCTTCGAGTCGCCTGGGTCGTTAGGCGGCGGGGCCGAGCAGGGCGGCCTTGAGGGCCTCGTCCAGGGTCGGGTGCGGGAAGATGAACTCCTCGCACTGCTTGTGGGTCCAGCCCTGGGAGACGAGCACGGTGCCCAGGGTGGCCAGGGAGGCCACGCCGTGCCCCACGGCCGTCACGCCCACGAGCCTGCCCTCGCCCCACACGCACTTGACCAGCCCCCCCGTGGCTCCGTGGGCCTGGGCGATGGGGTTGGCCACCATCTGCGAACGGGAGATCTTCACATCCATGCCTTCCTCGCGGGCCTGGGCCTCCATGATTCCCACGCGCATGGTCTCGGGCGCGCCGTACATGCAGCCGGGGATGGGGCCGGGCTCGTACGGGTCGGAAAGCTCGCCGGCGAAGTGGCGCACGGCCCACTCGCCCTGGCTGGAGGCGGCGTGCGCCAGCAGGGTGCGGCCGTTGACGTCGCCCACGCAGTAGACCGTGGGCGAGGCCATCAGGTGTTCATCGGTGTGCACCCAGCCCGCGCCTTTGACCTCGGCCCCGAGCATCTCCAGCATCAGGTTGCGGGAGTTGGGAAGGCGCCCCACGGCCAGCAGGCACTTGTCCGCGCCGAACTCGCGGCCGTCCTCCAGCACCAGGCGGGCGCGGCCTGCGGCGTTCTCCAGGGCGGCGATGCGCACGCCGGTGTGGATATCCCAGCCCATGCGCTTGAAGGACTGGTGCAGCGCCTTGGAGACCTCTTCGTCCTCGGAGGGGGCGATGCGGGGCGCGGCCTCGACCAGGGTGATGGCCGATCCGGCCCGGGAGAAGAACTGGGCCAACTCCAGCCCGATGAAGCCCGCGCCGACCACCAGCAGGGACTTGGGCACCTCGCGCAGGCTCAGGATGTCGCCGGAGTTGAGGATGGCGTCATGATCGGCCTTGAGACCGGGGTGGGCGGCCGGGCGGCTGCCCGTGGCCAGGATGCAGCGCTTGTATTCGAAGACCTGGGGCTCGTCGCCCACGGTGACCACGGACTTCACCGCGCCGATCATCTTCAGCTCGCCGCGCACCAGTTGCACGCCCGCCTTGTCCAGGGCGGCGGCCATGGCTTTGCGCGTGGCCTCCAGGTGGCGTTTCTTGCGGTCCACCAGGGCGGGCAGGTCAAGCTGGATTTGCCCTGAGGCGGTCTTCATTTTGACCTGGCCTTCCAGTTCGGCCAGGGATGCAACCGCACCCAGCAGGAACTTGGTCGGGATGCAACCCCAGTTCAGGCAGGAACCGCCCAGATGTTCCTTTTCGACCAGCGTGGTCTTGATGCCGCGTTTGGCGGCGGCCATGGCCGCGTCGTAGCCTGCGGGTCCGCCCCCGACGATGAAGAGATCTGATGGCATGGTGTTCACAGGGTAAGGGTGTACGAATTTTGGATGTGGCCGTCTGTTCGTGGTAGATTGAAGGCCCCGCACAGGGCAAGAAAAATTATGGAGCCGCGCGTAACGACTCCACGGCTCAAACCAGCACGTCCAGGCCTTTCGCGCCGCCGGTGAGTTCGCGCAGAACGATGTCGGGCTCCAGGCGCACGATCAAGAACGCCCGCTCCAGGCCCAGGGCCGCGTCCTGGCTGATGGTGGCCAACAGGCGATGCCCGTCGATCTCAACCCAGGCCAGGCCCGGCTCCTGCCAGGCCACAACGGTGCCGCGCACCTTCTGCCCGGCCCGGTGCGCCATGCGGAAACGGCGGGATCGCTGGGAGTCCTGGCGATTGCCGCCTGACCCGAAGGATGTTCCCTGGCCCTGGATGCGCATGGTCGGTTCCGCTCGCGGGGGCTCCCGCTATTTGGCCTGGGAGATGATCAGCGCCACCTCGTCCGGGCTCAGGCCCGTGGCCTTGGCCAGGGCCTTGGGCGTCTGGCCCTTCTTGTGCCCGGAGAGCACCACCTGGCGCAGGAAGTCCGGGGAGCGGGTCATGTCCTCCGCGACCTTGACCAGGCCGGAGAGTTCGCGGGCGCGGGCGTCGAGCTTGTCCTCCAGGCGGATGAGCTCCTTCTGGCGCGCCTCGAAGGATTCAAGCAGCTCCTGCTCCAGCCTGGCGCTGCGCTCCAGCTTGCCCATCAGCTCGCCGTGGTTGGCCTGCAGCGCGGAGAGCGAATCCTCCGAACGGCGGAGCCTGGCGAAGAAGCCCACCACCAGGATGAGCAGCACGAGTTCGCTGCCGGTGAGGGCGAGAAGAATCCATTCCTGCAAAGACACGTTCACACCTTCTTGTCGAGCAGATGCCCGATCCAGGGCGACGAGGACGGAGGCGCGTCCTCCCCTTCGGCGGGGTGGTGCTGGCGGCGGGGCTGCTGGTGGTGCTGGGCGGACTGGCGGGAGGCGTCCTCGTCCTTCACCATCACGGCTGCTTCCTGCTTTTCGACCTTCTGGACCTGATGCTGCTGGTCTTTCTGAATCTGCAGGGCCATCTGCTGGGCGAACACCTGCTGCACCTCGGGGTGGGCCAGCTGGGCGGCGGCCATACCCTGGAGGTTGGGCATCTGCGCGATGGGAGCCGTGATGTTGATGTCCGCCATTATTTCACCAGCAGTTCGTCGAACAGCACCTGGTCGATCTGCCCGGAGTTGAGGTAGTTGTTCACCACCCCGCGCAGTTCTTCCCGGATTTTTTCCACCTCGTCCTTGTCGGTCAGATTGTTGAAAGTCTTATTCTTCAGGTTGTAGTACAGGCCGTCCCTGATGGGGAAAGCCTTGAGCTGCAGCTCGGGCACAATGGGGCTGTCCTGCTTGTATACGAGCTTGAGCTTGATGTTGACTACCCTGCTCACGCCCTTGGCGTCCACTTTTTCCACCACGAAGGGCGCGAGCTCCACGAAGACGTCCGGCGGCTGAGGCGGCGGAGGAGGCGGCGCGGGCGGCGCGGGTTCCTCCGCAGGAGGGGGCGGCGGAGGCGGCGGGGGCTCGGGCGGAGTGCGCAGCAAGAACCACCACACCGCGGCCCCGGTGACAAGCAGCAAGGCCGCCCCGCCGATGAGCACGAGCTTCTTCTTCCAGAAGGGCAGCTTCAGAGGCTCGTCGAGCTCCTGGGGCGGGGGGGCGGTGGGAATCTCGGGGAGGGGGGCGGCCTCCTCCGGTTCGTCCTCGAGGAAGGGGGCGTCGTCAAGGTCCAGCTCGACCTTCTGCTGGGCGCGGGGCGAACCCGCGGAAAGTTCCGTGTCGTCGAGCCTGGCCTTGACCTGGTCGGGGGCGGCAGGGTCAAGCACTCCGTCGCGGGAGCCGCCCGGGGGGGCGGTGTCGTCTGGGGGCGGAGGCGCGGCCATGGGTGATCCGTGCGGTGGGCGGATCGGCGGGGCGCAGGGCCCCGCCGGTCATTACTTGTCGAAGATCTTTTCGATCTTCTGGCCGAGGGTCTCGGCCGTGAACGGCTTGACGATGTAGTTGGAGACCTTGGCCTGCACGGCCTCGATGATGTTCTCCTGCTGGGCTTCGGCCGTGACCATCAGGAAGGGCATGGCGGCGAATTCCTCGCTGGCGCGCACCTTGCGGAGCAGTTCGATGCCGGGCATCTTGGGCATGTTCCAGTCCGAGATGACGAAATCGATGCGGTCCTTGTTGAGTATCTCCCAAGCGGTCGTGCCGTCGTCTGCTTCGATGATGTTGGTGAAGCCCAACTGGCGCAGGATGTTCTTGATGATGCGGCGCATGGTGGAGAAATCGTCCACTACGAGTACGCGCATGTCTTTGTTCACGGCCATGATGGTCTCCTTTTGGCGTATCCCGCCGGCGGCGGGGAGGCTACGAAACGTGTCGCCGGGCCTGGCTGCCGCTTTCCGCTACGCTTCCACGATGCCGAACTGCGCGTGGAACTTGCTGCGCAGCTTGGAAAGGGCCTGGGAATGTAGCTGGGAAACGCGGCCCTCAGTGATGCCCATGACCTCGCTGGTCTCGCGCATGTTGAGTTCTTCCACGTAGTACAGTGAGAGCACAAGCTGTTCCCGTGGCGTCAGTTCATCAATAAGCAGCGCCAGTTTGTCAACGATTTCTTTGAGCGCGGCAGATTTGTACGGCTCGTTGTCGATCTGCTGTTGCTTGAACGAGGTCAAATTCTCGGTGATGGCGTCCAGGCTGAGGCAGAGCTGGCTCTGCATGGCCTCCATGGCCTGGGTCACCTCTTTGACGGAGAGGCCCGTGACGCCGGAAAGCTGTTCCGGGGTGGGCGTGGCGTCGGACACCGCTTCCAACTTACGGATGGCCTCGTCGATGACGCGGACCCGGTGCCGCTGGCCCCGGCTGAACCAGTCGAGCTTGCGCAGTTCGTCGAGCATGGCGCCCTTGATGCGCGACTCGGCGAACGTCTCGAACTTGATGCCCATCTCGGGCTTGAAGCGCCCCAGGGCCTCCATGAGCCCGAGGGCTCCGGCGCTGAGCAGTTCCCCCAGTTCAACGCTGGGGGGAAGCTTGGCCTTGAGCCGCAACGCCAGAAGCTTGATCTTGGGGGAATAGTGCCTGACGATGTCCTGTCGGTCCGCCTGGGCAAAGTCCTGCCAAGACTTGGCTCCGGCTTCGAAGCTAAGCCACGGGCTGCTCTTGGAAGAGGAGCTTTTTCCAGAAGAACTTGATGTTTCCATCGAGTTGCGCGTCGACGTCCCAGCTTGTAATTTTGCGGGCAATCGCCCCCACCTTCAGGCTAGCAGGCGCTTCCGGAGCCATGTGACAAAATGGCGTTTGGCGGATGACCGCCTGCCTTACCGTGGTATCATGCGGTATAAAGTCTACAAAATCCAGAGAAATTCCATCGAGGAAGTGGTCGCAGGCCGCGTAGAGCTTGCTGAAAACCTGCTTGGCCGCCTTCTCGCTCTGCGCCATGTTCACCACCACGCGGAAGCGGTTCACGGCGTGGTTCATGTGCATGACCTTGATCAGGGCGTAGGCGTCCGTGAGGGAGGTCGGCTCCGTGGTGAGCACCAGCAGGCGCTCCCGGGCGGCGAGGTTGAAATACAGAACATTGTCGTTGATGCCCGCACCCGTGTCCACGATGAGGTAGTCGATCTTGTCCTCGAGGTAGTCCATGGCCTCCAGCAGTTCCAGCTTCTGCCCGGTGGAGAGCGAGAGCATCTCCGCCACGCCTGACGAGGCGGGCAGGATGTGAAAGCCGTAGGGCGTCTTGTAGAGCACCTTCTTGAGGCTGACTCCCTGGTGGAACAGGTGGAACAGGTTGAGCTCCGGGGCAAGGCCCAGCACCACGTCCACGTTGGCCAGGCCCAGGTCCGCGTCGAGAAGGACCACGCGCTTGTCCAGCTTGGCCAGGCAGAGGGCCAGGTTCACGGAAATGTTGGTTTTGCCGACGCCCCCCTTGCCGGAGGTGACGGAGAAGACAAGGGGCGGATTTTTCGAGTGCATGGGCTGGATTCCGTTTACGCGGCCTGTTCCACGGTTTGCGACGCCGGAGCTTGAACACCGGGCATCTGGTGGGAGAAGACGATCTTCCACATCGCCTGGGAGGCGGCTTCGGCCATGGTTCCCGTAAGGCCCGGTCCGAAGCAGAAGGCCGAGGCGGGCAGTTCCGTCATGCGGCCCACGTTGATCAGGCTTCCGAAAGTACCGGCTTCGTCCAGTTTCGTCCAGACCACGCTTTGCAATGCTTGGCAACGATATTGTTCCCACACCCGGGCGTAGTGCGCGGGGGTGAAGTGGGGCGGCAGGGCCAGGTGGGCAGCCACGTCGTCGCGGCCGGTCAGGCTGCGTGCGCGCAGCCAGGTTTCCAGGGTCTGGCCCTGGGGCAGGGCGGGCAGGTCGACGAAGATGGCGTCGAAATTGCGGCAGGCGATGAGGATGCGGTCGAAATCCTCGGGATCGGCGGCGTCGGCGAACTGGATGCCGGAAAGGTCGGCTGAGCGCTTCAGCGGGGATTTTCCGCCCGCCGTGCGCTCGTCGCAGTTGACGATGCCGATGCGCCAGCTGGGGTGCGCCTGTTTGGCGGCCAGGGCCATGCGCAGCAGGGCGCTGGTCTTGCCCGCGCCCGAAGGCCCGGTCATGAGCTGGAATTTCTGCCTGAACTCTCCGTAGGGCTTCACCGTGGCGACCCGGCCCAGTTCCGCCAGCAGGGAGGGGTTCTGCGCGCCCTTGAGCTTGAGGAACAGCCCGGTGAGCACCGGCTCCTCCACCTCTTCGCGCTCCAGGTGCTGCATGGCCATCTTGAGCCTGGGGGGCAGGGCGTCCAGGTCCAGGTGGGGCTTGAGCAGGGCGCTCAGGTGGCCCTTGATCTCGCACCACTCCTTCTCCCAGCCTCCGCGCGGGGAGCGGGCGGCCTGGGGCAGCTGGTCGTCCTCGCTGGCCGGCTTGGGGACCTCCAGGTCCTGGTCCACGGCGGCCATGATCTCGCAGTAGGACATGCCGTTCTCACGACGGGTCTGGTTGGAGAGGATGACCGCCTCGGGGCCCAGTTCCTTCTTGATCTGGGCCATTACCAGCGCCGCGCTCGTACCCCTGAATGTTTTAACCCGCATGGCTCAGTCCTATGATGGCGATGGATTGCAGCTTTATGTCCGCCGGTATTTCGGCCTGTGAGATCACCGGCAGCGTCGGGATGAACCTATTCAAAAGCTGGGCCAAGTGGGGCCTGGAGGTGGGCGTCACGAGCAGGACGGGCTGGCCTTCGCTCAGCATGGCCCGCTCCAGGTGCTGGTTGAGGTTGGTGATGAGCGACTGCGCCGAGCCCGGGTCCATGGCCATGTATGTGCCGGTGTCCGTGCGGCGGATGGAGTCGCGGATGATGGTCTCCACGTTTGGGGCCAGGGTGAAGATGGGCAGCGCCGACTCCGAGGTGAGGAAGGGCTTCACGATGGAGCGGCCCATGCGGGAGCGGACGTATTCGGTGAGCTGGTCGGGGTCCTTGGTGGCGTGGCCGTAGTCCGCCAAAGTTTCGACGATGGTCAGCATGTCGCGCACGGAGACGCCCTCGCGCACCAGGTTCTGCAGCACCTTCTGCACCGCGCCCAGGTTGAGCACGCCGGGCACCAGCTCCTCCACGGCCTTGGGGGCGCGCTTGTGCAGGTTGTCCAGCAGGGACTGCACCTCCTGGCGGCCCAGGAACTCGTGCAGGTTGCGCTTGAAGACCTCGGTGAGGTGCGTGGAGATCACGGTGGCCGGGTCCACCACGGTGTAGCCCGCCAGCATGGCCTCCTCCTTGGAGGCGTCGGGAATCCACAGCGCGGGCAGGTTGAAGGCGGGCTCGCGGGTGTCCACGCCCTGGATGCGGTGCTTCACGTCGCCCGGGTCCATGGCCAGGTAGTGGTCGATGAGAATCTCGGCCGAGGCCACCTCGTTGCCCTTGATGAGCACGGCGTACTGGCCCGGCTTGAGCTGCAGGTTGTCGCGCAGGTGGAGCGACGGGATGATGACGCCCATGTCCAGGGCGAACTGGCGGCGGATGGAGCGGATGCGCGCCAGGAGGTTGCCGTTCTGGTCCTCGTCCACCAGGGGGATCAGGCCGTAGCCCACTTCCAGCTCCAGGGCGTCGAGGGGAAGCAGCTGCTGGACCTCCTCTGGGGTCTCAAGCTCCTGGGGCTTGGGCTTTTCGTCCTCCGCCTGGCCTTCGGCAAGGATGTTCTTCTGCTTCTGGCTCACACCGGCGAGCAGGAACATGAGCCCGGCCAGCGCGGTGAAGGGGATGAAGGGCATCCCCGGCACCAGGCCGAAGAGCAGAAGGATGCCGCTGACCAGGCGCAGAGCCTTGGGGTGGTAGGTCAGCTGGGCGATGAACTCCTCGCCCATGCGCGCCTCGGCGGCCGCGCGGGAGACGATGAGGCCCGCGGACGTGGAGATGATGATCGAGGGGATGATGGAGACCAGACCGTCGCCGATGGTCAGGATGGTGTAGGTGGAGGCCGCGGTCTTCCAGTCCATGCCCTTCTGGAGCATGCCGATGAGGATGCCGCCCACAATGTTGATGACCGCGATGAGGATCGTCGCCTTCACGTCACCCGAAACGAACTTGCCCGCGCCGTCCATGGCGCCGTAGAAGTCGGCCTCCTTGCGGATCATCTCGCGGCGCTTGTTGGCCTGCTGCTCGGTGATGATGCCCGCGTTGAGGTCCGCCTCGATGGCCATCTGCTTGCCGGGCATGGCGTCCAGGGTGAAGCGGGCGGCCACCTCCGCGATACGCGTGGTGCCCGCCACGATGACGGTCTTGTTGAGCGAGAACAGGATCAGGAACACCACCACGCCGATGACGTAGTTGCCGCCCACCACGAACTCGCCGAAGGCCCGGATGACTTGGCCCGCCGCGCCCGTGCCTTCGTCGCCGTGCAGCAGGATCAGGCGCGTGGAGGCCACGTTGAGCGACAAGCGCATCAACGTGGTGACCAAGAGCAGCGTGGGGTAGATGGAGAACTCAAGGGGCGAGGTCATGAACATGGAGGTGACCAGCACCACGAGGCTGATGGAGATCGACAATGTGAGCATCAGGTCGATGACCAGGGTGGGCACCGGCACGAGCATCACGAAGAGGATCAGCACCACGCCGCCCGCGAGCATGATGTCGCCCTGGGTGGAGAACCGCGCGTAGTTTATGTCCAGGATGTCGGTCTTGGCCATGTTTTTGACACCTTCCTAAGAGCTAACGGGGGATGCGGTTGCGGTACTTGTTCAGGGTGGCGAGCACTGCGGCCACTGCCTGGAAGAGTTCCTCGGGGATCACCTCCCCTACGTCCGAATCCTTATACAATGCCCGTGCCAGAGGCTTGTTCTCGCGCACGGGCACGCCGTTGTCGTAGGCGATGTCCTTGATCTTCTGGGCCAGGTAGTCGGCGCCCTTGGCCACCACGATGGGGGCCGGGGCGATGAGGGGGTTGTACTGCAGGGCCACCGCGATGTGGGTGGGGTTGGTGATGACCACGTCGGCCTTGGGCACGTTCTTGAGCATGCGCTTGCCCATGACCTCGAACATCTTCTGCCGCTGCTTGGACTTGACCTGCGGGTCGCCCTCCACGTTGCGGTGCTCGTCCTTCACCTCGCCCTTGGTCATCTTCATGCTCTCGGCGTAGTCCCAGCGGGTGTACCAGACGTCGAAGGCGGCGATGAGGGCCATGGGCACCAGGGTGTACCAGAGCATGGTCATGGAGCTTTGCAGGATGTAGACGGCCAGGCCGTGGGCGTTGTTGTAGAACAGCGGGATGAAGCTGGCGAACTCCTTCTTGAGCACGATGTAGGGGGCGATGGCGATGGCCGCGGCCTGGGCCACCTGACGGGCCAGGCGCACCAGGGCCTTGGGGTCGGCGAACAGGGCTTTGAGGCCGTTCATGGGGTTGAAAAGCTTGCCCCAATTGAAGTTGGCCAGGTGGTTGATCCACAGGCTGCCCACCTGGATGCGCATCACCGTGTAGGCCGTGGCCGCGATGATGAGCAGCAGGGGCAAAAGCATCTTGGCCAGGCGCATGCAGACGTCGAGCAGCATGGCGTTGACGCTGCTCATGGTGATCTCGGTGCGCATCCCGTCGCTCAGGAACCAGCGGAAGATGGCGGTCATCTCCGATTCGTAGGTGCCTATGGTCATGCGCACGGCCAGCGCGCCCATGAGCAGCACGGCCAGCTTGGGCAGCTCGGCGCTCTTGGCGACGGAGCCCTTCTTGCGGGCGTCGGTTATGCGTTTTTGTGTCGCCGGTTCTGTTCTGCTGGGGTCTTTCTCCGCCATGGGGCTACCTGCCGGGGATGCGGTGCATCACCGCCGTGTACATGGGGCCAAGCTCCCCGATGAAGTCGGCCACGTAGTGCGCCAGAGCGGCCATTGTAAGCGTCATGAACAGGAAACCCACGCTGATCTTCACGGGGAAGCCGATCTGGATCACGTTCATCTGCGGCGCCGCGCGGGAGACCAGCGCCAGGGCCAGGTCCACCAGAAAGAGCGCGGCGATCACGGGCGCGCTGATCTTCACGGCCAGCACGAACAGCTCCGACGAGAACCGGAGCACGGAGTCGGCCAGGGCGGGGGTGATGAACAAGGCCCCGGGCGGCACCAGCTGGAAGCTCTGGGCCAGGCTGGTGAGCAGGAACAGATGCCCGTTCATGGCCAGGAACATCATGATGGTGCACTGGTTGAGCAACTGGGCGGTGACGGAGTCCGAGGAGCCGGTCATGGGGTCGAGCACGCTCATCATGGAGAAGCCCATGGAGAAGCCCACCATATGCCCGCCCGTCATCACCGCCGAGAACAGGAAGTTGACGATGATGTCCAGAACGAGGCCAAGCACCAGCTCACCCGCGATCATCAAGATCAGGCCCAGGGCGTCCAGGGGCAGCAGTTCGCCCGGGAAGGAGAGCCTGGGCCAGATGGCGAGGCTGAGCACGATGCACAGCGCGCCCTTGACCGGGTTGGGGATGGCCCCGGCCCCGAAGAAGGGCAGCAGAAACACCACCAGGCTCACCCGGATGATGGTGAGGAACAGGCTGAAGAACTGGACGGCCTGGAGGTTGAAGAGTTCCATGCGGGGAGCTTAGCAAATGGTGGGCCACTCAGGGAAGCGGCCCGATGGGGCCAAACTGCCTGTAGCACTAGCCGCTTCTGGCAGCCTGTTCAAAAAGCCTGCTGGCAAGGCGCACGAAAAAGTCAAGGCCGAAGCATATCAGGCATATGTGAGGGTTTGACTTTTTCGGGGCAACGCAGCCAGCGGGAGTTTTTCAACAGGCTGCTACGATTTCCCGGGAGCGGGCGCCGCGCCGCCCAGGTAGGCGGCCGGGTTCACGGGCACGCCCGCGAAGCGCACCTCGTAGTGCAGGTGCGGCCCGGTGGAGCGGCCGTCCTGGCCGACGCCGCCCAGGGAGTCCCCTCGCTCCACGCGCGCCCCGGCCCGGACGTCCAGGCGCTGCATGTGGGAGAATGCGGTGACGTAGCCACCGCCGTGGTCCAGGACCACGGTCATGTTGCCCTCGGAGTCCTCCCCGGCGAAACTCACCAGCCCAGGGGCCGGGGCGCGCACCGGGGTGCCGGCCGGGGCCATGATGTCCACGCCCTTGTGGAATTCCTCCTGCCCGGCGAAGGGGGAGAGGCGCACGCCGAATTCCGAGGAGACAACACCGCGAACCGGCCAGGCGTCCGGCACGGAGCCGGGAAGGGCCGGGCCCACTGAGAGCAGCCTGCCAAGAGCCGCCGCGTCGATCTTGCGCGGCTCCACACGCTTGGAAAGGGCGCGCAGGAAGTTGTCTGAGAGCTCCATGCGGTCCAGCAGGGCCTTGGGGTCGGCCGCGGCGCTGTTGCCCGCGTCCACGCCCGCGGCGGCCTGCCGGGCCTCCTTGTCCAGGCTGATCATCTTGCGCAGGGCCGCGTCGCCCTCGCGCAGGCGGGCAGTGCCTTCGTCCAGGCCGCCGGATATCTCGATGATGCGCTGGGCCACCTGTTTGCGCTGGGCCGAGGTCTTGGCGATCTCCTCCAGCTCCTCCTCCAGGGCCGGGCGGGAGAGCATGGCCGCGAGCCACCAGGCGTTGCCCGCCAGCACCAGCAGACAGAGGATCGCGGCCGCGGCCACCAGGGGCCAGCGCACGCTCAGCCGCCTGTAGCGGTTGGCTGTGTCCTTGAAGAGTTCGAGGCCGGAAGAGTGGGGCATGATGCGGTCGCGGTTATGGCTTCGGCAGGCCGCTGTCAATCTGCCAGCGGGTCAGCGCGCCGAAGGCGTTGGCGCGGAAGCGCCTGTCACGGGCGTACATCTCCTTGAGCCAGCCCTCGAAGTCGGAGCGGCGGGTGTTGCCGGCCGACGGGCACGGGTTGGACCAGATGGGCAGCCCCCATTGCCGGGCGGCGCGCTTGATGTGGTCCTTCTCCACGGTGAGCAGGGGGCGGATCATCTGGAGCCTGCCGCCGAAAAAGGGTTCCGAGGCCGAGAGGCCCTGGACCTTGCCGGTCTGGAACACGTTCATGAAGAAGGTGGTCGCCAGGTCGTCGGCGTTGTGGCCGATGGCCAGGTGGGTCAGCCCGTACTGCTCGCAGAGCTGGAACAGCCGCGTGCGGCGCAGCATGGCGCAGTAGAAGCAGGCCGAGGCCTTGCGGTTCTCGGGGGAGTGGGCGCGTGGGCCGTGGTCGGTGACTTCCGCGTGCAGGGCCACGCCCTTTTCGGCGCACCACTCGATGAGCGGGGCGTGGGAGGCCACGTCGAACCCGGGGTTCACGTGCAGGGCCAGCACGTCGAACTTGAAGGGCACGATGCGCTGGCGCAGGCGCAGGACGTTGAGCATCACGAAGCTGTCCACGCCGCCGGAGACGGCCACGCCCACGCGCGAGCCCGGGGTGAGCATCTCCAGCTGGCGCATGAGCTTGCCCGCCTGGCCCACGCAGACCTTCTGGGCATAGGTGGCCTTCTCGGCCTTGACGCGTTTGAATGACATGGGAAACCTCTGGGGAGCCCCGCTTGGAGAACGCGGGGACGGCTGCGGCCATAGCCGGGAGCGGGGCGCTTGGCAAGCGCTGGCGGAGCGTGACGGTCGGGATTGGGGCGGGGCCTGGAGCGAGCGCTACCCGCGCGCCTTATCGACAAGGCGTCGCCCAGCGGCGTCCGCAATGGGGCGGCGGCCAGGATCGCCCCGGCCGGAGCGGGCCGGCTAGGCGCAATCCCCGATGCGCCTGCGCCTGCGGTTCTGGGCTTCCTCGCTGCGGCGGCGCTCGTCGTCGGTCTCCAGGATGAGCAGCGGGGCCGGGGTGGGCTTGCCGTTGGTGTCCAGGGCAACGAAGGTCAGGTAGGCCGAGGCGGTGTGGCGCACGTCGCCCGAGAACATGTTCTCAGACTCCACCCGCACGCCCACCTCCATGGAGGTGGTGCCCACGTGGTTCACGATGGCCTTGAAGGTCACCAGCTCGCCCACGCGCGAGGGCGCCAGGAAGCTCACCTGGTCGATGGAGACGGTCACCGCGTTGCAGCGGCAGTGGCGCATGGCGGCCATGGCCGCCGCCGCGTCGATGTGCTTGAGGATCACTCCGCCGTGGATGGAGCCGTAGGGGTTGGCGTCCTGGGGCAGCATGGCGATGGAAAGTTCGGTCCTGCTGCCCGCTGCGGGCTTGCCTTGTCGTCTCTGCTCGTCCATACCAGAACCCTAGCCCAGGGCCGGGCCGGATGCAACCCGCCGGGGGCCCGGGCCGCATGAACAAGGAGCGCGCATGGAGCCTGTGGAATCCAAGGACCGTCAATTCGTGCTGAGCCTGGACGGCCCCCGCTGGCTGGCCGGGTTCGTGGCGGACGTGCCGGACCGCAGCGGGGCCCTGGCCGAGCTGGCCCGGCTGGCGGCGGGCCACGGCGTGAACATCCACCGCCTGCTCTACGAGCGCGGCCGACACCCGAGCCGGGTGGAGCTGACCCTGGAGTGCCCGGAGTCGCGGCGCATCGGGGCCGTGCTGGACGCCCTCAACGCCAAGGGGATGCTGAGCCAAGCTCCCGAGCCGGAGGAGACGCCCCTGGCCATCACGGACGTCTCCGGGGTGCTCAGCTTCAAGGTGGCCCTGGACGACAGGCCCGGAGCACTGGCCGCGCTGACCGAGCGCTTCAAGGTGATGCACGCCAGCGTCATCCACCTGCGCTACGACGGCGACGCCGAGCCCGGCATGGCCGAGATCTCGGTGGTCACCAGCGGGGCGGAGGAGGTCTCCAAGCTGCTGCGCGAGTTGACGGGGGCGGGCTACCACTATCACGTGCTCTGGCAGGGCGGGCCGGACAGCAGCGTGGACGAGGTCATGGGCCTTTCCGAAGTGGAGGCCTTCCTGTTCAAGCTGCGCTCCTCCCTGCCGCCGGAGCGCATGAGCGCCCTGGAGGACCTTTTCAGCACCTCGCGGGCCATGCGCCAGGCCCTGAACGAGTTCCGTGGCGCGTCGGGCGAATCGGGCGAGGCCCTGGCCGCCTCCCAGATCTACGCCAACATCCTGCGCCTGGCTGCCATGGCCGTGGGCACCACCCATGAGCGCTTCACCCTGCGCCTGACCGGGCCTGTGCGCCTCACGCCTGTGGTGAGCATGTACATGCTCTCCTGCCCGGAGGGGGCCAACAGCTACCTGCTCAGGCACGGGGACGCCGCCACCTTCCTGGACACCAACTTCGGCATCTACTTCGACGACGTGATGGACTGGCTCGCCCTCCACGGGCTGGACCCCTCCTGCGTGCGCACCGTGCTGGCCACACACCCCGACGCCGACCACGCGGGCTGGGCGGGCAAGCTGCAGCAGCGCTTCGGGGCCGAGGTCTTCATGCACCCCGACAGCGCCGAGGTGTTCCGCTGCGAGGACCGCACCCTGGGCCACGGGGACCTCTGCGGCATCAACCGGCCCTTCACCCGCCTGGTGAGCAGGCTCACCGACCTGGTGCCCCCGGAGCGCATCTCCGGCTTCGCCCCGGCGCAGGGGGAGATGGGGGGCTTCCGCGTCATCGGGCGCATCGCCGTGGCCGACCTGGACTTCACCGTGCTCGAGAGCCTGGGCGGGCACGCGGCGGCGCAGGTGTTTTTTCTGGAGGAGCAGCGGGGCTACCTGTTCTCGGGGGACTACCTGCTGGACCCGCGCAGCCTCTCCCCCAAGGACCGCGACGCCCTCTCGGTGCACAAGTCCCTGCTGACGAGCACCAACACGGATTCCGCCCTGTTCATGCGGGAGATGGGGATGCTCAAGGAGCTCATGCGCGGCGTGGCGGCGAATGTAGCCAAGAACGGGCGCAGGGCCATGGTCTTCCCGGGGCACGGGGAGTTCTACGCGGTGGAGAAGGCGGAGTGGGGCGGCGCCCGCCCCGGCAAGCAGGCGGAAGCGCCTAAGCAATAGCTGAGGGCGTCCGAGCCGGGCTACCCGGCGACGCGCGAGATGGCCTCGCAGCGCAACTGGTGCAGCAGCGCCCCGGAGGCCTCGCCCTGATCCTGCTTGTCCTCCGGCAGGCGCACGGCCCGCACGGCGCGCAGCTCCCGGCGGACCTGGGGCAGCATGTCCTCCCCGCCGTCGCAGGCGACCAGCTTGAACAAGCGCGAGGTGAGCCTGCGCGCCTCCAGGCGCATGAGCAGGTCCACCTTGGTGCCGGGGCGCAGCTCCCGGTAGCGGTGCGCGCGCATGTGCTCCCCGGCGGCGGCCATGCCCGCCTCGATGAAGGCCATGGGCATGCGCAGCCTGCGCCCCAGGGTGTCGGCGGCGGCCACCCCGGCCTCGTCGTGGCCGTGGTGCCTGGGCAGGCGCTCAGGCTGTGTCAGGGCCTTGCCCAGGTCGTGCGCCAGGGCCATCCAGACCAGCAGAGGGTCCCCGGCGGCGCAGTCCATGACGCTGCAAATGTGGTCCAATACGTCTGAATCATGGTATTGGGCTGGCCCGGCCGGAACGTTCCGGCAGGCTTCCAGCTCGGCCAGCCAGGGGCGCAGGCAGTCCGTGGCGGCCAGCAGGCGCACGAAGCGCGAGGGCTTGGGCGCGGCCATGGCCTTGGCGACCTCGCGGCCCACCCGCTCGGCGGCGTGGCCCTCCAGCAGGCCAAGGCGGGCGGTTTCGCGCATCTGGCCTAGCAACTCGGGGCTGGGGGAGAAGTCGGGGAACTGGGCGGCGAAGCGGGCCGCGCGGAACACGCGCACCGGGTCGTCGCGCATGGAGGCGGGGGAGCAGGGCCGCAGCACGCGGGCCTGGAGGTCCATCAGGGCCAGTGGATGGGCGTGGATGGCGCCGTCCTCGGCCAGGGCCACGGCGTTGATGGTCAGGT
Source organism: Fundidesulfovibrio soli (assembly GCF_022808695.1). Taxonomy (NCBI): domain Bacteria; kingdom Pseudomonadati; phylum Thermodesulfobacteriota; class Desulfovibrionia; order Desulfovibrionales; family Desulfovibrionaceae; genus Fundidesulfovibrio; species Fundidesulfovibrio soli. Next base: position 139,039 of record NZ_JAKZKW010000002.1, read on the forward strand.
CGCGCAGGAGCAGGTCGCCCTCCAGCGAGCCGCCCCGGGGCCAGGCGTATTCGCTTCCATCCAGGATAAAGACGGGAAAGGACTTGCCGACCAGGCGAGCGGTGGGATACCGCCCCTGGAATGTTTCGTGGTCGGCGTGGATGACGAGGTAGTCGCGGTCGGTGACGGGCCTGCCCAGAAGCATGTCCCGAACCGCACCGCCAACCAGATGTATCTGCATGGAGGTTTCCGATCCGTGGCGGAGATTGATGGTCCTACGCTGCCGGGGCCCGGGGCGCTCCTCTGGGCTTTGGGGCGGGAGGAGCTGGCTGACCCGCTGTGTCCTGACTCGCTGGCCGGGAGCCACCCGGCCTGGGAGGAGGATGCGCGCCGCTTCGCTCCTTGGCAAGAGGTTTCGGTGACGTGGTGTTCCGCCTGCGCGCAGGAGAGATGGTGGGTCTCCCCGGTGCGGCGGCAGGGAAGGATTCTGGTGTGCGGCAAGTGTTCCTCGGCCCTTGATGTGGCCAGGCCCCTGGCCGAAAACACCATGTTCGAAGCTTGGGATTCGGTGCTGGCGGTGTCCCAGTGGGCGGGGCGCGGCCAGCTGAGGCGGCAATGGCTTTCGCCGCCGGGCAACGTATACTCGGCGCTGGTGCTTCCTTCAGTGCCCAAGGAGTACGATTCGCTGCTGCCGCTCATCCTGGGCTACTGCATCGCGGGATTCCTGCGTTACAAAAAACTGGACGCGCACATCAAATGGCCCAACGACCTGCTGGTGGCCGAGCAGAAGGTGGGCGGCATCCTGGTGGAGGAGCGCAGGGGCGTGACCGTGGCCGGCATCGGCCTCAACCTTGTCAGCGCGCCCCATCCGGACATGCTGCGGGAGGCCCACGCGGTTCCCGCAGGATACCTGCGGGCGCACGGCCTGAAATCCGGTCCGCTCACGCTGTGGGCGGAACTTGTGGATTTTGTGAAAATTTGCTACGAAACCACTCTTCAACAAGGTTCACCCGGTAACGTCGCCGCCATGATCGAGCCTCTTCTGTGCTGGCTAGGCGAAACGGTCGCGATCCGGGACGGGGATGAGACTCCGTGGACGGCCCGGTTGGCGGGGCTCGCCCATGACGGAGCGCTCCGAGTCATGCCCGCAGGCGGAGCGGGCGAAAGACTTCTCACTTCTGGCGGCATTTGGCGGGTCCGCGAACACCCCCTCAAGCATCCAGGTTAGGGACATCTCACAATGGGCGTGAAGACCTTTCAGGACGTTCTCCAGGAAATCCAGGGCAAAAAGATTCTCGTAGCCAACAGGGGCATCACCGCGCGGCGCGTGCTGCGCTCCATTCGCGAGCGCTTCCAGGCCGTGCCGGTGCTGACCGCCACCAAGGTGGACATGACCTCCCCCGCGGTGGCCGGCGCGCACGAGCTCATCCTGCTCGGCGAAGACCCCCGTGCCTACCTCGACCTCGACCTCATCATCCGCGAGGCCAAGGCCAAACGCATCGCGGCCATCCATCCCGGCTGGGGCTTCGCCTCCGAAGACCACACCTTCCCCGAGAAGTGCGCCCAGGCGGGCATCGTGTTCATCGGCCCCACGGCCACGGCCATGAACCTGCTGGGCAACAAGGTGGAGGTGCGCAACCTGGCCCAGAAGCTGGGCATCCCGGTTGTGCCCGGCTCCACGGCGGCGGTGAGCGTGCCCGAGGCCCGCGAGATCGCCAGCCAGATCACCTTCCCCATTATGCTCAAGGCCGAAGGCGGCGGCGGCGGGCGCGGCATCTACGTGGTGCACGAGCCCAAGCAGCTGGAGGAGGCCTTCTCCAAGGCCTCGGCCCTGGCCCAGGCCAGCTTCGGCAACCCCCGGCTCTACGTCGAAAAGTACCTGCGCAGCGTGCGCCACATCGAGATCCAGGTCATCGCGGACAAGCACGGCAACGTCCTGGCCCTCGACGAGCGCGACTGCACCGTGCAGCGCAACCACCAAAAGCTCGTGGAGATCACCCCCTCCCCCTGGAAGGGCATGACCGCCGAGCTGCGCGAGAAGCTCAAGAATTGGTCCGAGATGCTCATCAAGAGCGTGGGCTACTACTCGCTGGCCACGGTGGAGTTCCTGGTGGAGCCCGACGGCACCCCCTACCTCATCGAGGTCAACACCCGCCTCCAGGTGGAGCACGGCATCACCGAGTGCCGCTACGGCATCGACCTCGTGGAGGAGCAGATCGCCGTGGCCTTCGGGGCCAAGCTGCGCTACACGCGCAACAACACCAAGGCCTTCAACACCGCCCTGCAGGTCCGCATCAACTGCGAGGACCCGCGCCAGGGCTTCACGCCCAACGCCGGGCTCATCAACCGCTACATCTCCCCCGGCGGCCCGGGCGTCCGCCTGGACTCCTGCATCTCCGCCGGATACGAGTTCCCCTCGCAGTACGACTCGGCGGGCGCGCTGCTGGTGTCCTACGGCCGCAGCTGGGAGAAGGTGCTCGGCATCATGGACCGGGCGCTTCGCGAGTACATCGTGGGCGGGCTCAAGACCACCATCCCCTTCCACCTGCAGGTCATCCGCAACGCCAAGTTCCGCTCCGGCGACTACGACACCAACTTCGTGGCCACCTCGCCCGACCTGCTGGAATACCGCGACGTGGAGCCCGAGGCCTTCCGCCTGTCGCGCCTGGTGGCCGACATCTCGGCCAAGGGCTACAACTCCTACGTGCAGTTGGGCGAATACCGGGGCAGGGCGGACAAGCGCGTGGGCCGCTTCACCCCCGTCATGCCCGTGCTGGACCAGAAGGCCTGGCAGAGCCCCTATCCGCGCGGCGACCGGCAGGCCCTGCTGGACCACATCCGCGATTCGGGCGTCGTCCACTTCGTGGACACCACCACCCGCGACATCACGCAGTCCAACTCCGGCAACCGCTTCCGCCTCGCCGAGGACAAGCTGGTCGGCCCCTACCTGGACAACTGCGGCTTCCTCTCCCTGGAGAACGGCGGCGGCGCGCACTTCCATGTGGCCATGATGGCCAACATGACCTACCCCTTCACCGAGGCGGAGCAGTGGAACTGCTTCGCGCCCAAGACGTGCAAGCAGCTGCTCATCCGCTCCACCAACGTGCTGGGGTACAAGCCGCAGCCGCGCAACCTCATGCGCCTCACCGGCGAGATGATCTGCGAGCACTACGACATCATCCGCTGCTTCGACTTCCTGAACCATGTGGAGAACATGCTGCCCTTCGCCGAGGTGGCGCTCAACTCCAAGGCCAACATCTTCCAGCCCTGCCTCTCGGTCTCCTGGGCCAAGGGCTTCGACGTGCCGCACTACATGGGCGTGCTTGAGGACATCCTCGACATGTGCGCCAAGGTGGCCGGCGTCTCCAAGAAGAAGGCCACCAAGCTCATCATCCTCTGCCTCAAGGACATGGCCGGCGTGTGCCCGCCGCGTTTCATCTCCGCGCTGATCACCGCCATCCGCCAGAAGTACCCCGACCTGGTCATCGACTACCACCGCCACTACACCGACGGCCTGTTCGTCCCGGCCGTGGGCGCGGCGGCCAAGGCAGGAGCCCACATCGTGGACACCGCCATCGGCGCGGCCGTGCGCTGGTACGGCCAGGGCGAGGTGCTCTCCCAGGCGGCCTACATCGAGGACGAGCTTGGCCTCAAAACCCAGCTCAACAAGGAGATGATCCGCTCCTGCGGCTTCGTGCTCAAGCAGATCATGCCCTACTACGACCGCTACACCGCGCCCTTCTTCCAGGGCATCGACTACGACGTGGTGGAGCACGGCATGCCCGGCGGCGCAACCTCCTCCTCGCAGGAGGGCGCGCTCAAGCAGGGCTACATCCACCTGCTGCCCTACATGCTCAAGTTCCTGGCGGGCACCCGCAAGATCGTGCGCTACCACGACGTGACGCCCGGCTCCCAGATCACCTGGAACACGGCGTTCCTGGCGGTCACCGGCGCCTACAAGCGCGGCGGCGAGCGCGCGGTGCGCGACATGCTGGAAGTGCTGGAGGCCACCTCGACCCACCCGGACGAGTGCCTGACCCAGGCCTGCTTGGCCGACCGGCTCATGCTCTACTCCGACTCCAACGACGCCTTCCGCCAGCTGCTGCTGGGCAAGTACGGCAAGCTGCCCCTGGGCTGGCCCGCCGACTGGGTCTACGAGTCCGCCTTCGGGGCCGAGTGGGCCGACGCCATCAAGCAGCGCACCACGGAATCCCCCCTGGCCTCCCTCAAGGACGCGGACCTCTCCGGCGAGTTCGAGTCCCTGGCCAAGCGCCTGCAGCGCGACCCCTCGGGCGAAGAGTTCGTGATGTACCTGAACCACCCCGGCGACGCCCTGAAGACCATCGAGTTCAAGGGCAAGTACGGCGACCCCAACCTCCTGCCCCTGGATGTCTGGTTCGAGGGCCTGGAGCCCGGGCAGGAGATGTTCTTCGAGGACTCGCGCGGCAAGCCCCACACCCTGACCCTGCTCGATATCGGCCAGCCCGATCCCCAGGGCTTCAGCGTGGTGCGCTATGTGCTGGACTCCGAGATTCTCTCCCACCAGGTCAAGGTGGCCGAGGCCATCGGCGGCGCATCCACCGCTACGGTGGAGATGGCCGACCCGGCCAACCCCTACCATGTGGCCGCGCCCTGCAACGGCGACCTCTGGGTCATGCACGTGAGCCCGGGCGACTTCCTCAAGCCCGGCCAGGAAGTGTTCAACATCTCCGTGATGAAGCAGGAGAAGTCGGTGCTCTCCCAGGTGGAGGGCGTGGTCAAGCGCGTGCTGCGCAACGCCGACTACTTCGAGGACAAGAAGATGGTCCCCGTGAAGGAGGGCGAGCTGCTGGTGGAGATCATGCCCGTCAGCAAGGCCTGCCCCGGCTGCAAGGCCCCCCTGGCAGCGGAGGACTACCACTATTGTCCCTGGTGCGGTCACGGCATGGAGATCGCCGATTAGGCGGGTTTGACTTGCCCGCCCGGCACCGAATCTGATAGCGCTCCGCCCCATGAGGGCGGAGCCCTAAGACATAAATCTCAAGATGCCTTGTGGATATTCCTAAGGAGGAATCGAATGGCTAAAGCCGCTTGCAAAGCGCCCGCCAAAGACAAAAAAGAACTGGCGAAGAAGCTCATCCTCACCGGTGCCGACATCGAGGCCATCGGAGAGGAGGCCGAACTCCTGGTGGGGGGCAAGAACTACAACACCGCCATCATCAGCCAGGTATCCGGCATCCGTGCTCCTCAATTCCGCGCGGTATCCTCCATCGCTTTCCATAAGCTGCTCGACGAGACGAAAGTCAACGCGGCCCTGATCCGGGCCACCGTGGACCATGAATATAACCGCATCGACTGGACGAGCGAGGAGGTCAACAAGGACCCCGAGTTCCTCAAGCACTTCACCCGCACCGTCGCCCAGGAGGTGCGCGCCCAGGCCGCCGAGAAGGCCACGCTGATCAAGCTGCGCACCTTCGTGAACAACGTGGTCGAAGGCTTCGCCACCTCCCCCGAGGGCATCGACCAGCTGCGCAAGCGCTCCGTGCTGGTGCAGGTGGCCATCCTCTCCGTGGACATGCCCCTGGACGTGGCCGAGGCCGTGCGCAGCGGCTACCAGGAGATCTGCCGCGAGGCCGGCCTGGAAGACGTGCCCGTGGCCGTGCGCTCCTCCGCCGCCGGCGAGGACTCCCGCAAGAAGGCCTTCGCGGGCCTGCAGGACACCTACCTGAACATCGTCGGCGACGACCAGGTGGTGGAAGCCTACCAGTGGGACTGCGCCTCCGCCTACAACCTGCGCTCCATGACCTACCGCCGCGAAGCCATCCTGGACGCCGTCCAGCTGGCCGAGCGCACCGGCGACGACACCATCGCCGAGAAGGCCAAGCAGGAGTGGGCCATCGAGAACACCTCGCTGTCCGTGTGCGTCATGCGCATGATCAACCCGGTGATCTCCGGCACCGCCTTCTCCGCCGACACAGCCACCGGCTGCCGCGGCACCGACCGCAAGGACCTGGTCTCCATTGACTGCTCCTACGGCCTGGGCGAGGCGGTGGTGGGCGGCATGGTCACCCCGGACAAGCTCTACGTGTTCCAGCGCGAGGACAACCGCGAGGTCGTCGTGCGCTTCATGGGCTTCAAGGACAAGAAGATCATCTACGACGAGCGCGGCGGCACCAAGCTGGTCCCCGTGGACGAGCTGGAGGCCTACCGCTGGGCCCTCTCCCTGGCCCAGGCCGAGGAAGTGGCCAAGGGCGTGCGCGCCATCTCGCAGGCTTACGACGCCATGATCATGGACACCGAGTTCTGCATCGACCAGTCCGAGCGGCTCTGGTTCGTGCAGGCCCGCCCCGAGACCCGCTGGAACGAGGAGTTCGAGCAGCACCCCGACACCATCTTCATGCGCCGCATGGAAGTGGACAAGAAGGCGCTGGCCCGGGCCGAGGTCATCCTCGAGGGCAACGGCGCCTCGCGCGGCGCGGGGCAGGGCACGGTCAAGTTCCTGCGCTCGGCCCTGGAGCTCAACAAGATCAACAAGGGCGACGTGCTGGCCGCCGAGCGCACCGACCCCGACATGGTGCCCGGCATGCGCGTGGCCTCGGCCATCATGGCCGACGCGGGCGGCGACACCTCCCACGCGGCCATCACCTCCCGCGAGCTGGGCATCCCGGCGGTCATCGGCATCCAGCGCGCCGAGCTGCTGCGCTCCCTGGACGGCCAGGAAGTCACCGTGGACGGCTCGCGCGGCGTGGTCTACCGGGGCCTCCTGCCTCTGGTGGCCGTGGGCGGCGAGATGGACCTCTCCAAGCTGCCCCCCACCAAGACCAAGGTCGGCCTGATCCTGGCCGACGTGGGCCAGGCCCTGTTCCTCTCGCGCCTGCGCATGGTGAGCGACTTCGAGGTGGGCCTCCTGCGCGCGGAGTTCATGCTGGGCAACATCGGCGTGCACCCCATGGCCCTCGAAGCCTACGACCAGGGCACCCTGGGCCAGCTGGTCGAGAGGCAGCTCCAGGAGTACGAGCAGCGCCTGACCAAGGTCATCAAGGAGCAGATGGCCGCGGGCTACATCCCCATGGACCTGAAGCTGCGCCAGTACGTGGGCCTGATCACCGGCCTCACCAAGGAGCTTGAGAGCCTCACCGAGCGCGAGGGCGCCAAGGGCACCGACGAGGTGCTGGCCATCCACCGCCGCCTGCGCGAGCTGGACAAGAAGCTCGACGAGTACCTGGGCAACGCCACCCGCCGCCTGGACGTGCTCAAGACCTCCATCAGCCTGGAAGACCACGTGGCCGTGATCATGGGCTACTGGACCGAGCTGCAGGACACCTCCAACCATGCCGACGCCGTGAAGCGCCGCATGGAGGTGAAGGCCCACGTGGCCGAACGCGCCCAGGCCGTTGCCCACGAGCCCCTCATCAAGGAGACCCTGGCCAAGATCAAGGAAATGCGCGCCGAGATCGCCCGCCAGGTGGGCATCCAGCGCGACATGGAGGAAGTGCGCACCCTGCCGGACCGCATCGCCAAGCAGCTGCGCTCGCGCGGCTACCGCACCGGCAAGGAGCTCTACGTCCAGACCCTGGCCCAGAACCTGGCCCTGTTCGCCATGGCCTTCTACGGCAAGCCCATCATCTACCGCACCACCGACTTCAAGTCGAACGAGTACCGCAACCTCGTGGGCGGCATGCTCTTCGAGCACTTCGAAGACAACCCCATGCTGGGCTACCGCGGCGTCTCCCGCAACATCCACGACTGGGAGATCGAGTCCTTCAAGCTGGCGCGCGGCATCTTCGGCGGCAAGAACCTCCAGATGATGCTGCCCTTCGTGCGCACCCTGGAGGAGGCCCGCTCCATGAAGCGCTACCTGGCCAAGGTGCACAAGATGCGCTCCGGCGACGACGGCCTGAAGATCCACATGATGAGCGAGATTCCCTCCAACGCCATCCTGGCCAAGGAGTTCATCGCGGAGTTCGACGGCTTCTCCATCGGCTCCAACGACATGACCCAGATGGTGCTCGCCACGGACCGCGACAACCCGAGCCTCCAGCACATCTACGACGAGGAAGACCCCGCCGTGGTCTGGGCCATCCTGGTGACCATCTTCACCGGCCAGAAAATGGGCAAGAAGGTGGGCTTCTGCGGGCAGGGCGTGTCCAACAGCCTGATCCTGCGCGGCCTGGTCTCCATCGCGGGCATCGTCTCCGCCTCGGTGGTGCCCGACACCTACTACCAGACCAAGTTCGACGTGGCCGCCGTGGAAGAGGAGAACATCCCCGTCTCCGGCCTGGGCGCCTGGCTCTGCGAGCAGCACCTTGAGCGCCTGCACGAGATGCTCGTGGACAACAAGTACGAGCACATCCTGAGGAAGAACCAGTCCGCCAAGGACCTGAACGAGTGGTACGAGGGCGAGCTGACCCGCCTGGCCACCCAGCTGCGCGACCACCTGGACACCCCCAAGGAGGCCTTCTACCGCGGCGAGCTGGAGAAGTTCCGCAACACCTTCCACAAGCAGGTGATCTACGCCGCCTGGGACTGGGAGAAGACCGTGGGCGACGCCCTGTATCACGCTGGATTCAGCGACTGGGAAGAGCAGGCCGTGGCCATGGAAGAGCAGCGGAAGAAGACCTGGTAAGAAGAGAAAGGCGGGAGGCGGGAAGATGCCTCCGGCGGCCAAAGGGAGTTCCTCCCTTTGGAATCCCAAATAGCAAAAAGGCGGCCCTAGGGCCGCCTTTTTGCTTTACCCTGATTATGTGTTCATATGTTTTTAATGCCGAATGGTATGTGTACGGATGGGAGTATCTTTGATGCTGGTTCAAGATGGGTTCTCTGGTCGTCAAAGAAAATATGTGGCTTAAGAACTTCAAGTACTCGGCTTTTTTCAATTCCTCCAAGAAAAAATGCTTCATTCACCGTGATACCCCAGCTTCGCATTGTGCTGATCACTCGTTCGTGTGATGGCGCGTTTCGAGCAGTTACAATAGAAATTCGAAGTTTAGGTTTATATGTGTCGTCTGCTGCGGCTTTTTCTTCTTCATCGGACTGAATTTTAGACAGTTTCTCCAGGAACTTTTTTAATGGTCCAGGATTGTGTGGAATGCCAACTTTGTTGGATTCATGTTCATGGAATTTTGTTATGTCGTTAGTGTTTTGGTATATACTTTCTGCTTCATCATCTGCGAGTACTCCATCGAAGTCAAATGCAACTCTTAGCTCGTTGTCATCTGTTTCGTCGGTGTGCTTAGAGTCTAACACCTGTCCTGCTGGATGCCCTGCGGTAATGGCGTTTTTTACGTCAGTTTCGTTTGCAGAAAGAAAGAGGCTAATTGATAGTGCCGGAATGTATTGATATGGAAACTTGCCTTGAAGGAACGCAGCGCGTGTAATTTGTAGGTTGTGGTGCTGAATTGAGTTCATAACTCTAAGCCCAGTGTCTGGGTCGTTTCTTGATAGTAATACTACTTCAACGGGAGGGTTGTCTGGAGAAATTTCATTGATAGAAAGTAGGCGTTTGATAAATGGAAAAGCTGTCCCCGGTTTAAGGGGCTCGTTTTCATTTGCCCGTTGGTGTTCACGGTAGGCATGTGTCCCTTGTTCCGTGAATATTTTGTCGGATTCAGTGAGGTCGAATAGTGCACTTGAGGCTAAACCAACTACTAGGCGATTCTCAAGGTCGTAGGGCATTTCGGTTTTCCCTCGGTGTTCAAAAAAATTTGTTAATCAATAAAACAATGCAGCCTGTATGGCAAGCGTCTTTGATAATACACGGAGAGTGATGTGTGCTGATAAAGCTTTATTATACAAAATAAGCTAATCAAAAGGCCACTGGACGAACCCCGCCCCAATGGCCATACTCCCCAAATGCCCCGCACTCCCCTGGAGCAACCCTCCTTCCTCCCCATGACCCGGGCCGAGATGGACCTTCTCGGCTGGGCCGAGCTTGACATCCTGCTCGTCACCGGCGACGCCTACGTGGACCACCCCTCTTTCGGCGCGCCGCTGCTCGGCCGCTGGCTCGTGGCCAACGGCTACCGCACCGGCATCGTAGCCCAACCGCGCTGGGAGCTGGCCGCGAGCGAGCACGGCGACGTGGAGGCCATGGGCCGCCCGCGCCTGTTCGCGGGCGTCACGGCCGGCGCCCTCGATTCCATGCTGGCCCACTACACCGCCTTCCGCAAGAAGCGCTCCGACGACGCCTACACACCCGGCGGGCGCGCGGGCAGCCGCCCCAACCGCGCATCCATCGTCTATACAAACCTGGTGCGCCGGGCCTTCCCCGGCCTGCCCGTTGTCCTGGGCGGCGTCGAGGCATCCCTGCGCCGGGCGAGCCACTACGATTTCTGGTCCCAGGGCCTGCGCCGCTCCATCCTCTTCGATTCCAAGGCCAGCGCCGTACTCTACGGCATGGCCGAGCACTCCCTGCTGGCCGTGGCCGAGGAGCTGGACCGCCTGGACGAGGAGGGCGGGGATGTCGCGTCCGTCTGGGAGCGCATCCCAGGGGCTGTGTATGCACGCAAGATAGGGGACTTGCCCGAGGGGGTGAACGCCGCTGACGTGCTGGAGCTGCCATCCCACGAGGCCATCGCGGCGGACCCCAAGCTGCTGCTCAATGCCACGCGGCTGCTCGAACGGCATGTGCATCAGGATAGGCAAATCGCCATCCAGCCCAGCGGCGACCGCATGGCCGTGCTGAACCCGCCCGGCCCCGGCCTGGAGGGCGAGGCCCTGGACGCGCTCTACGCACTGCCCTTCAGCCGGGCGGCGCATCCCTCCTACAAGGAGCCCATCCCCGCCGAGGAGATGATCCGGGGCAGCCTGAACATCCACAGAGGCTGCGCGGGGGGATGCTCCTTTTGCACCCTGGCCCTGCACCAGGGCCGCAGGATACGCTCCCGCAGCGCGAAATCCGCCCTGGAGGAGGCCAAGGGCCTGGCGGGCGTGAAGGGCTTCACCGGCAGCGTCAGCGACGTGGGCGGCCCCAGCGCCAACATGTGGGGCGCGCGCTGCGAGGGCGACATGGCCTCCTGCCAGCGCGCCAGCTGCCTGACGCCGAAGATTTGCAAGCATTTCAAGGTGGACCAGGGCGCGTTCGTGGACCTCTTGCGCCAGGTCGCCCGCGTGCCCGGGGTGCGCCACGTGCGCGTGGCCAGCGGCTGGCGCATGGACCTGGGCCTGGCCGACAAGCCCGCCCTGTCGCGCATGGTGCGCGAGTTCACCGGCGGGCAGGCCAAGGTGGCCCCCGAGCACATGAACCCCAAGGTGCTGCGGCTCATGCGCAAGCCCGCGTTTTCCGTGTTCGAGGAGTTCGTGGATTTCTTCGGGCGCGAATCCGGCAAGGCGGGCAAGGAGCAATACGTGGTGCCCTACCTGATGAGCGCCTTCCCCGGCTGCACCGAGCAGGACATGCACGACATGGCCGACTGGTTCGCGGACCGGGGCTGGCGGCCCAGCCAGGTGCAGTGCTTCATCCCGCTGCCCGGCACGGCCGCGGCCGCCATGTACTTCGCCGGGACGGACCTGGACGGCAACCCCCTGCACGTTGCCGACAGCGACGCCGAGCGTCTGCGCCAGCACGCTATCCTGGGCCGGGAGGGCGAGTCGCGGCCAGTCGACAGGAGAGCGGGCGGCAGGGGCGCGGGGCGGCCCGGCGGACGCTCCGGTGAACGCTCCGGTGAGCGCTCCGTGCGTGTCGCGAATGCTGGCGCACGATCCTCCGAGCCTGGCAGAGGCGGCGACAGACAGCCGGAGGGCAAGGGGAAAGGCTCCTCCGCGGCTCCCCGCAAGGCGGGGGCAGGCCAGCCAGGCGGCAGGCGCGGTGGCCGGCATGGCGGTGGACGGGGCAAGCCCTAAGCCGCGACCGGCCCGATCAGCATGGCTTTTTCCACGCGTAGGGCATCCGACCTACGCATCGGCGAAACCGCTTTCCTCTATTGGAATTCATGCTATACGTATGGGAATCCTGGCGTCGTCTGGAAGGCCGCCTTGAGGCGCGGCCTCCCTGGGGCGAGAGCCCCGGCACTCTGGGAGAAATCCGCTGACGCAAGCGAGGCGACAATGAAGCACACTTCCCGCACTTTCGGATGGTTTTTCGCATTGATGGCCGTGGGCTGCATCTGGCCCTTGGATCACACCGCCGGGGCAGTGACACCCGAGGAGCTGGCGCTCAAGCCCGGCGAGGCGGTGGCCACCTTCGCGGGCGGCTGTTTCTGGTGCACGGAGTCCGATTTCGAGATGGTTCCTGGCGTGATCCGGGTCATCTCGGGCTACTCCGGCGGCAAGGAGCCCGACCCCACGTACAAGCAGGTCTCGGCCGGGCTCACCGGGCACCTGGAGGCCATCCAGGTCTATTACGACCCGCGCGCGGTGAACTACGCCGCCCTGGTGGACTACCTCTTCCACCACATCGACCCCACCGATGCGGGCGGCCAGTTCGTGGACAGGGGCAAGCAGTACCGCTCGGCCATTTACTACCGCACCGACGAGGAGCGCCAGATCGCCGAGGCCGCCCGCGACAAGCTGGCCGCATCCGGCGTGTTCGAGGGCAAGCCCATCGTCACGCTCATCGAGCCGTTCACCGCCTTCTACCCGGCGGAGGACTACCATCAGGATTACCACACCAACAACCCGCTGCGGTACAACTACTACCGCTACGGCTCCGGGCGCGACCAGTTCCTGAAGAAGGTCTGGGGCGACAAGCAGGCCGGGCCTTCGACCCAGTCGGTGGTGCAGCCCGCCGCGCCCGTGAAGGAACAGGCCAAGGCCCCCGCAGGCCCAAAGGCCGTGGACGGCACCTATGTGAAGCCGAGCGAGGCCGAGCTGCGCAAGATGCTCACGCCCCTGCAGTTCAAGGTCACGCAGCAGGAGGGCACGGAGCCGCCCTTCAACAACATCTACGCCGACAACCACAAGCCGGGCATCTACGTGGATATCGTCTCGGGCGAGCCGCTGTTCTCCTCGCTGGACAAGTACGATTCCGGGACGGGCTGGCCCAGCTTCACCAAGCCGCTGGAGCCCGGGAACATCGTGACCAGGGAGGACCGGAGGCTCTTCACCACCCGGGTGGAAGTGCGCTCCAAGCACGCGGATTCCCACCTGGGGCATGTGTTCGACGACGGCCCCAAGCCCACAGGGTTGAGATACTGCATGAACTCGGCGGCGCTGAAGTTCATCCCCGTGGAGGACTTGGAGAAGGAAGGCTACGGGCAGTATTTGAAGCTGTTCAAGAAGTAGTCTGAGCGAGCCATAGAAACAAAACCGCCGCGCCCGGATATTATCCTGGCGCGGCGATCAATTTTCAACACCTTGATGACAACCGTGGCCCATCCTGCAGGAAACGGTCTTGTCTGAGCATGTACGCCTATACATCGCCATTGAATACGGTCTGATTATTTCACCGAAGCATGGGCACAGCTTCTTTGGATGAACAGCACAGCTTCTGTGTCTTGCATCCACAACCCGGGTGTGCCGCGATCCAAGGTCTTGTGGAGAACCTGACCCAATACCGCTTCCGACCCTCCGATTCGCCGCCCATCCGACGCCTGCAGGGCATCCGCTCCATGAACCCACCCCTGAGCTCCTGGATATCCTTGGGCAATTTTGTGTTGCGATACTATCAGGAACCATACGCAGCAGCCTTGACATAAAAATCACAAACGGAGAAGGTTCAGTGTGTGTGAAGCGCCAACACGCCTTGGGCGGGCGGCAGGGGTGCTTCTGGTCACATCGCAGGGGGATGGCCTCTGCGCTATATGGCAGCCGCATGTCATTTGGCGCATGATGTGACGTTGTGGCTTGCTGTGCTGTGTCGACAAGGCATTCCAGGGGCGATTGTTACAAGATCTTACTGAAATGAACTCGTCTTGATGACGTGCTGCATCCCCTCTGGATTCTCATCATTATGGTATGTTATGATGAAGTTCCGGTTTGCGGCACCGTTCAGTTTGGCAGGCAACGTGACCACTGTAGAGGAATTTGATGCCATCCCGTCGGCTAAAATGGTTTTGATACGCAGTTGAGGTAAAGCTATGTTCTCAGGTTTGTCTATCCGCGCCAGATCGGTGCTTCTTGGTGGCCTGCTGCCTGTTTTGTCCTTGTGCGCCTTAAGCCTTGCCGAGCACGTGTTCGGAATGACCGGGACAATGACCTTCCTGGTTGTTCTGGTTTTGAGCATTGCCGTTGGTACTGCTGCCGGTTTCTTAGCCTTCAAAAACGTGTCCGGCATCCTGGGCGAGTTAAGCGCTTCAATTCAGAAAGTTGTCGGCGGTAATTTCCGGGGTGAGTTGCCGAAGTGCCCGGTGAAAGAGGTTGAACCCCTCGAAGACGCCCTGAAAGCGCTCATTACCCAGCTTAAATTGACGCTTGGCAATTGGAATGGGTTTACCGAGGCGGTGCTCATTCCTTACGCCTTCGTTGACACCAGAGGGCACCTCACCATCTGCAACCAGATGGCGCTTCAAATGTTGGAACGCGACGGTAAGCCAGCGGATTATGCGGGCATGTACTTTTCGGAATTCTTTTATTCAGACCGCAACAGAAAGGCTGCAATTGTTGAGGTGATGGAAAAGGACAAGGGCGAGGTGCGTGACGTCGCGTTCAAGAACTTCAAGGGGAATGATCGCCACGTCAAGATTGCACTTTCCCCCCTGCATGATTTGGACGGCAACTTGAGCGGTGGACTGTGCATGTACCTCGACTACACGGACCTTCACTTCAAGGAGGAACAGGTCGCTCGCCAGGGGGAGAGTATCCTGAACGCGATGCGCGTTGTGGAGGATATCTCAGTCGAATTGTCAGGAACGAGCCAGGAATTGTTCTCCAAGGTAGGGGGAGCCAGCCGAGGCGCCGAGATCCAGAGCCGTCGCGCTGAAGAAACCGCAACCGCCATGGAAGAGATGAACGCGACAGTCCTGGAGGTTGCCAAGAATGCATCCCAGGCGGCGGATACGGCATCCCAGGCCAAGCGGAACGCCGAAGATGGCGCGGCGATCGTTCAGCAACTCGTCATGTTCATCAATCAAGTACTGGGCAATGCAAAGCAATCCCTCGACGACATGGGCATTCTGGGAAAGCAGGCTGACGGCATCGGCAGCATACTCAATGTGATTTCCGACATTGCCGACCAGACAAACCTTTTGGCGCTGAACGCGGCGATCGAGGCGGCCCGTGCGGGCGATGCCGGTCGAGGCTTTGCGGTAGTGGCGGACGAGGTGCGTAAACTTGCCGAAAAGACAATGACCGCAACCAAGGAAGTCGGCGAGGCAATACGCGGTATCCAACAGGGGACGAAACAAAATTACACCCACGTCGAGCAGGCTGTGGGGGCCATTACCGAGGCTACCCAGTTGGCTGGCAGGTCGGGTGAATCGCTCCGGTCCATTGTTCACTTCGTGGAAAGCACTTCCGATCAGGTTCGCGCAATCGCCACCGCTTCTGAACAGCAATCCGCCGCCAGCGAGGAGATCAACAGGAGCATCGAGGATGTCAGCAGGATCTCTGTCGAGACCTCCGAGGCGATGAGGCAGTCAGCCCGGGCCGTGGATGAACTTACTCGCCAGGCGCAGGTGCTCAATACATTGATAGACAAGATGAAAAATGAAAATGGGATGTCAAGCTCCCCCGCTGGCTTGCCCTCGGGTGTGCGGTGAAGTTTATCAACTGAAACCGCCGCGCCCGGAACTCATCCTGGCGCGGCGGCTTTTCGAGGGGCTGGCAGGCCCAATATTGAAAACCGGCGGGCGATGAGGCCCGCCGGTTTTTGTTTGATGTCGCCCGAACTTACATGTCGTCCGTAATCTCCATGTTCCTCGCGGCCCGCGTCTCGTCCAACCTCCCAACCGGGGTGGTCACGGGCGCGGCCTGCACCGCCGCCGGGTCGCTCTCGGCCAGGGCCAGGATCTCCCGCAGGTCGGTCACGAACTGGTCCAAGGTCTCCTTGGATTCGGTCTCCGTGGGCTCGAACATCAGGCATTCCTTGACGATCAGCGGGAAGTAGATCGTGGGGGCGTGGTAGCCCTTGTCCAGGAGCGCCTTGGCGATGTCCAAGGCGCGCACGCCCTTCTGGGACTGCTTGTCCGCCGAGGCCACGAACTCGTGCATGCAGACCCTGTCGTAGGGCACCTCCAGCACGTCGTCGAGCAGCTTGCGCAGGTAGTTGGCGGCCAGCACGGCGTTCTCGCTGACCTTGATCAGGCCCTCGCGGCCCAGGCGCAGCATGTAGGCGTAGGCTTTGAGCACCACGCCGAAGTTGCCGTAGAAGGGCGCCACGTAGCCGATGGACTTGGGGTAGTCGTAGCGCAGGTGGAAGCGCCCGGACGGATCCTTCACCACGCGGGAGATGGGCAGGTAGGGCACGAGCTTCTCGCACACGCCCACCGGGCCGGAGCCGGGGCCGCCGCCGCCGTGGGGGGTGCCGAAGGTCTTGTGCAGGTTCACGTGCACCACGTCGAAGCCCGCGTCGCCCACGCGCATCTTGCCCATGATGGCGTTCAGGTTGGCCCCGTCATAGTAGAGCAGCGCGTCCACGGAGCGCAGCATCTCAACGATCCTGGGCAGGTTCTTCTCGAACAGGCCCAGGGTGTTGGGGCAGGTCATCATCATGGCCGCCACTTCATCGTCGAGCACCTCGGCCAGGGCGTCGGGGTCCACGATGCCGTCCTTGGAGGCGATGGAGACCACCTCGTACCCGGCGATGGCCGCCGAGGCGGGGTTGGTGCCGTGGGCGGAGTCGGGGCAGATGATCTTGGTCTTCTTGTTGCCCTTGTCCGCGTGGTAGGCGGCGATGGTCAGCACGCCCGTGAGCTCGCCGTGCGCGCCCGCCATGGGGTGCAGCGTGTACTCCGCCATGCCGGTGATCTCGCAGAGCCAGCGCTCCGTCTCGTACATCACCTCCAGCGCGCCCTGGGTCAGCTCGTCGCCGCGCGGCAGTTGGGGCAGCAGGGGGTGCAGGCGGGCGAACCCCGGCAGTCCGGCGATGTCCTCGCAGAACTTGGGGTTGTACTTCATGGTGCAGGAGCCCAGGGGGTAGAAGTTGGAGTCCACCCCGAAGTTCTTGCGGGAGAGCAGGCTGAAGTGGCGCACCACGTCCAGCTCGGAGAGCGAGGGCATGCCGGCCGGCTTTTCGCGCAGCAGGCCTTCGGGCAGCAGCTCGCCTAGTTCCTGGGACGGAGCCTCGGGCCAGACGCCCTCGCGGCCGGGGGAGGATTTCTTGAACAGCGTGCTCATATGGCGTCCTCCATCCAGGCTGCCAGGATGTCGATGTCGCGGCGGGAGTTCTTCTCGGTGCAGCAGACCAGCAGGGCGTTGTCCATGCCCTGGTAGTAGCGGCCCAGGGGGAAGCCCGGCACGAAGCCCTTTTCGATGAGCGTCAGGCACACGTCCTGCGCGGAGCGGGGCAGGGTGATGGCGAACTCGTTGCCGAAGGGCTTGTCCGAGAGCAGCTCCACGCCCTTGATGGCCGTGAGCTTCTTTGCGGCGTAGCGGGCGTTCTCCATGCTCACGCGGGCGGTGCGGGCAAGGCCCTCCTCGCCCAGCAGGGAGAGGTGGATCAGCGAGCGCAGCGCGCACAGCGCCTGGTTGGAGCAGATGTTGGAGGTGGCCTTCTGGCGGCGGATGTGCTGCTCGCGGGCCTGCAGGGTGAGCACGTAGCCGGTGCGGCCCTGGCCGTCCTGGGTGCGGCCCACGATGCGCCCGGGCATCTGGCGCACCAGCGGCTTGGTGCTGGTCATCACGCCCAGGTACGGCCCGCCGAAGAAGAGGGGCAGGCCCAGGCTCTGGCCCTCGGCCACGGCGATGTCCGCGCCCATGGCCGCGGGGGTCTTGAGCACGCTCTGCAGCACCGGGTAAGCGCTGACGATGGCCAGCGCGCCCTTGGCCTTGGCCGCCGCGAACAGGGCCGAGGCGTCCTCCACGCAGCCGAAGAAGTTGGGGTTCTGCACCACCACGCAGGCGGTGGCGTCGTCCAGCGCGGCCTGCATGGCGGCGAAGTCCGTGCCGCCCTTGGCGTGGGGCACCGTGACCAGCGTGAGCTTCAGGTTGCGGGTGTAGGTGTCCAACAGGATGCGGTAGATGGGGCTCACCGTCTCGGAGACGATCACCTTGACCCGCTTGGTCTGGCGCACGGCCATCATCATGGCCTCATAGAGCGCGGTGCCGCCGTCGTAGACGCTGGCGTTGGCGCACTCCATGCCCATGAGCCGGGCCACGGCGGTCTGGTATTCGAAGATGGCCTGCAGCGTGCCCTGGCTGGCCTCGGGCTGGTAGGGCGTGTAGGCCGTGTAGAACTCGCCCCGGCTGATGAGCGCGTCCACGGCCGAGGGCACGTAGTGGTCGTAGAAGCCGGCTCCGAGGAAGCTGACCATGCCGTTGGAGTTGCGAGCGGCCAGGTCTTCGATGCGCTGGCGGGTGGCCATCTCGGAGAGGCCGCCTGGCAGGTCGAAGCTCTTGGGACGCAGGGCCAGGGGGATCTCGGCGAACAGCTCCTCCACGGAGCCCGCGCCGATTGCCCCCAGCATGGCCCGGGTGTCCTCCGGGGTGTGGGGAACGTAGGGCATGTGGGCTCCTCGCCTAGTGGCAGGACTTGGCGGTTTCTTCGTAAGCGGCGGCGTCCAGCAGGCCCTCGGGCTTGGCGGAGAGCTTCACCTTGATCATCCAGCCGCCCGCGAAGGGCTCCTGGTTGACGAGCTCGGGAGCGCCGTCCAGGTCGGCGTTGACCTCCACCACCTCGCCGCTGACCGGGGAGTACAGCTCGCTGGCGGCCTTCACTGATTCGATGGAGCCGAACTCCTTGCCCTGGGTGACGGTGGCGCCGACGGCGGGCAGGTCCACGAAGGTGATGTCTCCGAGCTGCTCCTGGGCGAAGGAGGTGATGCCGACGGTGGCGGTGTCGCCCTCGATCTTGGCCCATTCATGGGAGGGGGTGTACAGAAGGTCGGTTGGGAACATGCGTGGCTCCTTGTGGGGATCGGCCGCCGGGGCGCGGGTGGCGCCTGTGCGGTCCGTGCGTTTTCGTCCTCGGCGCGAGGCGGGGGGATAGTATCCGCCAGCGTCCCACGGGGCAAGGGTTTCCTTGCTCCGGCGCACTTGCGCGCGGCCCTGTATGCGGGTATCTGCTGCCCTTCGGAGGAGACGTTCATGCATACCGAAACAACCTCGGAACAGGCCTCGAAATCCCTGCCGGACTACACCGTGGGGCCGCGCCAGCGCCTCGTGGTGGAGGAGCTGGGCCGCGCCTGGCAGCTCAACCGCACCGGCGACCTGGAGGCCATCTGGGAGAACATGAGCCGCGAGGAGTTCGGCGAGGACGAGCGCATGCCCTACTGGGCGGAGCTCTGGCCCGCCAGCACGCTGCTGTGCCGCTGGCTCTCGCGCAACAAGCGGGCCATCTCCGGGCGCATGTGCCTGGACGTGGGCTGCGGCCTGGGGCTCACGGGCATCGTGGGCACCTGGCTCGGGGCCAATGTCGTGGGCATGGACCACCAGTGGCCCGCGGTGTATTTCAGCCGCGAGAACGCGGCGCTCAACGCTGTGGAGCAGCCCATGTGGGTCCAGATGGACTGGTGCGCCCCGGCCTTCAAGCCCCGCTGCTTCGACTTCATGTGGGGCGGGGACATCGTCTACGAGACCCGCTTCTACCACCCCCTGACCAGGCTGTTCAGGGAATACCTGGCCCCCGGGGGCCGCATCTGGCTGGCCGAACCCAAACGCAGCGTCTCCGCCCCCGTGTGGGACCGGCTGGCCGGGGACGGCTTCAACGTGCGCAAGCTCTTCACGGAGCCTGTGCCCGTGGAAGGCTATCACGTCACGGTCAACCTCTGGGAAATGACCCTGCCGGACTAGAGGAGGCATCATGGGCAAGACCATCCGCTTCGGCGTGTCGCTCAACTCCGACCTGCTGGAGCAGTTCGACTCCCTCTGCGAGGAACGCAGCTACCCCAACCGCTCCGAGGCCATCCGCGACCTGATCCGCAGCGTCCTGGTGGAGAAGGAGCAGCAGGAAGGGGACCGCGATATCGCGGGGGTGCTGAGCCTCGTCTACGACCATCACTTCTCCGATCTGGCCCAGCGCCTGGTGGAGATCCAGCACGACGAGCACGACGTGATCCTGACCACCATGCACGTGCACCTGGACCACCACAACTGCCTGGAGGTGCTCATCCTCAAGGGCGGGGGCGAGGCCATCCGCAGGCTCTCCGACAAGCTCATCTCCACCAAGGGAGTCAAGCACGGCAAACTCACCCTGACCACCACCGGGCAGGGGCTGGCGTAGCCGGGGCACGGCCTGTCATGTACGTAGTCATGGATACTCGAACCGCATTCCGGCCCGTATGGCAGGCAGCGCCCGCCTGCGGCTCCGGCCCGGCCACGGCGTAAGGTGTCAGCGATGAAGCACCTGCGCCTCGGCATGTCCCCCCGCCAGCGGCTGCGCCGCGCCCTTGTGTTCGCGTCGTTCCTGCTTTTCCCGGTGACGCTCAACTATTTCTCCCCGGTGCTCATCGTCCAGGGAGCAATCTCTGGCGTGGTGACGGCCAGCGCCCTCACCTTCGGGGCGCTGTTTCTTTCGGGGCTCTTTTTCGGGCGCGGATTCTGCGCCTGGGCCTGCCCGGGGGCCGGGCTCCAGGAGCCGCTCATGGGCGTGAACCCGAACCCCCTGCAAAGCGACACCCCCGACAAGATCAAGTGGTTCATCTGGGTGCCCTGGGTTGCGGTCATCCTCACCTGCTACGGCCTGACGGGGCTCGCGCTGCGCTTCGCGCCGCTGTACAGAATGCCCGCCGGGATATCCGTCTGGCAGCCCATGATGTTCATCCCGTATTTCACGGTGCTGGCGCTCATCATCTGGCTGGCCCTGGCGCTGGGCAGGCGGGGCTTCTGCCACGCGGCCTGCTGGATGGCGCCCTTCCTCATCCTCGGCGCCAAGGCCGGCGACGCCCTGGGCCTGAGGAGGCTGCGCCTGGTGTCCAGGCCCGAGCGCTGCGACGGGTGCGGGACCTGCTCTTCGCGGTGCTTGATGAGTCTGGCCGTCCGGGATATGGCCGCCAGTGGCCGCACGGACCACGCCGAGTGTGTGCTCTGCGGCGAATGCGCCGATGCCTGCCCGAACGGAGCCCTGAAGCTGGGCTTCATCCGGCCCGGCACCGAAAAATAGGACGTCCCGGCACGGCCCGGAGCGACGTCCGGCAAGAAAAGAGATCATGAAAGACATCCAATCATCCCCCGCAGACGTCTCCATCGCCATCGACCGCGTGGGCATCAAGTCCCTGCGCCTGCCCCTCACCGTGAAGGACCGCTCCCGGGGCAGCCAGCACACCGTGGGCGAGGTGGACATGGCCGTGGACCTGCCCGCCAGCTTCAAGGGCACGCACATGTCCCGCTTCGTGGAGGCCCTTGAGAGCTGGAAGGCCGAACTGGACTACCACGGCTTCAAGGAGCTGGTGGCCGACGTGCGCACCCGCCTGGAAGCCCAGAACGCCCACGTGGCCGTTCGCTTCCCCTATTTCGTGCGCCAGACCTCGCCCAAGAGCGGGGCCCAGGCCAACATGGATTACGCCTGCACCGTGCAGGGCGATCTGGTGGGCCAGCGCTTCAGCATGACCCTCTGCGTCGAGGTGCCGGTGATGACCGTGTGCCCGTGCTCCCTGGCAATCAGCGACCAGGGCGCGCACAGCCAGCGCACCGTGGTGCGCGCCCGCTGCCGCTTCAAGGGTTTCATGTGGCTGGAGGAGCTCATCGCCATGGCCGAGGGGGCCGGGTCATCCCCAGTGTACTCGCTGCTCAAGCGCGAGGACGAGAAGCACGTCACCGAGTCGGCCTTCGCCAACCCCTGCTTCGTGGAGGACGTGGTGCGAGGTGTGGCCAAGGCCCTGGAGGAGCACCCCCAGGTGACCTGGTACAGCGTGGACGTGGAGAGCTTCGAGTCCATCCACAACCACTGCGCCGTGGCCGGGATCGAACGGACCAAGGGCTAGCAGGCTGGCGATACAGGCGATTCTTGCAGCCTGTTCAAGAAAGTCGCGGGCAAGGCAGAAGAGAAAGCCAAGCCCGATGCGTAGTTCCCCTACGTGAGGGTTTGGCTTTTTTGAAGCAACGCAGCCAGCGAGGATTGTTGGACAGGCTGCTACCGCAGCCAGACGCTGGCCATCATGAAGAAGAGCGCGTCGCGGTTGGCCTCGAAGAGTTCGCGGGCGGCCTTTTCGTCGTCGCCCAGGGTGTAGGCCAGCACCTGCACCAGCCTGCCCGGCAAGGGCGCGAAGAGCTGGTTCACGAACTGCACGCGCACCTTGCCCCCGCCGTCGGCCACCAGCCTGTAGTAGAGCGTGTCATAGGCGCGGTTGTTGCCCACCTTGCCCGGGCCGCACGTGGGGCCTAGGCCCTTCAAGGCCTCCTGGATGTACTGCTTCACGTTCTCGCAGGCCACGAAGGCGTTCTGAGTCAGGAGCATCTCCTGGCGGGGCGGGCTCACGCAGATCTGGAAGCGCACGTTCTGTCCCGAGCTGGCCTCCACGGCGAAGCGGCAGCCCTCGATCTCCTTTTCGGAGACGCTCCAGCCGGGCGCGGGCTGGAAGCGCAGCCCCTCGGCCTTGCTCTCATAGCCCTTGAAAGCCGGGGGCGGCTCCGGCGAGCAGGCACCCAAGACCAGAAGGGGCGCCAGGAGCGCGGCCAGGAACCCGGCCAAGTGTCCGGCCTGTACTCCGGAAAGTAGGGTGCGTCGCATGGGATTTTCTAGCCCGCCGCGTTCCGGCAGGCAACAAGCAGGAGAGATTCGATGAACATTTGCGTGACCCTCCCGGACTGGGTGGACGCCGTGGCCCGCCCCGGAACCGTTTGCGCCACCGATGAGGAAAAAATGGCCATCGCCGTGGCCCTCGCCCGCGAGAACATGAGCCGGGGCGGCGGACCCTTCGGGGCGGTGGTGTTCCACCGGCCCAGCGGCAGGCTGGTCTCCGGCGGGGTGAACCTGGTGCTCCAGTCGGGACTGAGCTCCTTCCATGCCGAAATCACGACCCTGAGCGCCGCCCAGACCCGCCTGGGCCGCTACGACCTGAGCGCGGACGGCGGGCACGAGCTGGTCACCTCCAGCGAACCCTGCGCCATGTGTCTGGGGGCGGTGCTCTGGTCTGGCGTGAAGCGGGTGGTCTGCGGGGCCTGCTGCGACGCGGCCCGGGCCATCGGCTTCGACGAAGGGCCGGTGTTCCCCGAATCCTGGGCCTATCTGCGCCGGGCGGGCATCGAGGTGGTTGAGGGCGTGCTCTGCGAGGAGGCCGAGGCCGTGCTCAAGCGCTACAAGGAGCAGGGCGGGGTGGTCTACAACGCCTGATCCCCGCCTCCCCTGGCCCGCTAGTTGTTCAGCAGCAGCTGCAACAGCCCCAGGTTCGGGACGTTCTTTCTGTATGTTCCGGCAAGCGTCTGCGGCTGGCCTGCCTGGAAGGTGAAGGCCTGCGCCGCGGGCGCCTTCCAGCCGGGCACGGCCGAGAATTCCAGCGTGTGCTGCCCCGCGCCCAGCCCTGAGACGTGCGCGCCGGGCAGCTGCCAGCTCCCCCCGTCCACCCTCCACTGCGCTCCGGCCGTCACCGCTGCCTGTGGCGCAATGTTCACCGTCAATTGTGCGGCGTAGTCGCCCGTCAACTGGAGCGCCAGGCCCGAGGAGGCCGTGAAGGTCTGGCTTTGGGGCGTGGTCCAGCCGCCCACCTGGTTGAACTCGATGGTGTGCTGCCCGTCGGCCACGCTGGCGAACTGCGTCCCGCCCGTTTGCCAGGCTCCGCCGTCCATGCGCCAGCGCGCCCCGGCAGTGGCGGCCGCTGCAGGGGTGATGGCCACGGTGAGCGTGGCCGGGACATAGCCGGACTGGGTGAGCGTATAGGTCTCCCCGGCTATGTTGAACGTGGCGGTGCGCGGATTTGCCGAGGCGTTGGCGTCCACGTGGACCAGCACCTGGCCGGAGCCGGTTCCCGTCGCGCCTGCGTCCACCCTGGCCCAGGGGCTGTCGCTGAAGGCGGACCAGTTGCAGGTGCCGGTCCCGCCGCTGATGACGAAGACGCTGTAATCCCCGCTCGCCGCGTCGGCGTCCTGGCTGGTCTTCGAGATCGCATAGTCGCATGACGGCCCGCCCTGCACCAGGGCCAGGTAGGCGTACACGCTGTCGGTATAGATGCTGGTGTTGGAGTTCTGGTACAGCAGGTGCCCCTTGGTGGGAACGTAGGACCAGGGCTGGCCGTTGCGTAAGGCTCCCGCCCAATATCCGCCGCCCAGGTAGCTGGAGAGGTGCAGCGCGCGCAGCGTCAACAGTTCATGCGGCGTGGGCATGCGCCACTGGCTCGCATAGTAGTTGATCCATGCGTTGACGGCGCTGTTATAGGAATACGCCACACCCACAAAGTTCCAGGTGAGCCCCGTGGCGGAGTCGGCGTAGCCCGAGAACTGGGGGGTGAGCGCCGGGCCTCGGACGCAGCGGATGTAGAAGGGGGCGTCGTTGTAGACCGCGTCGTCGATGGCGTTGGTGGAGGTATTGAGGTAATAGGAGAAGTTCTCGCGCCCGGACACGTAGGATGCGGCGTTGGTCCAATAGCCGCCGATCCTGGATGTGGGGAAGTAATGCATGGGGATGAGCGAGCCGCTATAGCTGCGGATGGTGGCCATCTCCAGCGGTGAGGGCGCGCGCCAGTCCGCGTGGCCGTTCAGCCGCAGCTGCGTGCAGTAGGTGCAGGCAGCCGCCCAGCCGCGCGTATTGCCGTCGTCGGTTTGCTGCCAGGTGAGGCCGGTGTTGAGGTCGGTGACGGTGCCGTCGCCGTTGTCGCGGAAGGCGAAGACCACGCCGTTGGCTTCGGGGAGGATGAAAGCCCGCGCCTGGCCCGACAGCACGCCCAGCAGAAGCAGGAGGGTCAGGGCGGCCCGGAGCGTCTGGCGCGCGGCCGATGCGAAGCGGGAGGGGGGTATGCGGGGGTATACGTCCACTGTGACGCCATGTAGGCGGTAACCGATACGCATCGGCCCTCCGAGCTGATTTCCGTGTTTGGCGACCCTAACATCGAGTTGTAAATTGTCAATTTTTTTGAGCAATTCGCTTTGCGGCTCGCGGCTGAGCTTGACATGGCGGCCATGAAGGCCCACCTGTATCGAAGGAGCGCACGGCCATGATCGGCAGGGTGGACGTGAACATGCAGGCCCTCGGGGCCCTGACCTACGCGGTGGACACCTCCGCGCGAAACGTAGCGCCCTCATCGGCCGCCAACCACATCCCCTTGAGCCTCGACCCTCCCGGCACGGGAGCCTTCGTCGAATCGGCCCGGCCCGACACCACCGCCTACGGCGAAACCACCGGCATCATCCCCGCCGAGGCCGCCTACGACCACAAGCTCATCGACCAGGCCTGGCGCACGGCCGCCCACGCCGGTGACGTCTCCGTGGAGCGCGGCATGGCCGCCACGGCGCGGATGGAGCTTGCGCTGCGCGCGCGGGTGGAGGCCTGGCGATCCATCGAGCAGACCACCGGGGCCATCCTGCGGCTCATTGCCTGAAATACCGCGCAATCCGCGGCTTTTCCTCCATATCCGGGCTTGACTTTGCGTCATTTGATTGACAGCTTCGAGCTGTGACATCGGGTTCGACGCGGAGGGAGTCATGGATTTGGATACCTGCGGCATCATAGGCAAAAGCCAGGTACTTGGGGGCGTGTTCGCCATGCTCGCCAAGGTCGCGCCCACGGACTCCACCGTGCTCGTCACCGGCGAGTCCGGCACCGGCAAGGAACTGCTGGTGCGCGCCCTGCACGCCAACAGCCGCCGCACGGGCAAACCCTTCGTCCCCGTCAACTGCGGGGCCATCCCCAAGGAACTGCTGGAATCCGAACTCTTCGGGCACGAGAAGGGGGCCTTCACCCACGCCATCCGCAATCGGGCCGGGCGCTTCGAGCTGGCCGACGGCGGGACCATCTTCCTCGACGAGATAGGCGAGATGGACCTCTCCCTGCAGGTCAAGATTCTGCGCGTGCTCCAGGAGAAGGAGTTCGAGCGCGTGGGCGCCACCAAGACCATGAAGGTGGACGTGCGCATCGTGGCCGCCACCAACCGCGACCTCGAGGCCGAGGTGGCTGCGGGGCGCTTCCGGGAGGATTTGTTCTACCGGCTCAACGTCATCCCCATGCACCTGCCGCCCCTGCGCGAGCGCGGGGACGACATCCTGCTGTTGGCTGAAGCCTTCCTGAAGCGCTTTTGTGAGCACAAGGGCCGCAAGACCCTGGGCATCCCCTCTGAAACAAAGGACATGTTCCTGCGCTACCCCTGGCCCGGCAACGTGCGCGAACTGGAGAACTTCATGGAGCGGCTCTCCATCCTCTGCGAGCACGACCAGATCCTCCCGGAGGATCTGCCCCGCAAGATATGGGACGCCGTGGGCAAGGCCGTTCCCGCCAAGGAGGCGGTCCCGGCCCCCGGCCCGCAAGGCTTCGTCTGGCCGGTGCTCAAGGATCTGGCGGACAAGAACCTGGGGCTCAAGGAGTTCCTGGACGAGATCGAGGACAGGCTGCTCGCGGAGGCCCTGGCCCAGGCCGGGAACGTGAAGAACCAGGCTGCCGAGATTTTGGGTATCAAGCGCACGACGCTCATCGAAAAGCTCAAGAAAAAGAACATGCTGAACTGACAAGGCCCGCACTGTGAAACATAGCACGTTTCTTGCTATGTTGAGCGCCGTGACGGCGCAATCCCTCGCCAGGGCATCCTGGCTCCTCTGCGTGTGCATCCTCGCCATGCTTCCGGCCCAGGCCAGGGGGCAAAGCTATTCCCTCGCCGTTGGCCCCTCCGCTGATGTGCTCACCGTCAATTTTCCGAAGAAGGCCCCTCAGCCCATGGTGCTGCGCACGGGCCCCAAGCGCGTGGAGTTGCTCTTCCCGGCGGGGACGTCGTTCAAGGGCGCCGGCGCGGGGAGCGTCGGGGGCAGGCAGGTGGCCTCTATAGAGGCGGCGGACAACGTGCTGGTGGTGCTCACCAACACCGAGGCCTTCGGGTTCGTGAGTTCGCCCAAGGGCGACAAGGCGATCCAGCTGCAGGTCTTCCCGGACCCGGCCGGAGCCCGTTGGAAACCCGCCGAGGGCTCGCAGGAAGCCGCGCAGCCCAAGCCGGCCGCCCAGGCGTCAGAAAGTCCCAAACCGCAGCCGCAGAACCTTGAGCCGGCCAAACCGGCGGAGCCTGCGGCCCAGCCAGCGCCCCCGAAGCAGCCCTCCAACCAAGTGCGTGGGGTCATACTGCCCGAAGGGGGCTCCTCTCAAGCCGCGCCCGCCAGTCAGGAGATCCAGCGGATCCAGGATGCGGTCAAGCCGCAGCCCGTCCAGAGCCAGCCAGTCCTGAACCAGACTGAGCAGGCTCCGCAGACCGCGCCCAAGCCGGCAACCGGCGGGGTGGTGCGCCAGAGCCTGATCCAGCCCGTAGCGCCGTCGCAGCCCGAGGCGGCTCCCGCCGCCCCGGTCCCGCCCCAGAGTCAAAATGCGATCAAGGCCCCGATCCAGGCGCAGGCCCCGGCCGAGCCCGACCAGCCCGCGCCGCAGCAGCCGCAGGTCCCGGCCGCGTTCAAGGCTCCGATCCAGGTCCAGGCTCCTGCCGAGCAGGCCCAGCCCGCGCCGTCAGAGGCCAAGCCCGCATCTGTGGCGCCTAAGGAAGTGCGCGTCTCCCTGAACATGGAGAAGGCCGTCCCCATGGACGCCCCCGCGCCGTCCGCCCAGCCAGCGCAGCCGGACGCGCCCGCTCAAGCTCCCGCCCCGGCTGCAGGCCCCGACGCCCCGGCCACCCAGGCGCAGGCGGCGCAGGGCGCGGCGTCTGAGCCCGCCGCAGCCGAACAGGCCCCCCCGAAGCCGGGAGAGCCCAAACTCAAGGACAGCATAGAGGACAAGGCCGCCATCGTGGGCGCGGCACAGGCCATGGCCCACGGCAACTATGAGAAGGGCCTGGGCCTGGCCAGGGCGTTGCTGGAGAAGCCGGACATCACCAAGGACCTCCGCGAGGAGGCGTTGTACATGCAGGCCGAGGCCGTCTTCGCCCTGAACAAGGACAAGCTGGCCGAAACCTACCTGGAGACCAACGACACCATCCAGCAGGCCCTCAACTACAACACCACCTCCTGGCGCCTGCCCAGGGCATTGATAAAACTGGGTTACATCAACCTCAAGCGCGGCAACCTCCCCGAGGCCCGGGCCTACTTCAACCTGCTGCGCACCAAGTACCCCCTGGACGAAGAGGTGCCCCTCATCGACGTGTACTGGGGCGAGCATTACCTGGAGATGGCCAAGCTGGGCGACACCCGGGCCAACTTCACCCGGGCGGGGCAGTCCTTCCGCGAGGTGCTCCAGAAGTACCCGGAAAGCCGTTTCGCCCGCGACGCCGCGCTGGGGCTTTCCAAGACGCAGCTGGAGTTGCAGCAGTTCACTGAAGCCAGCAAGGTCATCGACTACATCGACAAACGCTGGCCCCGCTACTACGTGGAGAACCCCTCCATGCGCCGCGTGGCCGCGGACGTGGCCTACAAACTGGGCGAGTTCGAAAAAGCCAAGGAAGACTATCTCTGGTTCTACAACCTCGTGCCCGGTGACGCCGCCAACGACCTGGTGCTGGCACGCCTGGGCGACGTGAACATGCGCCTGGGCAAGCGGGAGGCCGCCCGCGAATTCTACGACATGGTCATCCGCATCTACCCGGGGAGCTACGGCGCGCTGATGTCCATGATGCGCATGGCCGAGCAGGGCGTGCATGACGCCCCCACCATGCAGGAGATGTTCAAGGCTTTCGCGGACCCGAGCGACATCAAGCCCGACAAGATCTACGAGATCATAACCGAGCAGTACCCCAAGAGCCCCCTTGCCCCCCTGGCCCTGCTCAAGCTGGCCATGTGGCGGCTCTACAAGAACGAGATCCCCGAAGCGCTCCAGCTCGTTGAGAAGTTCCGCAAAACCTACCCCGGCGACGAACTGGAGAAGCAGGCGCTCGACGTGGGAACCCAGGCCTTCATCAAGATGCTCGCGGGCCATGTGGACGCCATGAACTACAAGAGCATCATCGACCTCTGGAACCGCTACCCGTTCCTGACGAGCCAGGCGGACCAGATGCCCGACCGCGAGCGCCTGGGCGTGGCCCTGGCCATGTACTAC
Organism: Fundidesulfovibrio soli; assembly: GCF_022808695.1. Lineage (NCBI taxonomy): Bacteria > Pseudomonadati > Thermodesulfobacteriota > Desulfovibrionia > Desulfovibrionales > Desulfovibrionaceae > Fundidesulfovibrio > Fundidesulfovibrio soli. The sequence goes on from NZ_JAKZKW010000002.1 coordinate 168,110, forward strand.
CAGGGAATGCCCAAGGAGGCCCTGGCCCTGGTGGCGCCCTACCTGGACAAGGGTCCCAGCCCCGAGGCCCAGAAGGCCCTCTCCCTGACGCTGACCATCTACCGCGAGAACCAGGACTGGCAGTCCGTGCTGGACACGCTGCGCAAGGTCTCGGCCTGGAAGATGACGGACAACCCCCGCCGGGCCCTGGAGTTCGCCCAGGCCATGGCCCTGGAGCACACGGGGGAGTTCGCCAAGTCGCGCCTGCTCTGGGCTAGGCTGGCCGCCGACGACCAGCTGGACCCGGCCAAGCGGGCCTACGCCGTGTACTACCAGGCCCGCACCGCCTACGAGCGCAAGGACTACGACCGGGCCCTGGTCTGGGCCATGGACTCGCGCACCCTGTTCAAGGAGTCCGCCAAGGACGACGGCAAGGCCCGCGACGCCCTGCAGTTGATGATCGAGTCCACGCAGGCGGCAGGACGCTACCCCGAAGCCCTGGCGCTCTGCGCGGAGTTCGCCAAGGAGGCCCCCGAGGGCGGCACCGAGTGGGGGGCCAACCAGCTGCGCATCGCCACGCTCCACCGCCTCTCCGGCAACCTGGAGAACTGGCGCAAGACCCTCGAGGCCCTGCGCGACGGCCAGCGTGATTCCCTGGCGGGTAGGATGGCCGCATCCGAACTGGCCGGGCGCGGGTTGCAGGAACGCGCCGGAAAGCTGACCGGGACGCCCTGATCCCTGATTTCCCGGCCCACCCGCTTGCATCCGGGACCTCCTGGGCCTATTTGTGTGCCATCAGCCCAACCTCCGGGAGGTGCCGCCATGATCCGCCGCCCCATCGTCGCAGGACAGTTTTATCCGGGCTCTCCGGCCGAGCTGGAGCACGAGGTCCGCACGTACCTCGCCCAGGCCCCCAAACGCACGGAACCCGCCACCGGCTCCACGCTGCTGGCCATGGTGCCTCACGCCGGGTACGTCTATTCGGGCCGCGTGGCGGGCATCACCCTGGGACAGGCCGACCTGGCGGACACCATCCTCATGCTCGGCCCCAACCACACGGGCATGGGCACGCCCTTCTCCGTCTGGCACGAGGGGGCCTGGCAGACCCCCATCGGGACCATGCGCATCGACTCCGCCCTGGCCCTGGCCCTGCTGCGCAGCGACACCAGGCTGCTGGCGGACCACCTGGGCCATGTCCGGGAGCACTCCCTGGAGGTGGTCATTCCCTTTCTGAACGTGCTCAAGGGCGATTTCTCCGGCGTGCCCGTGGCCGTGGCCGAGCACGGGCTGGCCGTCCTCTCCGGGGTGGCCGCCTCGATGGCTTCGGTGCTCAAGGAGCAGGCGGGCAAGGTCTCCATCGTGGTCAGCTCGGACATGAGCCACTACGTCACGGCGGAGCAGGCCCGCGAGCGCGACAACATGGCCATCGAGGCCATCCTGCGGCTTGACCCCGTGGGCCTGTATTCCATCGTGCGGGAGGTGGGCATCAGCATGTGCGGCGTGCTGCCCATGACGCTTGGGCTGATGATCGCCCTGGAGCTGGGAGCCACCTCGGCCCGGCTGGCGGCTTACGCCACCTCCGGCGACACCACGGGGGACGACTCGAGCGTGGTGGGTTACGCCGGCGTCCTGGTGGAATAGGGCGTGAGGCGGGGGGATCGTAACGGCTCCGTCACCGCCGCCGGGTTAGCCAACGAGCCGCGGACCGGCGAGACGCTGCGCCGACTTTATCCGCAAAGCGGCGGAGCATGAAGAAAGTTGCATTGATCCTGGCGGGCGTCGCGCTGCTGGCGCTGATCGTCCTCTGGTACGCACACGCGTCGGAGGTTCTGGATTTGGCCCGCCAGTGGGCCATGGCCTCCCACGGCTTCGTGCGGGAGCACTTCTACGCCTCCTGGCTGGGGATGCTTCTGTTCTGCACGCTCATCATCAACCTGCCCATCCCGGTGGCCGCGCTGCTCAAGCTCATGTCCGGGTTCATCTTCGGCGTGCAGGCCGGGTTTGCGCTCAACGTGGCGGCCTCGGTCTCCGGGGGGCTGTTCGGCTTCGTGCTGGCCCGCCACTTCTTCCACCGCGCCTTTCATCGCCGCTTCGGACACCAACTGGCCCGGATCGACCTGGAAGTGGCCCGCAACGGCTTCTGGTACGTGCTCTGCTCCCGCCTGGTGATCGCCACGCCCTTCTTCATGGTCAACGTGCTGGCCGGGCTTTCCTGCCTGCGCAAGCGCAAGTTCCTGCTGGGCACCTTCCTCGGCGTGCTGCCGAGCTCCATGATCTACGCCGTGTCCGGCAGCAAGCTGCTCGAGCTGGCATCCGCCGAGCAGGCGGTGGACCCGCGTATCGTGGCGGTGCTGGCCGGAGCAGGGTTGCTTGTCGTGATTCCCGCCCTGATCAACCGCCACAGAAAAAAGCATAGGGCCTAGCCAGAACTTCTTCGGCATGATACGGAACAGGCAAGCTGTTCCACCGGGAGGTCTCCATGCGCTTGTTCTGCAGAGGTCTTATCGCCTTCCTGGCCCTGATCGTGCTGTCCCATGCAGCGGAGGCGCGGTTTGTTCTGGTCCAGGGCGTGGAGGCCGTCACGGGCGCACAGCTCCAGTCCGGCTGGCTGGAGGCCGCCAAGGCCAGGCTGGCCTGCCTTCTGGAACAATAAAATTTCGATTTCCGGCTGCGCGCGACCGCAAATGAAAGAAGCCCCTTCCGGCCTGGCCGGAAGGGGCTTCGATTTTGCGGGTTGCGCTCGGGCTACCTGCGTCCGCCGCGATCGCCGCCGCGTCCGCCGCCGCCACCGCGCCGGTCGCGGTCGCCGCCGGGGCGGTCGCCGCGCGGGCGGGAGGGGGCCGCGAAGTCGGCCAGGTCGATGGTTTCCCCCTGCTCCTCGAGCAGCACGGCCTTGCGGGAGAGGCGCACGCGGCCGTTAGGCTCCACGGCGATGACCTTCACTTCCAGGTCCTGGCCCATGGCCACGGCGTCGGAGACGTTCTCCACGCGGGCGATGTCCAGCTGGGAGACGTGCACCAGGCCTTCGAGCCCGGGCAGGATCTCCACCACGGCGCCGCAGTCGATGAGCTTCTTGACCTTGCCGTGGTAGTTGCGGCCCACGTCGGCCTTCTGGTCGTAGAAGAGGACCATCTCCTTGGCGCGCTCCATGGACTCCTGCGTGGGGGCGAAGATGGAGATCTTGCCGGAGTCGTCGATGTCGATGGAGGCTCCGGTGGCGGCGGTGATGGACTTGATGACCTTGCCTCCGGGTCCGATCACCTCGCGGATCTTCTCCGGGTTGATTTCCACCACGGTCAGCTGCGGCGCGTAGGGCGACAGTTCAGTGCGCGGGGCGTCCAGCACGGCGTTCATCTTGGCCAGGATGCCCAGGCGGGCGTCGCGGGCCTGGTGCAGGGCGCGGCGCATGACCTCCTGAGGGATGCCGGTGATCTTGATGTCCATCTGGATGCCGGTGATGCCCTCGGCGGTGCCGGCGACCTTGAAGTCCATGTCGCCCATGGCGTCCTCGTCACCCAGGATGTCGGTGAGCACCAGGTACTCGTCGTTCTCCTTGATGAGGCCCATGGCGATGCCCGCCACCGGGGCCTTGATGGGAGCGCCAGCGTCCATCAGGGAGAGGGACGCGCCGCACACCGAGGCCATGGAGGAGGAGCCGTTGGACTCCATCACCTCGGAGACCACGCGCAGGGTGAAGGGGAATTCGCCGGGCTCGGGCAGCACGGGCAGGATGGAGCGCTCGGCGAGCGCGCCGTGGCCGATGTCGCGGCGGGAGGGGCCGCGCACGGGTTTGACTTCGCCCACGCAGTAGGGGGGGAAGTTGTAGTGCAGCATGAAACGCTTGGAGTTCTCGCCGGCCAGGGTCTCGATGCGCTGCTCGTCGCCGGTGGAGCCCAGGGTGGCCACGCAGAGGGCCTTGGTCTCGCCGCGGGCGAACAGGCAGGAGCCGTGGGTGCGCGGCAGCACGCCCACCTCGATCTCGATGGGGCGCACGGTCTTGGTGTCGCGGGTGTCGATGCGGGTCCCGGTCTCCTTGATGTAGGCGCGCATGGCCTTCTTTTCCAGGCTCTCGAAGATCTCGGCGGCCTTGGCGCCGATGCCGTCCTCCTCGGGGAAGGCGGCCTTGGCGGCCTCGACGGCCTTGAGCTTCAAGGCCTTGCGGGCGTCGCGGCGGGGCATCTTTTCCACGATGGTCAGCGCGCCGACGATCTCGGCGGCCACGGCCTTCTCCACCACGGCCTTCAGCTCGGCGTTCTCCACCGGCGGCGTGAACACGGACTTGGGCTTGCCGGCCTTCTCGCGCATTTCCTCCTGGAGGTCGATGAGCGGCAGAACCTGCTTGTGGCCCCAATCCAGGGCGTCGGCCAGCAGGTCTTCGGAGATGAAGTTGCCGCCGCCCTCGACCATCACCACGGCGTCGCGCGTGGCGGCGAACACCAGGTTCAGGGATGACTCGCCCTTGAGGGCGGTCAGGGGCGGGTTCAGCACGAATTTGCCGTCGATGTAGCCCACGCGGCCGCCCGCGATGGGGCCCATGAAGGGGATGCTGGAGATGTGCAGCGCGGCGGAGGCGCCGGTGACGGCCAGGATGTCCGCGTCGTTGACGCCGTCGAAGGAGAGCACCGTGGCGATGATCTGCACCTCGTCGCGGTAGCCCTTGGGGAACAGCGGACGGTGCGGGCGGTCGATCAGGCGGCAGGTGAGCACTTCGCGCTCGGAGGGGCGGCCGATCTCGCGGCGGAAGTAGGAGCCGGGGATGCGGCCCGCCGCGTAGGACATCTCACGGTATTCGACGGTGAGGGGGAAGAAGCCCTTGTCGAACTCGAGAGCCTGGGAGCAGACGGTGACCAGAACCACGGTGCCGCCGCTCTGGACCCAGATGGCGCCGTCGGCCTGGTTGGCCAAACGGCCGGTTTCAATGATGATGGGGTTGTCGCCCACCATGCGTTCAAGGCGTACAGCCTTATCGAGAAGACCCATAGTGTGTACCTCGTGTTGAGGGTTGGGTGGAAGCCTTCCCGGAACGTGTTATTCGCGCCGAAGGCCGGGACATCGGTGTTCCCGGGCTCGGGCGCGGATAACGTTCGGGGACGGCTTGCATCTGCCGTCGCGCGCTTGGCGCGCGATGCTTCCCGGAGCGCATCGCTCCGGGCTTGGGCAAAAGGCCCGCCCGCGCGGGCGGGCCTTCGGAAAAGAAACCGGCCGGCCCCGCGAGGAAGCCGGGTCGGCCGGAGGGCACTCGTTACTTGCGGATGCCGAGCCGCGCGATCAGGGTGCGGTAGCGGTTGATGTCCTTGCTCTTGAGGTAGTTGAGCAGCTTGCGGCGCTGGCCGACCAGCTTCAGAAGGCCCGTGCGGGAGTGGTAGTCCTTGGCGTGGGTCTTGAAGTGTTCGGTCAGGTAGACGATGCGGCTGGTCAGCAGCGCAATCTGCACCTCGGGGGAGCCGGTGTCTCCCTCCTTGGTCTTGTACTCCTCGATCACCTTGAGCTTGCTTTCAGGGGTCATGACCACAGCGGTATCCTCCGTTTCATCGGGTTCAGGCAGGATTGCCCGGTGCGTCCTGGCGGAGGTTGATGCCTCGCAGGATCGCCCATCGCCTGGCGCCGTCCTTGTCCTGGGGTTCGGCCAGGGCCACGGGCAGGCCGTCCGGCTCCACGAGCATGGCCCGCGTGTCCGGTCCGGGGAGTTCCTCCAGGGTGAGCCATTTGCCGTCCCGCACCTTCTTCGCCTGTTCCTGAGTCAGCGTCAGGGCAGGCCAGTGCGGCAGGGCGCGCTCCAGAGGGACAACCCGTTCGGCCAACCGCTCGGGGTGGTCAACCAGTTCGTCGAGATCGACGGCCTGGTCCAACCCGAAAGGATGGCTGCGCTCCCGGATGAGTTCAGTCAAGTGTGCTCCGCACCCAAGTCGCGTCCCCAGGCTGTGGACCAGGGAGCGTACATAGGCGCCGGAACTCACTCTCACCCGGAAATGTATCTGCGGCAGCTCCATGTGGAGCACTTCCGCATCGAAAACTTTTATCGGCTTCACCACCACGGGGACGTCCTCCCCACGGCGGGCCTTCTTGTAGAGAGGCTGCCCGTCCACCTTCACGGCGGAGTAGGGCGGTATCTCCTGTGTGGCCATGGCCGTCCAGGCCGCCACGGCCTCGCGGGCCTGCTCCTGGGTGATGTGCTCCCAGGGGGCCTCGGCGGTCACCGCGCCTTCGGCGTCGAAGGTGTCGGTGGTCTGGCCCAGGCGCAACCGCCCGGAATAGACCTTCTCGCCCTCGGTGAGAAACCCGGCCAGCTTGGTTCCCTCGCCCAGCAGCACCACGAGCACGCCGGTGGCCATGGGGTCCAGCGTGCCGGCGTGGCCGATCTTGCGCTGGTCCAGCTGGCGCTTGATGATCTCCAGGCAGCGGGCCGAGGTGGGGCCGCCGGGCTTGTTCAGCGCCAGCACGCCGTGCTGCTGCGGATACCTTGGGGGCTGCTTCGCCACTAGGCCCCCAGAACCTGGCCAAGGGCCTCTATCAGGCGCGGCTCCACTTCGTCCAGTGCGCCCTTGATGCTGGCCCCGGCGGCGCAACGATGCCCGCCGCCGCCGAAGGCGGCCGCAACGGGCTGGATGTTCAGCTCGGAAACGGAACGCAGGCTGAGCTTGAGCCCCCCGGCCTCGTCCTCGCGCAGGGACTGCACCACGCGGCAGCCCTTCACGCGCAGCAGGAAGTTGGCCAGGCCGTCGCAGTCCTCCGCGTCGGCTCCCAGCCTCTCCAGCTGCTCCCTCGTTATGCGGATAACGCCCAACTGTCCATCGAAATAGAGCCTGGCCACGCCCAGCACCTCGCCCCAGAGCCTGAACCGGGGCAGGGACCACTGGTTCTGGATCAGCTCGTTGATGAGCGCGGGCTTGAGGCCCTGGCGCATGATCTGCGCCACCATCTCCATGCAGTGGGGGGAGGTGTTGTCGAAGCTGAAGTGGCCGGTGTCCGTGACGATGCCCAGGTAGACCGCCTCGCCCAGCGCCCCCGTGAGCGTCAGGCCCAGGGCCAGGGCCAGCTCGGCCACCATCTCGCAGGTGGAGGAGCGGGTGACCTCCACCCAGTTGTGCGCGCCCCACTGGGGGTTGTTCACGTGGTGGTCGATGACGATAGTGGGCCGCTGGGTCATGGCCTGCTGCAGGGCGGGGCCGCCGCGGCGCGAATCGCCGCAGTCCAGGGCCACGATGAAGTCGAAATCTTCAAGGGGGGGCAGTTCCGTGGCGATCTCCCCGGGCAGCTTCACCCAGGTGAACGCGCGCGGCAGGCCCGAAACGTCGTAGAGGGCCACCTGCTTGCCCAGGGCCAGGAGCAGGTGCCCCATGGCCGCCATGGAGCCAATGGCGTCGCCGTCCGGGGCGGCGTGGGAAGCGACCAGGAAACGGGTGCCCGACTGCAGGGCGCGCAGGACGTCATGCATGGGGATGGCCGTAGACCATGGTTTCCAGGAACTGGTCCAACTCGAAGCGCAGGTCGGGGACGAACTTGCTCTTGATGCGCCTGCCGATGTTGGAGCGCAGGAAACCCTTGGCCTGGTAGAACGCGTCCTTGGCCGCCTTGATGCGGGCGTCGTCGCCGTGCATGGTGAAGAGCACGGTGGCCACGCTCATGTCGGAGTTCATGCGCACGCCGCTGATGGTCACGAGCTCCAGGCGGGGGTCCTGCATCTCTTCGGTGAGCAAGGTGGCGATCTCGCGCATGATCTGGTCGGCCATGCGGATGGAGCGCCGGGAAGGGCCTTCTTTGGTCGTCATGAAATATCCTGTTCGGGCGGGCGGGATCTTCGAAGGGAAGCGAGTCCGGCGCGACGGCCCGTCAATCATTCTGCGGTCGGCCGTCGGTGGGCGGGCGGACCGAAATTTTGCCGGGGGAGGGCCTCCGGCGGCCAAAGGGCTTCGCCCTTTGGAATCCCAGACAATTGGAGCTGCGCGGTGCGGATGCGAGGCCCGCTTCCGGCCGTGTGCCTACTGGCCGATCAGCTCGATGTCGTCGTATATAAGTTCCGCTTCGTCGGCGGCAACCACCATGTTCAGGGCTTTCTGCAAGAGGCCCCGGGCGTGCTTGGCGTCCGGGCTCACGGTCACCGCCGCCAGCACGAGGGACTCGTGGCTGTCGTGGTGGGCCACTTCGCTCACTGCCACATTGAACTTGTTGCGCAATTTGGCCTTGAGCTTCTGGGCCACGGAGCGTTTGCCTTTCAGGGAGTCGTTGCCGTGCAGGCGGAACTCCAGGCTCAGGACGCCGATGATCATGGTTGGCCCGCTGAAAAGCCGCCCCGTCCGCAGGCGCGGACGGGGCGGCTGTACGGATTAATCCAGGGTGTCGGCTTCTTCCACGGTCTCGAAGGCTTCGATCACGTCGCCGACCTTGATGTCGTTGAAGTTCTCCAGGCCCATGCCGCACTCGTAGCCCTTGGTCACTTCCTTCACGTCGTCCTTGAAGCGCTTCAGGCTGGCGAGCTTGCCGGTGTAGACCACCACGCTGTCGCGCAGCAGGCGGATCTGGGCGTTGCGGGTGATCTTGCCGTCCAGGACGCCGCAGCCCGCGACGATGCCAACCCTGGGCACGCTGAAGGTCTCGCGGACCTCAGCCTGTCCCAGGTACTGCTCCTTGAGCACGGGGGCCAGCATGCCGGACATGGCCGCCTTGATCTCGTCCACCAGCTTGTAGATGATGTCGTAGAAGCGCAGGTCCACGCTCTCGCGTTCGGCCAGTTCCTTGACCTTCACCGAGGGGCGCAGGTTGAAGCCGATGATGATGGCTTCGGAGGCGGCCGCCAGGAGCACGTCGGACTCGGTGATGGCGCCGGTGCCCGCGTGGATGATGCGGATCTTGACCTTGTCGCCCGAGAGCTTGGTGAGCGCCTCGGAGATGGCCTCCTGCGAGCCCTGCACGTCGGCCTTGAGCACCAGCTTGAGCTCCTGGGCCTCGGCTTCGTTGCGCGAGGCCAGGAAGGTCTCCAGGGTGATCTTGGTGGCCTTGCCCAGCTCGCGTTCACGCTGCTTGGCCAGGCGGTCCTCCGCGATGCGACGGGCGACCTTCTCGTCCTCGAGGCAGGTGAACATCTCGCCCGCCTCGGGCACGCCCTCGAAGCCCTGGACCTCGACCGGCATGGCCGGCCCGGCTTCCTTGATCTTGCGGCCCTGGTCGTCGAACATGGCGCGCACGCGGCCGGAGAACAGGCCGCAGACGAAGGCGTCGCCCTGACGCAGGGTGCCCTCTTCGATGAGCACGGTGGCCACGGGGCCGCGGCCCTTGTCCAGCTTGGCCTCGATGATGTGGCCCTTGGCGCGCTTGTCCGGGTTGGCCTTGAGCTCCAGCACTTCGGCCTGCAGCAGGATCATCTCCAGCAGTTCGTCCAGGCCGAGGCGCTGCTTGGCCGAGACGTAGGCGAAGATGGTGTCGCCGCCCCATTCCTCGGGCACCAGGTTGAACTCGGCCAGCTCGCGCTTCACGCGGTCGGGCTCGGCGCCGGGCTTGTCGATCTTGTTCACGGCCACCACGATGGGCACGCCGGCGGCCTTGGAGTGGTTGATGGCCTCGCGGGTCTGGTCCATGACGCCGTCGTCGGCGGCCACGACCAGGACCACGATGTCCGTCACCTTGGCGCCGCGGGCGCGCATGGCGGTGAAGGCCTCGTGACCGGGGGTGTCCAGGAAGACCACGTCGCCCTTGGGGGTGCTCACGTGGTAGGCGCCGATGTGCTGCGTGATGCCGCCGGCCTCGCCCATGACCACGTTGGTGGAGCGGATGGCGTCCAGCAGCGAGGTCTTGCCGTGGTCGACGTGACCCATGATGGTCACGACGGGGGGCCTGGGCTGCAGCGTCTCGGGGGCGTCGGCGCCCTCGGTCACCAGGAACTGCTCCTCGTCGAAGCCGACCTTTTCAACCTCGTAGGCGAACTCGGCGGCCACCAGCACGGCGGTGTCGTAGTCCAGCGACTGGTTGATGGTGGCCATCATGCCCATGGAGAGCAGCACCTTCATGAGGTCCTGCGCCTTGAGGTTCATCTGGCGGGCCATTTCGGAGACGCGGATGGCCTCCTCCATGCGGATCTTGCGCTTGATGGCCTTCTGCGGCTGGGCCTGGGCCTGGGCGGCCATGATCTGTGCGATCTGGTCCACACCCTTCTTCTTCTTGGGGTTCTTGCCCCCGCGACCGGTGCGGTCCTGAATGTCGCCCATGCGCTTCTTGCCGCCGCGACCGCCGCGTCCGTCCTCCGCCGTACCGGCGCCGAACTCGACCACGCGCTTATCCTTGCGGCGCTTGGAGTCGCGGCTTTCGGCCTCGGTCGGGGGGGCGGGCTTGGCGTCGGTTCCGGGTGCGCCGGGGCGCGCGCCGAAGGGCGGGCGGGGACCGCCGGGTCCGCCGGGGCCGCCAGGACCGCCGGGACGGCCAGGTCCGCCGGGACGCTGCGGATAGCCACCGGGCCCAGCAGGACGGCCGGGGCCGCCGGGTCCTCCGGGACCGCCGGGGCGGGGCTGATAACCGCCGGGTCCGCCGGGGCGGGGGCCCGAGGGGCGCTGCGGTTCCGGCGCGCGGGGTTCGGGCATGGAAATGATGCGCACCTGCGGGCCGATGGGCACTTCCCGCTTGGGCTTCTTGACCTTTTTCTCCTGCTCGGCGGCAGGGGCCTGGCCTTCCTCGGCCTTGGGGGCCTCGGCTTCGGGAGCGGCGGCAGCCGGCTCTCCTGCGGTGGGCTCCTGAACCTGGGCAGGCTCCTCGGCCTGCGGGGCCGGCGCCTCGGGCGCTGCCTCGACCACGGTTTCGGCCACGACCGGGGCGACGGGCTTCTGGGCCTCGGTCTCCACGGGCTTGGCGAATTCGTGCTCGTGCACCACGGGCATCTCTTCCGGCTCGGGCTCGGCCTCGGGCTGGGAAATGATCCTGGCCGGCGGGGTTTCGCTCAGGCGGCGGCGGGGCCGGGGCTCGCGGGGCTGCCTGGGGGCGGCTTCCTCCACGGTCTCGGCTGCCGGCGCCTCGGAGGCGGGAGCCTGCTCGACGGGCGCTGCGGCTTGCTGGGCGGCGGGGGCTTCGGCGTGGGCTTCCTCGCTTCCGGGCGCGCTGGCGCGGCGGCGGCGCACAACCACTCCCGGCTGGGACTGGCTCTGGACCACCTCCGATTTGGCGAGGCCATGCTTGATCTTGGAGCGCACCAGGGCGACCTGGTCGTCTTCCAGGGTGGCCATATCGCTGGCCGCCCGGATGTCGAGCTCCCTCAGGGCTTGATAGATGTCCTTGTTGCTGACCCTCAGCTCCTTGGCGAGGTCGCGGACCCTAAGCTTCGTCACGTTTGCCTTCCCCCTTGCCTTTCCTCACGGCGGCGGCGCGCTTGGGGAATTTCGCCTTGCAGGCGTCCCCGGCGCAACAGTAGTAGCCCCTTCCGGGCTGGATATACGCCTCATCGGGCGTCCATTCACCTCGCCACACGTGGCGGGTGAGCTCTTTTTTCGGGAACCGCCCTCGGCACACGATGCACGTGCGCACGGGCCCCCGTATCGCATCAGTCGTTCTGTTCGTCATTCCCGGCATTTTCCGCCGTTTCCCGGGGCATCTCTTCGCCCTCGGGGCCGTCTTCCTCCGCCTCTTCGGGCTTGGGCTGCGCGGGCAGCAGGAGCCTGATGGCGGCGCGCAGGTGGTCGCGCTTGGTGGGGGTCATCCCCTCGATACGGTCCAACTCCTCGTCGGCGGCTTCGGCCAGCATGGCCACGGTGTCGAAGCCCGCGGAGAGGAAATTCTCCATGCTCATCTCGGCCACGCTGGCAAGCTGTTCCATGCCCTTGCGCGCCACGTTGAGCTCCGCGTAGCGGGAGTCGGTAAAGATGTCGATCTTCCAGCCCAGCAGCTTGGCCGCCAGCTTGACGTTCTGGCCCTTGCGGCCGATGGCCAGGGTCAGCTGGTCGTCGGGCACCACCACTTCGAGGGTCTTCTCGTCCTCGTCCACCATGATGCGGGTGATGCGCGCCGGAGAGAGGGCGTTGGCCGCGTAGGTGGCGATTTCGGGGTGCCAGACCACGATGTCGATGCGCTCGCCGTGCAGCTCCTGCACGATGTTCTGGATGCGCGAGCCGCGCACGCCGACGCAGGCGCCCACCGGATCCACGTCGCGGTCCTTGGAGGAGACGGCCACCTTGGCCCGGGAGCCGGGGTCGCGCGCCACGCCCAGGATGCGCACCGTGCCGTCGGAGACTTCGGGCACTTCGCGCTTGAACAGGGCGGCCATGTAGTCCGGGTGGGTGCGGGAGATGATGATCTGGGGTCCGCGTCCGCTGGGCAGCACTTCGATGATGAAGGCCTGGACCCTGTCGCCGCGCTTGTAGCGCTCGCGCGGGATCTGCTCCTCTTTGGGGAGCATGGCCTCGGTGCGGCCCAGGTTGATGATCCAGCCGCCGCGGTCGCGCCGCTGCACGATGCCGGAGACGATCTCGCCCTTGCGGTCCTTGTATTCCTCGTAGATGATCTCCTGCTCGGCGTCGCGCATGCGCTGGATGATCACCTGCTTGGCGGACTGGGCCGCGATGCGTCCCAGGTCCTCGACCTTGAGCTTGAAGCCCAGCTCGTCGTCCATCTGAACATTGGGGTCGACCTCGCGGGCGGCCTCCAGGTCGATCTCGGAGAGGGGGTCTTCCACCTCGTCGACGACGATCTTGAACTGGAACACCTCGATCTCGCCGGCCTCGTCGTTGTAGCTGACCTCGATATCCATGTGGTCGCCGAACTTGCGGGCGACCGAGGAACGTACGGCTTCCTCGAGAGTGTCGATGAGCAGATCGCGGTCGATGCCGCGGTCCTTGCTGATCTGGTCGATGGCCTTGCGAAGCTCCATGCCCATGTACGGTCCTCCGGTGCCCCGGCGCCTAGTGGCGCTCGGCGGCTTTGTCTGCCTTGGAAGTCTTTTTCGCCCTGGCCTTGCTCTCTTCGGGTGTCTCGAAAGTGAAGACCAGTTTGGCTTTGGCCACCGCGCTCCAAGGGAAGGAGACGGACGCGCCCTCGCACGTCATGTTGAGGACGTCGCCGTCGAGGGAGTCGAAAGTCCCCTTGTAGCGCTTGCGGCCCCCGTGAGGGACGGCCAGGGTGATGTCCAACTCCTGCCCGATGTAGGGCGGCAGCTGGGAAAGTTCAAAGAAGCGCCTGCTCAGCCCGGGGGAGGAGACCTCAAGGTGGTAGGCCCCGGGAATGAGGTCCTCCACTTCGAGGGCCGCGCCCAGCTGGCGGCTCACCGATGCGCAGTGCTCCACGTCGACGCCGTCCGGGCCGTCGATGAACAGGCGCAGGGTGGGGCGGCCTTCGCCACCGGCGAACTCCATGCCCCAGAGGGACAGGCCGAGGCTTTCCACGAATGGATCGGCCAATTCCTTAATTCTGGAGAGCACTTTGGTGTTGTCTGTGTTCATAGCAAAAAAAAAGTGGACCGAACCGAATGGCCCACCCCTGTAATCGCGAAGGCCTTCCGGCCCAGGCGTCATGAGGATTTATTTGGAGCGGGCGACGAGATTCGAACTCGCGACACCAAGCTTGGGAAGCTTGTACTCTACCAACTGAGCTACACCCGCTCGCAAAGACGACATATTATGCGTTAGGGGCGGTCTGTCAAGCAAAATCGGGCAGGTTGGGGACTTTTGGACGGCGGATCACTCGCTCACGTCCCTCTTTTCCTGGAACAGGCGATTGATCAGGTAGGCCACCACAAGGGCGAAGTAGAACTGCCCGAAGATGGCCTGGGTTATGGCGAGGCGCTGAGCCAGAAGGGTGCGCGGGGCCATATCGCCGTACCCCACGGTGGTCATGGTGGCGAAGCTGAAATAGATCATCCCGTCCATGATGCGGTCCAGCTGGATGGGGAGGGTGAACGATCCCGGGTGGACGCCCTCCACCAGGGTATAGAGCAGCGCCCAGAAGAATCCCATTGTCAGGTAGCAGTTCACCAGCGCGAAGATCTCCGCCTTGCTGACCTCCTTGGAGGTCAGCACGAAGCGCACCGTGGAGCTGATGCCGTAGATCAGGCACAGCAACCCGGAGATGCAGAACATCAGGTTGAAGTCCACGTCGTGGAAGCCCTTGAACCAAGCCAGCGCATAGGACAGGGAGCTGGCCACGAGCATCACGTTCAGGAAGGCGTTGCGTGCGAAGCTGAACAGCGCCACCCCGAAGATGATCAGGTAGAACAGGAGGCTGTCCACCAGAGGGTGCAGATGGCCGCCGCCCACCAGCGCGCCCACGAGCATGCAGGTGTTGATGATCTGCTTGTTCTTGGAGAGGTAAGCCGGGAGCAAGGTTCGACCGCCTGGATGGAGTGGAGTTCCTGAGGGCGGAGACCGCCTTCAGTTGCCTTACCCCGCAAACGTTCCGGCTTCAACGGGCAATCCGCGGACGCGGCTGTGTCCTCCCCGTCGGCGTTCTTCCTCGCGTATGGCACGCTTCATGCTGTGTCTTGGCGCGAGGAGGACCGCCGCCATGCAACAAAGCACAATCAGCGCGCTGTTCGGGGCCTTGAGCAACGAAACGCGCCTCAACCTGATCGCCAACAATTTGGCGAACGCGAACACCGCCGGGTACAAGGCCGACAAGGTCTCCTTCCAGGACGTGTTCCAGCGCATGGCCTCCGACTTCAGCCCGGACGCCCGCAACGACCTGCAGGAGAAGAACCTGCTGCCCAGGCCCATCCTGGTGGCCAAGCCCCGGCTGGCCGAGCAGACTCTGGACATGACCCAGGGCGGGCTGGAGGCCACCGGCAACCCCCTCGACCTGGCCATCACCGGCCCCGGCTTCTTCCGGGTGCAGACCCCCGAAGGCCAGTTCCTCACCCGCAACGGCCAGTTCTACCGCAACAACCAGGGCATGCTGGTGACCAACCAGGGCTACCCCGTGCTGGGCCAGTCCGGCCCGGTGACCCTGGGCGAGGGCAAGACCGTCACCATCACCCGCGACGGCCAGGTCTCCGTGGACGGCGACATCGTGGGGGCCATCGACATCGTGGACGTGGCCGACCCCAAGCAGCTCAAGAAGTACGGCCAGAGCATGTTCGCGGGCCCCGACAACGCCCAGCCCGTGACCCGGGCCATCGAGGCGGGCAAGACGGGCATCAACCAGGGCTACATCGAAAAGCCCAACGTCAACGTGGTCGGGGAAATGGTGGCCATGATCGAGGCCCAGCGCTCCTTCGAGGCCTACGCCAAGATCATCAGCAGCACGCAGGAAATGGACCAGAACGCCACCGCCAAGGTCGGCGAAACCAGGTAAGGGGGATCAGGCGTATGATGCGCTCTCTCTATACGGCCACCACCGGCATGGTGGCCATGCAGACCCAGATAGACACCATGGCCAACAACCTGGCCAACGTGAACACCATCGGCTTCAAGAAGAGCCGGGCCGAGTTCGAGGACCTGATGTACCAGACCCTCAACGTGGCCGGCACCCAGAACGAGGGCGGCTCCCGCATCCCTACGGGCATGCAGGTGGGCATGGGCGTGCGCCCCACCACGGTGCACAAGTTCTTCCAGCAGGGCGACTTCCAGAACACCGGCAACCCGCTGGACGTGGCCATCTCGGGCCAGGGCTTCTTCCGCCTGCAGGACCCCTCCGGCAACGACGTGTACACCCGGGCGGGCTCCTTCAAGCTCAACCAGGACGGCACCATCGTCAACGCCAACGGCTACACCCTGCAGCCCACCGTCACCATCCCGCAGCAGACGACGAACATCGTCATCACCGAGCGCGGCGTGCTGAGCGCCACGGACTCCGCGGGCAACGTGCTGGCCACCAGCACCATCCCCCTCTACACGTTCATCAACCCGGCGGGCCTCACCGCCCAGGGCTCCAACGTCTACAAGACCTCCGAAGCCTCCGGCGCCGCCCAGGAGCTCACCCCCGGCGACCAGAACGCCGGAACCCTCGTGCAGGGCTTCATCGAAGGCTCCAACGTGCAGATGGTGGACGAAATGGTGGGGCTCATCGTGGGGCAGAGGGCCTACGAGGCCAACTCCAAGACCATCACCACGGCGGACTCCATGCTCCAGACGGCCGTGAACATCAAACGCTAGCCCGGGAGAGTGGCCATGAACACCGCACGCACCGCTCGGCAAAGGCTCCATGCCCGCACGCTGGCCGCCCTGGCCGCCGTCCTGGCGCTGCTCGCCGCCGCCACAGTCTTCGGGGCGGACCCCATGGCCTGGAAGGTCCGCATCGCGCCCGCCGCGGCCATCGGCGGGGAGCGGGTGATGCTGGGCGACATCGCCGAGCCCGTGGGCCAGATCGACCCCGACACCTGGCGCATCCTGGCCTCCACGCCCCTGTGGCCATTCCCGGGCCGCGAGGGCCAGCTGACGCTCACGCGCAAGCGCGTCCTGGAGGACCTGGACGTGCTCTTCCCGCGCTCCGCGGGCAACTTCATCGTTCCCGAGCAGGTGGTGCTCAAGAAGGGCGGCGGGGTGCCGGTGGCCGGGAACGAGGTCACCAAGATGATCGTCGATTTTCTGACGGAGAACATGACCGGCGTGGACGGCGAGCTGGAGGTCAAGGAGATCTCGCTGCCGGGCCAGCTGTTCATCGACCCCGACACCGAGAAGCTCTCCGTTGAGTCCGTGGGCCAGATGACCCCCGGTCGGGTCAGCCTGCGGCTCACCGTATCGGACGTGCAGGGCAAGCCCATCCGGCAGATCGCGGCCAGCGCCTTCGTGAACCTGTGGAAGGTGATCCCGGTGGCCTCCAGGCCGCTGAACATGCGCGACGGCGTGGTGGCGGGCGAGATGGTCACCTACGAGCGGCGCAACCTGGCCCTCATCAAGGGCCTGCCCTGGGACGCCAAGAACCCAACGCCCATGCGCGCCAAGACCTCGCTCAACCAGGGTGTGCCCCTGACCATGGAGAACCTTGAGCCCATGCCCGCCATCCTCAAGGGCGAACAGGTGACCTGCCTGTGGAACGGCAAGAGCATCCACCTGGCCATGCCCGTGACCGCCGTCACCGAGGGAGCCAAGGGCAGCCAGATAACGGTACGGAACGTGCAAAGCGGAAGGGAGCTGGCGGCCTGGGTCCAGGACTCCAAAACCGTGGTGGCCAGATAGGCCCGTAGGGCCAAGCAGGGAGGAGAGGCTATGCGTACCAACAAGAAATTCGTGAGCGCGGCGGTGTGCGCCCTGGCGGCCCTGAGCGCGGCCTGCGCCCCCCCGGCGCAGAAGCAGCCGAGCCCCATGAGCTCGCTGACCCCGCCGGTGATGCAGGCGCCTTCCCCGGTGAACAACCCCGGCTCGCTCTATTCGCAGGCCGCCCAGCCCAGCTACCTCTACGAGGACAACCGGGCCAGGCGCATCGGCGACGTGGTGATGGTCAACGTCACCGAGAAATCCAACGCCAAGAACAAGTCCAAGACGAAGTCCAACGGCAAGAACACCATGGACATCGGCGTGAACAACTACTTCCAGAGCGCCACCATGGACCCCTTCCCGGGCTCCAAGGCCCTGCGCTCCACCACCGGGATGGACCTGGGCGCGCTGGCCGGCATGAAGGGCGTCAACGGTTCGACCCCCATGGTCAGCACCAGCCGCAACGACCAGTTCGACTCCGACGGCGAGACCAGCCGCGAATCCACCGTGACCTACACCATCGGCTGCCGCATCGTGAACATCCTGCCCGGCGGCGTGATGCAGGTGGAGGGCGCGCGGCAGGTGCGCGTCAACGACGACACCCAGATCATGGTGGTGCGCGGGCTGCTCAGGCCCATGGACGTCGGCCCGGACAACGCCGTGCCCTCCACGGCCCTGGCCGAGGCGCAGATCGACATGTTCGGCACCGGCGTGCTGGCGGACCGCCAGAAGCCCGGCTGGCTGTCGAGGATTTTGGACAACATCTGGCCGTTCTAGCCACCTCGGGGGAGGGGGCGAACGTCAGCGGGCCGCGCAGCGGTCACAGAGGTATCGACATGTTCAGGCATCGCATGACCACACTGCTCTTGACGGGCCTTATCCTGGCCGCGCTGTTCTCTGGGGAGGGGCGCGCGGCCAGGATCAAGGACGTCGCGTCCTTCTCGGGCGTCCGCACCAACCAACTCGTGGGCTACGGCCTGGTGGTGGGCCTTTCCGGCACCGGCGACAAGCGCGGGTCGGACTTCACCATCCAGTCCATCTGGAACATGCTCGACAAGATGGGCGTGCGCGTGGACAAGCGCACCCTGCGCCCGGCCAACGTGGCCGCGGTCATGGTCACCTGCCAGATGCCCGCCACGGCCAGGCCCGGCACCAAGCTGGACGTCACCGTTTCGTCGCTGGGCGACTGCTCCAGCCTGCTGGGCGGCGTGCTGCTCATGACGCCCATGAAGGGCGTGGACGGCGAGCTCTACGGCCTGGCCCAGGGCCCGCTGGCCGTGGGCGGCTTCCAGGCCTCGGGCGCGGCGGCCACGGCCACCAAGAACGTGACCACCGTGGCCTCCATCCCCGGCGGGCTCAACGTGGAGCGCGCCATCCCCTTCGACTTCAACCAGCAGCACGACCTGACCATCAACCTGGGCTACTCGGACTTCTCCACGTCCATGGCCATCGCCAAGAAGATCAACCAGAGCATCGGCGGCAGCTACGCCCGCGCCACCGACGCCTCCACCATCAAGCTCGACATCCCCGAGCAGTTCAAGGGCAATCTCGTGCCCCTGATGGCCACCATAGAGAACCTGGAAGTCACCCCGGACAACAAGGCCCGCGTGGTGGTGGACGAGAAGACCGGCACCGTGGTGGTGGGCCTCAACGTCAAGCTGACCCGATCCGCCGTGACGCACGGCAACCTGCAGATCCTCATCCAGGAGTCCGCCGAGGTGTCGCAGCCGCTGCCCTTCGCGCCCATCGGCGCGCAGACGGTGGCCACGCCCGAGACCAGCATCAGCACCAAGGAAGAGAACCGCAAGCTGCGCATGCTCGAAGGCGCGACGCTCCAGGAACTGGTGGAGGGCCTCAACGTGCTGCGCGCAACCCCGCGCGACCTGATCAGCATCCTCAAGACGCTCAAGTCAGCGGGCGCGCTGCATGCCGACCTCGAGGTGATCTAGCATGGCCGTGGCCACGGAAACGTCGCTCAAGCCCGAGCAGGTCCTGGACGTCCAGAAGAAGACGGCCATGGACGCCCTGCGCAGGCGAGTGACCCCGGGGCCCGGCAAGGACGCCAAGCTCAATGAGGCCTGCGAGGGCTTCGAGGCGGTGTTCATCGGCCAGATGCTCAAGGAGATGCGCAAGTCCGTGCCCAAGGACGGCCTGCTCCACGGCAAGCACGAGGACCAGTACCTCTCCATGTTCGACGAGGAGCTCTCCAAGACCCTGGCCAAGCAGGGCGGCATGGGCCTGGCCGACTTCATGCGCCAGCAGCTCGCCGCCAAGGGTCAGACCGCCGACCCCAAGGACGGCGCGCAGAACCGACCGGGCCTGCACGTGGCGGGTACGGACAGGCTGGCGGCCCCTTCGGCGGAGAAGAAGGCCGCCAGGCAGATGGGCCAGCGCGCCGCCACGCCCCTCTCCAACAGGATCGGCATGGACCCCGCCGGACAGGGCAGGGGAGGCGAGGGGCAGCCCCAGGCCACAACGACGCCCGCGCCCAGGGCCGACACATCTTCAGCCAGGGAAACCGTGGACCCCATGCAGGCGGCAGCCCGGGCCACCGCCGAGGCCGAGGCGCGCGCCAGGGCCCAGGCCGCCCCGAACCCGGGCACCCTGGACGGCACACCGTCCCAGCATTTGGGCCTTCCCGGCGCGCAGTACCTCCAGGGAGCGGACAAGGCCCTGGCTCTGGCTCCTGGCTTCACCCCCCCCGTGCAGGGCGAGCTGACCTCCGGCTTCGGCTGGCGGCGCGATCCCTTCACGGGCCAGCGCGCCTGGCACAGCGGCGTGGACATCGCCGCTCCGGAGGGCTCGCCGGTGCGCGCCTGCGCGGACGGCGTGGTGGCCTTCGCCGGGGGCAAGGGGGGCTACGGCACCATGGTGGAGCTGCGCCACGCCGACGGCACGGTGAGCATCTACGGCCACAACAAGGCCAACGCGGTTGTGGAGGGCCAGAGCGTGAAGGCTGGTCAGGTTATTGCACAAGTCGGGCAGACGGGAAGGGCCACCGGGCCGCACGTGCACTTCGAGATCAGGCGCGACGGCGTGGCGGTGGACCCCGGCAGCCCAGGCGGAGCAACGCTCGCCCAGGCCGAGCCGCAGAGGGTGCCCATCCCGGACCTCTAACCGGAGACAACCATGAACCGGCGCATACTGGAAAATCTTACCCGGCAGCATCAGGCCCTGAAGGTGCTCGGCACGCTCCAGCAGGAAGAGTTTGCCCACCTCAAGGATTTCAGGCCCCAGTCCGTGGGCGCGGTGGAGTTCTCCATTCAGGAGCTCATGCGCCAGCTCATGGCCGAGCGCCTGGAGATCAAGCGCATGGTCCAGGCCATCGATCCCCAGGCCCAGCGCCTGCGGCATGTGGCCGGCGTCCTCGGCGAGGACTGGCCCCGCGTCCAGGAGCTTCTGGACAGGATCGACGCCCTGGAGCAGGCCAGCGCCAAGCAGGCCGAGAAGAGCTACACCCTCGCCCTGGCCCTGTTCGACCAGTCCACCGGCTACGTGAACCTCTTCAAGAAGTCCTTCACGGCCAATAAGCCCGCCTACGGCCCGCGCGGAGCCTTCCAGAGCACCAAGCCCGCGCCCGCCATGTTGAGGGGGGCCCTGTAATGGCCGGCATCACCTCGCTGCTCAATACGGGCATGAAAGCCCTGAACGCCTCGCAGCTGGGCATCGAGGTGACGGGCCAGAACATAGCCAACGTCAACACGACCGGCTATTCGCGCCAGCGCGTCGTCTTCAAGGACGACATGTACATCGACTCCTCGCCGGGCCAGATGGGCACAGGCGTCAAGGCGACGGAAATCATCAGGATGTTCGACGAGTACATCGAGCAGGCCTACAACCTGCGCTCCTCGTCCAGCCAGCGCTACAACGTGCTGTACCAGAACATGCAGTCCGTGGAGACGACCTTCAACGAATCCACCACGGACGGCATCTCCAAGACCTTGGCCTCCTTCTTCCAAGACTGGCAGAACCTGAGCCTGGACCCCTCGAGCTATCCGCAGCGCCAGAACGTGATCTCCGACGCGCAGAACCTGATGTCCGTGCTGCGCCAGGCCTCCGCGGACCTGACGGACCTCCAGCGCCAGACCGAGGCGAGCATCGTCGACGACGTCACGGCCGCCAACAACCTGATCAAGGAAATCGCGGCCATCAACCAGCAGATCGCCGTGCACGACGATCCCGGCAACAACAACGCCAACGGGCTCTACGACCAGCGCGCCATCAAGGTGCGGGCCCTGGCCCAGCTGATGGACGTCAAGACCATCGACAACGGCGGCGGCAACTTCACGGTGCTCACCGGCGCGGGGCACACCCTGGTGGACGGCGGCAGCGCCTTCGACCTCAGGCTCGAGAACGGGAAGGTCACCCGCAACCTCCTGCCGGGCTCCAATTTCAACGGCACGGTGGGCTTCTCCGGAGCGGACTCCTTCGAGTACACCATCCGGGTGGTGCAGGGGGGCGTGGTCTCCAACGGCAACCCGGCCGCCCAGTTCCAGGTTTCGCTCGACGGCGGCGTGACCTGGCTGCGCAGCGACTCCGGGGCCATCAAGACCTTCTCGGCCAGGCCGCAGGCCCAGAGCGTGGGCGTGGGCAACCTCTCCATCTATTTCGGCGCCCAGTCCAACTCCTCGGTGACGCCCACGGGCACCCTCCAGGCGGGGGACACCTTCACCGTGGTGCCCAAGACCGCGCTGTACTGGTATCAGTCCGCCTCCACGCCGGTGAACATCACGCCCCAGACCTACTTCACCGGGCAGGACAACACCAACCGCCTCACCGGCGGCTCCCTGGCGGGCGAGTTCGAGCTGCGCGACTACGACATCGGGCGCTACAAGGAGCGCCTCGAATCCCTGGCCAACTCCCTCATCTGGGAGACCAACAGGATTCACAGCCAGGGCTCGGGCCTGAGCATGTTCACCGACGCCACGGGCACATACCAGGTCCGCAACGCCAATCTGGCCCTCGGCTCCGACGCTTCGGGCCTGGCCTACAGCTCGAAGCTCTCCGCCGGAGCGTCCACGCTCTACGTGTACAACGCCGCCACCGGGGCCTGCGTGTCCAACGGCTTCCTGGATTTCGACCCCGCCCAGCCCGGCACCCAGCTTTTCGACCCGGCCCAGCACTCGCTCACCGACGTGGTGAACGCCATCAACAACACTTTCGGCAGCTTCCTCACGGCCAGCGTGAGCAACAACAAGCTGCAGATCGACGCCAAGCCGGGCTACAACTTCGGCTTCGGAACCGACGCCACGGGCCTCTATGCGGCCCTGGGCGTGAACACCTTCTTCGACGGCTCCGACATCCATTCCATGACGCTCAACCCGCTGGTCGGGTCCAACACGAACTTCGTCAACGCCGGTCACATCAACGGCGCGGGCGAATCCAACTCGGGCGACAACACCACCGCCAAGGCCCTGGCGGACCTGGCCAAGAAGGACGTGACCATCCGCACCACCTTCGACGCCCCCACCAGCCAGACCCTGCAGGAATACTTCAACAGCCTGGTGGGCGTTGTCGGCGTGGACACCGAAAAGGCCAAGTTCAACTACGACTTCGAGAACTCGCTGGCCACGGAGCTCAACAACCGCCAGCTGGCGGTCGCGGGCGTGAACCTCGACGAAGAAATGTCAAACCTCGTGAAGTTCCAGCACTCCTATCAGGCCGCGGCGAAGATGATCTCCACCGCCGACCAGATGTGGCAGACCGTGCTGGGGCTCAAGCAATAGAAGGAGGGACGCCATGGCCCTGCGCGTCGCTCAGCAGCAGATTTACTCCTCCAGCCTGACCTACATGAACACCACGCTGGGGCAGCTCATGGAGTCCAACCTCCAGGCCTCCAGCCAGAAGAAGGTCAACCGCCCCTCGGACGACCCCGTGGGCATGACCCGGATTCTGGGCTATCGCAGCAGCATCTCCGCCATCGAGCAGTACCAGACCAACATCACCGCGGCCAAAGGCTGGCTGAGCCTGGCCGACGGCACTTTGAGCCAGGTGAGCACCGTGCTCACCAGGCTCTCCGAGCTGGCGGAGCAGGGCTCCACAGGCACCCTCAGCGCGGACAACCGCCAGCAGATCGCCTCGGAGGCGCGCCAGCTCTTTCAGCAGCTGGTGGGCCTGGCCAACACCCAGTTCGACGGCAAGTCCATTTTCGCCGGGCACAAGACCAATGCCGAGGCCTTCGAGGAGACTCTCTCCCTCTCCGTGAACCAGGCAGGCGTCGTCTCCAACGGCGGCTTCACCATCAACGGATCGAGCCAGAGCACCGTGCTGGTCCAATACCTGGACGGCGGCGCGCTGGCCGCCGGCAGCCGCTACCGCTACACCACGGACGGCGGCAAAACCTGGGTGCAGGGCACGGTTTCCGACCCTGGCCCGGCCTCGCCCAAGCTGCACATGGACCTGGGCGGCGTCTCCATGGATATCGACCGCGGCACCACCGTGGTGGCCACCAGCGCCACGGACACCAACGACTCGAACGGTACCTGGATGTGGATCAGGCCCACGGCGCGCTACAAGGGCGACGACGAGGACTTCATCGGCGTGGACCCCCTGCAGGGCATGGGCACCACGGTCACGGGCACGGCCTCCGGCAGCTTCACGGGCAACGTCATCGTGCGCATCGACCAGGCAGGCACCCTGGGGGGCGACGTGCACTACTCCTACAGCCTGGACGGCGGAGCCAACTGGGTGCAGTCCAACACCTCCACCCCGGACACCTTCGCCAGCAGCGCCAGCCTGAACCTGCCCGGCGGCGTGCTCACCCTGCACTCGAACGCCGGCAACACGCTGCTGGCGGGCAACATGTTCGTCGTGCACCCCCGCCAGGCCAAGATCTACGTGGACATCTCCCCCACGGAGTCCATCGCGGTCAACGGCATCGGCAAGAACATCTTCGGCGGCATCTACAAGGACCCCTCCTCGAACCATTACGTGCCGGTGGTGGTGGCCGGGTCGTCGGGGGCCTCCAACCTGTTCGAGACGGCGGGCAAGCTGGTGGCCTTCCTGGAGACCAACAACCAGGCGGGCGTTCAGCAGTGCCTGGCGGACCTGCGCTCCTCCAAGCAGAACGTCCTGAACTATGCGGCCGACGTCGGCGGGCGCGAAAACCGCCTCACGGTGGCCACGAGCGTGCTCGAGAACCTGCAGTACAACCAGACGGAGCAGCTCTCCAGCATCGAGGACGTGGACATCTCCGCGCTGATGACCAAGCTTGCGCAGCAGCAGCTCGCATACCAGTCCGTACTGAAGTCGACCTCCATGATCATGAACCTGAGCCTGATGAATTACCTGTAACGGCAAGGGGCTGGAATGATTCGTTGACAAGGCGGATGCGGCGCACTAGGGTGCGCGGGAATGGTCGCGTAAAGAGGCGGGAATGCTCATACTGACGCGTCGGCCGGGGGAATCGATCCACCTGGGCGACAAAATCAAGATCACCGTACTTGGGGTGCAAGGCAAGCAGATCAAGATCGGCCTTGAAGTGCCCCAGGAAATGCCGGTATACAGGGAAGAAGTATACCTGCGCGTGTTGGAGCAGAACCGCATGGCTCTGGAAGCAGATCAACAGGACGTTCTTGCGGCGGCGGCGTTATGGCAAAAAAACAAGAACGGGTGATCCAAAGCCGCATCGGCGTGCTCACCATCCCGCAGGACAGGGTGATCCATTTTCCCCGAGGCCTCATAGGCTTCGAGCAGGAGAGGGAGTTCACCCTGGTGCAGGTGCGCGAAGATTCCCCTTTCCTCATCCTCCAGAGCATGAACGACCCCAGGCTGGGCCTGCTCGTGGCGGACCCGTACGGCTTCATCAGCGAATACGACGTGGTGGTGGGCGAGGCCGAGCGCAAGATCCTGCGCATCGAGAACATCCGCCAGGTCATGGTGCTCGTCACGGTGACCATCCCTCAGGGCCGCCCGCAGGACACCACGCTCAACCTCACCGGGCCGGTCATCATCAACATGCAGAGCCGCATCGGCCTGCAGGTGCCCCAGACCGACGCCAAGTACCCCAGCCGCTACTGCCCCGGGGAGCACGCCGCCCCCGCATCGGAGCAGGGCCCCCCTGAATCGGGGGAAGAAGAGACGGCGCCCTAGCAGCCCCCCGCCTTCCTGCCCCGACGTGGCTCCCCCCTTGAGGTGCGCCCCAGAAGACTTCCGGCATTACAGTCCCGACAGTCTTGTGTGTTTTGCTTTTCACGCCCGGCTGGCGGTTGTTGCAACTGCCCGCCGGGTCCACGGCGTACAGCCGTTTGAACCGGCACTCTTCAGTTGCCGGGGCCCGGTCCCGCGCCATCAGCTCCCGGTTCCGCCGGTCACCCACCCCTTCGCCTCCTCCAGTTCGGAGACCTTGAAAAGCCCGACTTCGCCCCGGAAAAACGGTTTGAATATGCTCACGGCGGCGCGGAGCCAGGTCACGTCCGCCACCACCGCGACGCGGGTGAAATCGCGCCAGTGTTTCGCTCCGAACGTGGTGTCGTCCCACAGCGCTTCAAGGTCGTACCCCGTGAACTCCGGCCCGGCGACGAACAGCAAGCGGATGGGCCCCTTGGCCATCAACGCCTCCGCCTGAGGAATCAGAACCTCCTGGTAATCCTGGTGGGTGATCTTGCCGACTGCTTCCAGCGCCAACACGTCGGGGGGCAAGCCTTGGATGGGTTTGAACATCGCCGTCCTCCTTTCGGTTTCAAGGTTCCGTTTCTGCAGCCCTGCGGTCCGGGCCGATGGACTCGCGCCAGTATCCTTGGGCCTTTGCGAAAATGAACAGAGGCTCGTCGCGAGCCGGGTGCGGCGGCAGTGTTCGATTGCCGCCTGTCAGTGACTCGATCCGGCTGCGTGAGCCGGCTTTGCCACGGGTGGGCGTGGTTCGGCTCCAATGCGCGCCATGGGCATTCAGGTTGCCGCCAGTTCGGGCATGGCCTGCGAGATGTTTGTGCATTCATCGTGGTAGACGCACTGGTGCTGGTCGCAATAGCCAGAGACGGCCCGCCCGAAGCAGTCGAAATGCCCTTCCTTGCGCTGCCTTTCGCGAATAACCTTGACCCGCAGCGCGGTCAGCATGACGACTCCTTCGAGCGTCTCGGATACGTCTGGCGGCAAGGCGCACTTTTCCTGAAGGGAGGGAACTCTACCGGTCATGTTGCAACCTCCTGTGGACATGGGGGATACCCGCGCGAACAGCCGTCCACGGCATAGAGCGGGCAGACAATGTATCACCTTCGGCAGGGCGTGTCAGCCGGTAAGGGGAATTGACGGGATGTTTTTGCCGGGCGGCGGGGCGTAGCCGGACCCGCCTGAGGGTCCTCCGCCTGCCCCGGCCCGCGGACGCGACAAAGCGCCCGCAGCCCGTGCTGAACACGGTCTGCGGACGCGCTGGCTTCATTCGCAACGGGCTTGGCCCGTTAACCCCGCAAGAACTCCAGATCGCTCTGCACGAGCTTCTCCGCTATCTTGCGGGAATCGGGGGTGTAGCTGCCTGACTGCACCTGCTGGCGCAGGGCCTCCACGCGATCCACCCGCACATCAGGCGATTCCTCGGCGGTTTTGGCGGCCTCGGCCACCAGTAGCGCATCCGAGGATACGGATACCTTGTCTCCTTCGGCGGACGTACTCCTGACGCGGGTTTTTGCGCGCTCCAGCCTCGAAGAGGCAGAGGTGCTGTCGCCCTTGTCCACCTGGGTTCGACTGTACGGGCTTACTCCTCCAAGTATTTTCTTGATGTCCATAATCCCCTCCCGGACGGGCCTTACCCGCCAAGGCGTTCATGCAGGCTCCTTGCTGGACCGGGGCCGCCTCCCCAGGCGGCCCGCCTGCCGAACGTCTCTGCCAGCGGCCTCCCGGGCCGCACAAGCAACTCCGACTAGATCATCGTTTCGTCGACCTTCTCCAGCGCGATGTGCCACAGGGCTTCGAGTATCCTCACGCGCTCGTTTCCGGTCGCTTCCACCGCGTTGTTCTCGCCCAGGACCTTGAAAATCTGCAGATCCTGATCCTCGGGGGGATAGGCGAAGATGAACGCGGTCTTGAAGGTTCTTTCCAACTCCCTCTTGATGTCTTCCACCACGGGATTTTCCGACCCGGTGACGATGAGGCTCTCCACTATCTCCGCGGCGACCTTCTGCACGAGTTCGCGCCTTCTGGCCTCGCGGGAGATGGCCACCTGATCCTCCGCCCCGGCGGCGCGCAGGGTTCGCTTGTAGCGCGCCAGCCGCCTCGCCGTGGTGGCCTGCCGCCCGTATGTTCGCAGCATGTTCCTGACCAGGGCGGGGTTGGCGGACATTTCTTTCTCCTCACTCGTCACAGCTGTTATCGTCCATTGCCCCCGGATACTTTAGGGCCTCGGGCAAAAAAAATTCCCCGCCGGGGCGAATTGTGCCGAATGCGGCCGGAAAGTACCGGGAGGAGCGATACGGCTTGAAGCGGGCTGCGCTTTCCTCTAGTAACGCTGGCATGCAGCCAGCAGTACACAATGTCCTCGTGGTCGCCAAGTCCGGCGAACCCTCCGTGATGAGCCTCGCGCACGAGGTGGCCGAAACCATCTCCGACCTGGGGGCCGCCCCGCGCATCGTCCTGAACAAGACCGACGTGGACGGCTGCGCCGACGCCGCCTCCCTGACCGGGGGCGGGGACGTGCCCGAACTGGCGGTGGTGCTCGGCGGAGACGGCACCATGATCAGCGTGGCGCGCAAGCTCATGGCCGAGGCCGTCCCCCTGCTGGGCATCAACCTCGGGCGGCTGGGCTTTCTCTCCCAGCTGTGCGCCGACGGCTGGGAAGAGCCTCTGGCCCAGGTGGTCTCCAAGGGCTTCGGCGTCAACAAGGTGATGATGCTCTCATGCGAGGTGGCACGCGACAACCGGCGGGTGTTCCAGTGCGGGGCCGTGAACGACGTGGTGGTGGCCCGGGGGGCCATGGCCCGCCTGATCCGCGTGACCATCAGCTACGGCGGGGAGCGCCTGGGCACCTTCCGGGCCGACGGCATGGTCGTCTCGACGCCCACGGGGGCCACGGCCTATTCCATGAGCGCGGGCGGCCCGCTGGTCCACCCGGACCTGCACACCCTGACGCTCACGCCCATCTGCCCCTTCCTGTGCGACCTGCGGCCCATCGTGCTGCCCACCGACAGATACCTCGACATCAACGTGGAGGAGGCCTCGGCCGACGCGGTGCTCACCTGCGACGGCCAGAGCGCCTTCCCCCTGCTGCCCGGGGACTGGGTGCGCGTGCGCCGCGCTCCCAAGCCCCTGCGCCTTGCCGCCGTGGGGCGGCACTCCTATTTCCGCAAACTCCTGGACAAGGGATTCATCCGGGAAAGGTAGGCACGCCATGAGCCCGGTCAATCTGCCCACTAGCTCCCCCGCCGACCTGCGCTACGGCAAGGACCCCCTGCTCGACGCCTGGCTCATCCACTTCATGAGCGAGAACCACATCGAGCACAGCATCGACCCCACGCGCAACGCCTCGCCGGAGCAGATCCGCTTCATGGTGCACCTGGGGCCCGACGAGAACTACGTGCCCTGCTCGGACGAGATGCTGCGCTCCCTCCTGGAGAAGACCCAGGAGCCCACGCTGCTGGAGGCCTACGCCAAGGTCTGGCGGCAGGTGATGGACCTCATCGAGACCCACTGCTCCAACCAGTACGACAAGATGATGATCCTGGCGCTGTGCGACCACAAATACCGCCAGGCCGTCAACGCCCCGGTTATGATCCCCTCGCGCCTGCTCAAGCGCCTGACCACCATCTTCCTGGCCCAGTCCGGGCAGGACGACCCCTACCGGGAGCGCAGGCGCGCCTTCAACCGCCGCGCCCGCCAGTTCATGGAAACCCTCGCCATGCAGACGGCGCTCAACGCCTGTCCGGGCTTCGTGGCCAGCTGCGGCTCCATCCAGGACCTGCGCTTCGAGCTGAACATGCTGGAGATCTCACGCCTGCTGGCGCTTTCTGTGTGGAGCGACATCTGGGAGAAGGATCAGTTCGAGCCGGGCATCGAGGAGGTGGAGAACCACCTGCGGGGTACCGGCCCCTTCGAGGACCTGCGGCGCGTGCTGAACCCCAACCGCCCAAAGTCCATGAAGATACTCTACCTGCCTGAGAACGCGGGCGGGCTGATGTTCGACATCATGGTGATCAAGGTGCTCGTCAGCATGGGCCACAGGGTGATCCTGGCCCTGAAGGAGGGCTTCTACTTCGATGCCCCCACGATCTGGGACGCCGAGGAGGACCCGGTCCTCAGCCAGAGCCTTTCGGAGGCGCGCTTCTGGAGCGGCAACCAGATGACCAAGAACGCGCTGCTGCAGGCCATCAAGGAGAACTCCCTCCTGGTCATCTCCGACGGCAGCCGCGAGCGCCTGAACCTCTACAAGGTCAGCGTGACCTTCGCCCGCGCCTGGAAGGAGTGCGACCTGGTCATCGCCAAGGGGGCGTTGAACCATAGGCGGCTCATGCTCACGCGCACCGAGTTCACGCGCGACGTACTCTGCGTACACCAGGACGACCAGGGCGCGCTCAAGGTGCAGGCCAAGCTGAAGCCCGCCACGCTGCGGGTGTTCACCGAGCCGGAGATCACGGCCAAGGCCGAGGCCATCATCGCCAGGATGCGCTCGGAGAGGGCCGCCGGCAAGACCATCATGTTCTATTCGGCCATCGTCGGCTCCGTGCCCCACGAGACGGAGACGGCCATCGCCATCCTCACGGCCTTCGTCAAACACCTGCGCTCGCGCCTGACGGGAACGTACGTCATCAACCCCGCCGAGCACTTCGAGGAGGGGCTCGACGCCGACGACCTCATGTTCATGTGGGAAAAGGTGCAGCGCTCGGGGCTGATAAACGTCTGGCGCTTCCAGACCTACGAGGACATCGAGCAGGCTTTCGTGCTCATGGGGCGCCCCGTGCCGCCGGTCTGGACCGGGAAGGACGCCACCTTCTCGACCGGCTGCACCAAGGAGATGCAGATCGCCCTGGACATGCAGCGCACCCATCCGGAAATGCAGCTCATCGGCCCCAACCCGGAGAAGTTCTTCCGCAGGCGGGAGTACGGCGTGGGCAAGTTCTTCGACGCGGCCATAGCGGCCAGGTAAGGCCGCGCCCCGGATGCGGATCCGTTCGCTCAGCTCATGAGCGAAGAGACGTGTATCCTGCACTCCTTGTTGGTCAGCGTGTCCTTGATGGCGTAGGGGCCCTTGGAGTCCTCGTCGAGCAGGTTGACGTCGCGCCGTTCGCAATAGCGGTTGTTCCCGTCCAGGATCAGCCTGATGTGGGGGCGAAGCAAGTTGTCGCCGTTCTGCCTGGTCACGATGCCCTTCATGCCCGATTCCAACTTCACGATGGTGCCAACGGGATATATGCCCACCGTCTTGATGAATTTGTCCGCCAGTTGCGGATCGAAGGACTTGCCGCGCAGGCTGTACACCACGCAGATGGCTTTGTGCGAGCTGACGGCCTCCTTGTAGTAACGGTCCGAGCGCAGCGCGTCATAGGTGTCCAGCACGCTGATGGCTGCGGCCACCCGGTTGATCTCGGGGCCCTTCAGGCCTCGCGGGTAGCCCGAGCCGTCGTGGTGCTCGTGATGTTCATGGGCCACATGCACCACGTCCTCCGGCATGTCCCGGTGCTGGGAGAGCAGCTTCCTGGCGTACACGGGGTGGCGTTTGATCTCCTCAAACTCCGCCGTGGTCAGCCTGCTTGATTTCCTGAGTATCCTGTCAGGTATGAGGGTCTTGCCTATGTCGTGGAAGATGCCCGACATGCCGAAGACCAGCTGGGTGTCCTGGCCGTACCCCAAGGCCCTGGCGGCCATCACCCCGAGCATGGAGACGTTCAGGCTGTGGGTGTAGGCGTAAGGGTCTGAGGTGCGCATGCGCGAGACGAGCAGCAGGGCCAGGAGCATCTTCTCCTCCGAGACCACCAGCGACTCCGTCAGCTTCTCGCAGGCCGCCACGTCCACGGTCTGCGCACCGTACATCTTCCTGGCGATGGCCTTGTATTGCTCCAGCATCTCCGAGTAATTGGCGTCCGCCGCCTTGAGGTTCTCCAGGATGTCGTCCAGGCTGTGCTCGCCGTTGTCGTCCCGGCCGCCGGAAAAGACGATGGAGTTGAAGAGGGACTCGAAGTTGGCTTTCTCTTCAGGGTGCTCGTTGAAATACGCCCCTTGCTCAGTGTCTATGTATGCGTCGCAATAGGGCGGTGCGATCTTTTCGATGCTCGCCTCGTCGCTCAGGAGACCTTCGCAGAGGTAGACGTGGGGGTTGCTCTGGCCGGAAAGGCCTGGGTTGGCGATATACATCCCGGGTTTCAGCTTGGATACTGGACACTTGACGATCATGCCTCAAACCTTGGAACGTGTTGAATCCGCAGGGATGCGAGCCTGCCCACAGGGCGCCTCGTTTCGCAATCATGGCGCTCCGCATCCCACCAGGATCGGCGCGCCGAAACATCCTGTAACGAAATATCGATTCCGAGCAATGGGGGAAACCCCACCAGTGCAACTCGGGCCGTTTTGGAACGGCGGTTGGCAGGAAGGATGGAAGACCTCAGGGTCGGGATCAGCCGCATAAGAAAAGACGCGGAGCGGGAACTCCAACGGCGCCACGCCTGCCGTGCGGCCGGCGCGGCCCCAGGCTTGAAGCACGGGCGGTAACGGGCTGCGGCCAGCGGGCCGCCGCTTACTCCGTAGACCTCAAGCGCCGCATGAGCTTTGGAGCCTCTGTGTCCCAGCTTTGGGCCACGGGGCGTCCCTTCTTGTATCGGAAGTCGCAGACCGCGCCGCCCTGGGCCAGCGTGTTTTGGCGCGAAAGTCCCGTGCCCTGGAGGCTGGAGCGGGGGAAGTCGTTGAGGCAGAAGTAGGGGGCGACCTCCTCCTCCCCTTGCGATGTGAAGAACTTGAACGCCCCGCACTCGCTGTAGTCCAGGCCGATGTCGTAATCCCGGCCGTCGCCGCGCCAGACAGTCGCGACCCAGTCCCCCGGGTAGGTCCGCAGATGGGTCCATTCCGCCCAGGCCACCGTGGCGGCGTAGCCTTCCGGGCTGAAGAAGGCCTCCCCCGTGGCCTTGAGCGCTGCCGGGGGCGTGGCGCGCAGGCTATCCAGGCAAAGATCGTAATACAGGCGTCCGGCGTCCGATGCGGCCATGCCGTGGGCCTTCATGGCCTTCGAGATGGCCGCCAGCCAACCCGCGTATACGATGTAGGGCTGATTGCGGTTGGCCTCGCCGCCTATCCCGGGCATGGCGTCGATCATGGGGGCGAATGCCTCCAGGGCTTCGCGGGCAACCGCGCCGGCCTTGTCCGTGCGGGGGGCGAGCCGCTGGCCCACCTCCCCGCAGACACCGGCGAACTCGGACAGCAACCGCTCGCGGTTGGCCTGGTAATAGGAGGGGGGCGAGGTCCAGCCCGTCAAAGGCAGGCAGCAGCCGAAGGCGGCAAGAGTGCCTGCCTGCATGAACCTGCGCCGGCCGAGGGTTGCGCTGAGGGTCGTGAGCATCGGGACCTGCCTTTGCAAGGGGGTAGCTGAAAGCGCGACGCCGGAACCGCCGGGCGCGGCGAACCTATACCCCGACCCATTTGCCCGGGGAGGTGCGCCTGTCAAGCCTGCGGGAACGTCAGGACGCCGGGGCGGCCGGAAATCCCCTATGCGCGCATCTGTTGTTCGGGGCGGGTTTATGCTATGGTCGGCACAATGAGCAGGGATTCCACAACAGCGCGGACCTGTTCCGCCCCCCGCCGGAGCGGCGCATGAGCCTCGGAGGCGTCAAGCCGCCCGTGGTGCGCCTGCGCCTCTGGCTTGAGACCGAGGAGGGCATGTTCTTCGGCACGGGCCGGGGTATGCTCCTGGAAGCGGTGGAGCGCAACGGCTCCCTCAAGAAGGCCGCCGAGGAGCTGGGCATGTCCTACCGGGCGGCCTGGGGCAAGATACGCGCTTCGGAGAAAGTGCTGGGCGTGATGCTCATCGAGCAGACGGCCAGCAGGAAGGGCGGGCACATCCTCACCCCGGCGGGCAGGCTCCTGGTGGACAAGTTCCGCCAGTGGTACGATGCGGTGGAGGGTATCGCCGTGGAGAAGGCCCGCCAGATTTTCCCCTGGGAGTGCCGCGCGTTCGGCGACGATCATAGGGAGCGCACGGGCCGCGAGGCCACCCAGGGCGACGTTCAGGAAGAGGGCGGCGAAGGCTGATCCTTCAAAGCGCCTTACGCATCAGGCGGAGCCCCCAGGCTTCCGGGCCTCCGGGAGTGCCTTCCGGCTCGAAGCCCAGGGCCGCGCACATGGCCTCAGCCCGGGAATTGCCCGTCTCGCAGTAGAGCTCCAAAGCGGTGCCGCCCGCTCCACCCACTTCCGCGGCCACCCGGCCGAGCAGCGCCTTGGCCACACCGGCGCTGCGGTTTTCATAGCGTACGGCAAGATACTCCACAAACCACGTTCCCGACGGGGCGGGGCCTCGCGCCCCGGACAGCGCCTCGGCGAAGGCCCGCTGGCGTTCAAGCGCGCCCTCAAGCCATGCGCCGTCCAGGCGCTCGGCCGAAGCGGCCTCGGCAAGGGCCTCCGGCGAGAAGGGGAACTCCTCAATGCGCCCGGCCGGGCGTACCGTGACCATTCCGGAGCACACACCGTCCACCAGGGCCACGTAGGCGTTGTCGATGCGTCCGCAGAGCTGGCCAGGATGCGCGGCCAACCGGGACAGCAGGCGCAGGGCCTTCGGCTTGGGCAGGTCCAGGATGTGTTCGATGAAGCCTCGCAGCCGATGGGCCCGGCTGGAATCCAGGATCATCGCCGCCAGGCAGGGCGCGTAGCCAGGTCCGGCGGCGTATACGGATAGGGGCTCGGTGTTGTTGACGGGCATGTCAATTCATACAAACGAAGGAGGATTATGGCAATCCTGCCCGCCCGGAAAGACGCAGCCCCGGGCCTCGCCTCGCTTCCCCGGGTGGGCTCGGCTCATGTGCCCGTCGCGTCGCCTTCGGGGGAGGAATAAGTCCAGCCGAGAGGGCGATTCCTGCGGGCGGAATCCTCGTCGGTGAAACCCGGGGCGCACCAGCCTGCAGCTGACTGTCGCGCTCGATCACCTCAAGGGGCTTCGCGGCGTCCGGCCTGACGGTGGGTCGTATCGGCATGTCCGAAAGGCGGGCCAGGCTTCCTCATTTTTTGAAGTGATATAGATTAATTCCCAGGTCAAGCTGGTCGGCAATTGCTTCTTGTTCCGGTTCCGGGTAATGCTTCGGTAGAGGTTTTTCCAGCATTCAAGGCAGGGCAACACGGCCTGCTGCAATTCAGCAGCGTCTCCCCGGACGGCTGTATACGGAAGCTCTATGGGCAATGCGACATTCTCGGATCGCTTTCTGGATCTCGTGGGCAAGAATATGGCTCTGGAAGGCAAACCCGGCGAATGCGGCGGGCAACTTGCCCAGGCGATGAAAGAGCTGACCGGCTCAGAGGCGATCCTGCTGATCGAGTGCCTTGAGCATTCCGGGCTGGACCACCACAGGCTCGTGGCGGCAATCCCGCCCCAGGCCGGATGGATCGCCACGCATGAGGATATGGAAGGGCTTGCGCTGCTTTCGCATGGATATACCCGGTCCTCGGTCCTCGACACCCTGAATGCGCGGGGCGAGGAGGCGGTGTTCCTGCGGGAGATGCGCGCGCGGAATCTAGTCGTCGTCCCCCTCTGTTATGCAGGCAGGCGCATGGGCGCGCTGTTCCTGTTCGGCGTGGACGATTCGGGAGCCATGGACGGCCTGCTGGCCAGCCTGGACTCGGCGGCATCCCTTCTGGCCATGATCCTGCACAACGATTTTCTGTGCCAGAACCTTGAACATCTGGTGGACACCCGGAGAGAGGAGCTGGCCCGCACCCACGAAGCCTTGCGCCAGAACGAGGAGCGCTACCGGGCGCTTTTCAGCGAGATGTCCGACCCCGTGCTTGTCGCCGAAGCCCAGTCCGGCATCATCGTGGACTGCAACAAGGCCGCCAAGGCCTTCTTCGGCAGGTCGCGGGAGCAACTCGTCGGCGCGCACCAGCGGGCCCTGCATCCCGAGAGCGAGGTCGAGGGCGAGTTCAGCAGGGGCTTTGTCAGGCACATCCAGAACCCCCAAGAGGTGCAGGAGGCCCGCGTTATCGCCGCCAACGGCCGCATCCGCCTGGTGAACATCCGGGTGAGCAAGCTGATGCTGGGCGGTGTAGCCTGCCTCATGGGCATCTTCCGCGACATAACGCAACGCCGCGCCATGGAGCAGACCTTGACGTTCCTGGCCACCAGCGCGGAACGCAGCCAGGGGCGCGGTTTTTTCGGAGCCCTGGCGGAGTTCCTGGCGGAAACCCTGGAGATGGAGTTCGTCTGCATCGACAGGCTGCACGGTGACGGACTGCACGCGATCACCCTGGCGATCTATCACCTGGGCGTCTTCGAGGATAACATAACCTACGCCCTCAAGGACACTCCCTGCGCGGAAGTGGTGGAGAGGGCCGTATGCTGCTTCCCGCGGGATGTGTGCGCATTGTTCCCGGGCGACCCGGTGCTCCGCGAGATCAAGGCCGAGAGTTACGTCGGCATCACGCTGCGTGATTCAGCCGGGCAGCCGACGGGGCTCATCGCCGTCATCGGCCGGCGCCCCCTGCAGGATGTCCGCCTTGCGGAATCCATCCTGCAACTGGTCGGCGTCCGCGCCAGCGGCGAGCTGGAGAGGCTCATGGCCAAAGAGGCCACCGAGGCATCCCTGCGCGACAAGGAGTTGCTGCTGCGAGAAATCCACCACAGGGTGAAGAACAACCTCCAGATCGTCTCCAGCCTGCTGAGCCTCCAGGCGATGAACCTGGAGAACGAAGCCGCCCTGCAGGTTCTGGCGGAAAGCCGGTGCAGGGTTGCATCCATGGCCCTGATTCACGAACAGCTCTACCGCTCGCATACGTTTTCCAACATCAGGGTTGAGGGATACCTCAAGGATCTGCTGCCCCGCCTGGTGTCATCGTTCAGCGGCAACCGTGACATAAAGGTCGCGATCTCCGCCGCCGACATTGATCTGAACATCGACCAGGCCATACCGTTCGGCCTGCTGGTCAACGAGCTGGCCACCAATGCCCTCAAGCACGCATTCAACGGCCGGGACGAAGGCATGGTGCGGGTGGACGCATCCCTGCGGGATCGCAATCTGGTTCTTGTCTTCGAGGATGACGGAATCGGGCTGCCGGGGGATTTTGATCTCCTGGAGGCCGGCTCCCTGGGGCTTCAGATCGTCAAGCTGCTCGCCGGGCAGCTGAACGGCGACTTAGGCGTCGAACCGGGACCGGGCACCCGCTTCGTGCTCAACTTCCCGCTGCAACCTGCCGATGTCGCGGCCAGCAGCTACGCCGGCCGCCCCTGACCGGCTTCCTCCGGCCCGGGGAGCTGTTTCTTGACAAGAACCATCCGGGACTGCGAATACATTGCATGGATATCGCAGCGTTGGCTCAAGGTTTCTCCTTCCGGGCTCGTGGCGCAATACCATTCCGGGTACGGCCACCTGACCGGTGCGGGAGTTCGGCCCGCCGCGCCGCGGGCATGCCCGCCCTGTTCATGCGCGCTGCGGCCGCCCTCGTCGCCCTGGTCGCGTGCGTCTCGGTCCAGGTTATTCCTGTCCTTGCAGCCGACAAGGCAGCCCAATCCCCCGTGTCCCTTTCCGATGTCCGCCTCCAGCTCAAATGGAAGCACCAGTTCCAGTTCGCGGGCTACTATGCGGCCGTGGAGAAAGGCTTTTTCGCCAAGGAGGGCCTGAACGTCCAGCTCATCGAGGGCTTCCCCGGGTTCGCGCCATCGGAGCGGCTGTTCACCGGGCAGGCCGACTACGCGGTGGACACCACCGCCATCCTGCTGGAGCGCCAGAAGGGCGCGAAAGTGGTGGCCCTGGCCGCGATTTTCCAGCATTCGCCCAACATACTGCTCACACGGCGCGACAGCGGCCTGACCACGCCCCAGTCCCTGGCGGGCAAGCGGATCATGTTCACCGACTCAACGGACCCCGAATGCCGGGCCATGCTCGCCAACGAGGGCGTGTTCGCCAAGGACTACACCTCCGTGCCCCACTCCTGGAGCATCGATCCGCTCATCGACGGCTCGGTGGACGCCATAACCGCGTACATCACCAACGAGCCCTACACCATGGAGCGGCGCGGGGTGGCGCCGGGTATCATCATCCCAAATCAGTACGCCGTGGACTTCTACGGCGACTGCCTGACCACATCTGAGGATGAAATCGCCCAGCACCCGCGCAGGGTGGAGGCCTTCCTGCGCGCGATCGCGGCGGGGTGGCGCTACGCCATGGCCCACCCTGAGGAAATGGTGGATGTGATCCTGGAGCGCTATCCCACGCAGCGCACGCGCGACGAACTGCTCTACGAGGCGGCGGCCATGCGCGACCTCATCCAGCCGGACCTGGTCGACGTGGGGCACATGAACCCGGCACGCTGGCAGCATATAGCCAAAACCTACGAGCGGCTCGGGCTGCTGTCCCCCGGGTTCAACATGGAAGGGTTCCTTTACCCAGAAATCAAGCAGGCCCAGAGCGACAGCGAGCGCAGGCAGGTGCGCAACATGGTCACCATCGGCGTGACCTTGTTCCTGGCTGGATGCATGGTGGGCGTGACGCTTCTGGTTTTCAACAAACGCCTGAGCAGAATAGTCCGCGAGCGCACCAGCGCCCTGGAGCAGTCGAGGGACTTCTTTCTGGCCGTCATCAACGCCATGAACGACCCCGTCTTCGTCAAGGATGCCTCCTTGCGCTACATCCTGCTCAACACCTCCTGCGCGGAACTGGCGGGGGGAAAGCCGGAGGACTTCATCGGCAAGACCGATGCGGACCTCTTTCCCGGAGAGGTGGCGAAGGCCTACGGAGTCGAGGACAGAATCGTGCTGGCGGAGGGGAGTGTCCCGGTGCGCCAGGAAATCTTCACCACCGCCCGGGGTGCGACGCACACGCTGCTGATCCAGAAGACCCGCTACACGGACATCACCGGGCAGATGTTCCTTGTGGGCGTGATGACCGACATCACCGAGTTCAAGGGGATGCAGGACGCGGTGGTCCAGGCCGAGAAGATGATGTCGCTGGGCGTGCTGGCGGCGGGCATGGCCCACGAGATCAACAACCCCCTGGGCATCATCATGCAGTCCTCCCAGAACCTTCAGCGCCGTCTTTTCGAGGGCCTGAAGGCCAACAAGGCCGTTGCCGAAGAGCTGGGCGTCGATTTTCAGGCCATGTCGGCCTACATGCGGCGCAGGGGCATCCTCGAGTCGCTGGAGCACATCCGCGAGGCCTGCGCCCGTGCAGCCTCCATCGTGCGCAATATGCTGGAGTTCAGCCGCAAGAGCGGGGAGGATCACTCCCGGTGCGAGCTTCCGGCCATCGTAGAGAACGTCCTTGAAATGATATCCAACGATTATGATCTCAAGAAGCGCTATGATTTCCGTAAAATAAAGCTGGAAAAGCAGTACGATCCCGATTCCGTTCCGGTGTTCTGTTCTCCCACGAAGCTCGGGCAGGTGATCCTGAACATCCTGCTCAACGCCCTGCAGGCCATGACCTCCGGAGGGCAAGCCCCGGAGGAGCCCACCCTGACCATTCACGTGCGCCCGGACGGGGACCTGATGCGCATTGAAATCATGGACAACGGCCCCGGCATGGATCCCGCCGTGCGCAAACGCATATTCGAGCCTTTCTTCACCACCAAGGTCCCCGGCAAGGGAACAGGGCTGGGCATGTTCGTCTCCTACAACATCATCACCGAGATGCACGGGGGGCAGCTGCTGGTTGATTCCACTCCGGGCAAGGGTACGACCTTCACCATCATGCTGCCCAGGCCCCCCTCCGGCGGCGCCGCACCGTCAGGCCCGGCGGCCTGAACGCGTCAGGCGGTGCCTCCGACCCCGCCCCCAGGACAAGGACCGCCTGGCCCGAGCCGCGACGGCTGTCCGTCGCGAAGCGGGTCCCTAGAATCGGGGCAGTGCCGCCACCCGTCCCGCAGCTCCAGCCGCCCATCCTGTTCGCGCGCCAGTTGCGCGGAGGCCGCGGACGCTCCCGGTCTGGTGCGCCATAAAGTAAAAGGCGGCCCGGTTCTGCAACCGGGCCGCCCATTTTCATCAAATCAGCCGTGGATGCGCGCTCAGGCTCAGGCCAGCAGCGTCTTGGCCTCGCGCATGAGTTCGGCGATGGCCAGGCCCTGGGGGCAGGCCTTCTCGGCCTTGGTGTAATCAACATCGAGCATCCTGGCGCGGGTCTCCTCCGGCAGGGAGGCGAACACCTCGCGGGCCAGGTCCTGGTCGCCGTAGTCGCGGTAGTACATCAGGCAGCGCATCACGTCGTTGACGGCCACCAGCCCGCCCACCGCGCCCTGGCAGATGCTGCCGCAGCCCGCGCAGTAGTCGCACTTGGTGGCCTCGGCCAGCTCGCCGAACACCTGCACGTCCTCGCGGGCCAGGGCGGTCTTGTCCCTGGCGGAGGCCACGTTGGCCGAAAGGATGGTCAGGTTGGGCATCTGGGAGCAGATGCTCGCGATGGCGGGCTCCTCCCACACGGCCTTGAGCTTGGCCTGCTTGTCGGTGAAGCCCTTCTCCATGAAGCGTCCGGCCATTTTGAGTTCGGCCTCGGAGTCGGTCTTCACCGGACCGCCGCCCTGGGTCTTCATGGCCACCACGCCGACGCCCGCCTTGACGCAGGCGTCGAGCGCCTCGCGCATCTTGGGCGTCTGCATGAGCCGGTAGTTGTAGGTGACCATGATGGCGTCGATCCAGTCCATCTTGGCCGCGCCCAGCATGCAGTCTTCCATGTTGGTGTGGGTGCTGAAGCCGAAGTGCTTCATCTTTCCGGCCTTCTTCATGTCCGCGGCCCACTGCTTGTACTGGGTCATCTCGTCGATGCCGGAGATGGCGTGGATGAAGAACAGGTCCACGTGATCGGTCTGGAGGCGCTTGAGCGCGGCGTCCAGGCGGGCGGTGTAGTCCGAGCCCTGCTTGGCCACGACCTTGGTGACCAGGAAGATGTCCTTGCGGGCGTTGGGGTTGCGGCTGAAGTAGCGGCCGAAGCCCTCCTCGGAGAGGCCGTTGCCGTAGGCTTCGGCAGTGTCCCAGTAGGTCACGCCCCAGGCGTGGGCCTGCTTGAGCAGCAACTGGTTGTTGATGGTGTCGAACATGCCGCCCAGGCCCAGCACCGAGACCTCAACCCCGGTCTTGCCCAGCTTGCGCTTGGGCATGGTTCCGGGCTGGGGGGCCGCATCCTGCGCGGCCAGCGCCGCGGCCGGGGTGACGCCCGCCGCCAGGCCGGTGGCTCCGGCCGCCTTGAGGAAGTCTCTGCGGGAAAATCCCGCCTTTTTGCCCGTGTCGCTCATACGTTGACCTCCCCGCCGCAGCCGGCGTGAACGCAAGACGTTGTCACCGTGATTCGATTCATTCCTATATACGGAGCCGGATGAAATG
The DNA here is from genome assembly GCF_022808695.1 of Fundidesulfovibrio soli. Classification (NCBI taxonomy): domain Bacteria; kingdom Pseudomonadati; phylum Thermodesulfobacteriota; class Desulfovibrionia; order Desulfovibrionales; family Desulfovibrionaceae; genus Fundidesulfovibrio; species Fundidesulfovibrio soli. The sequence continues at coordinate 208,601 of NZ_JAKZKW010000002.1, forward strand.
CAACATCAGGCCAGCATCCGCCCGGAGCGAGAGCGGGATTCGTTCTCGCTGGTGACCCTGATGGCCCGTAGCCCGGACACAGGGCACTCGTGCTCGCACATGCCGCAGCCGATGCAGCGGGCCGGGTCCACGAAGGGGCGCTGGAGGCGCACCACCACGTCGATCTTGTCGCCGGGGGCCGGGTCCGCCCAGCCTGAGGGCGGGCGGTCCAGGGTCAGGCGCGAGCCGGATTGTGCCAGGATGCGCCTGGGCGCGGCGTCAGGCGCGGTGGCAGGGCGCACGGCGTAGTCCCCGCTGCCCAGGTTCAGGCCGGGGGGAAGCTGGCCGGACACGTCCAGGGACTCGCCCGCCAGCCTGGCGGCGGCCACGCGCCCGCCGCGCACCGGCTCGAAGACCACGCGGGTGAAGATGGCCTTGGGGCTCACCGGGCAGAGCTCCTGGCAGACGATGCAGGGGCGGTCCATGGCCCAGGGCAGGCAGCGGGTGCGGTCCACGAAGGCGACTCCCAGACGTATGGGCCCGGCCTGGGCGTACTCGCCCACGCCGTGCTTCTCCTCCAGGCTGAGGGGCCGGATGGCGGCCGTGGGGCAGACGTTGCCGCAGGCCACGCAGTTGGGCTGGCAGCCGCTGCGCCCGATGCGGTAGTTGAGGGCCGGGGTCCACAGGCCCTGCACGCCCGCCTGCAGAAGCGCGGGCTGGATGATGTTGGAGGGGCAGGCCCGCATGCATTGGCCGCAGCGGATGCAGCGGGCCAGGAAGCGGTCCTCGTCCAGGGAGCCCGGGGGGCGGATCAGGTTTGGGTCGCGGTCGGCAGCGCCAAGCGCCCCCACGCGCCACAGCGGCGCGCTCAAGGCTCCGGCGGCCACGGCGGCCAGCGCCCCGCGCCGGGAGATGGCGGGCATGGGCAGCGAGCCCGCCGCCGGGGGGCTTACGGAAAAGCCCATGCGCCCGGCCGGGCAGCGTTTCAGGCAGTTCATGCACAGCACGCACTCGCTGCTGATGATCTCGCCCGAGGGGCGGCAGCCGCCTTCGCAGTATTCCTCGCACAGGCGGCAGTCGCCGCATTTGTTGGCCTCGGCCTTGCCCAGCCGCCAGGGCGAGAAGCGCCCGGCCACGGCGAACAGGGCGCCCAGCGGGCAGAGGAAGCGGCAGAAGAAGCGGGGCCGCAGCATGTTCAGCCCGATGACGGCCAGGAGCACCGCGCCGATCAGCCAGGCCGACTGGTAGGCCCTGGGTTCGTCGCTGAGCGCCTGGAAGTTCGCGTCCGCCAGGGGCAGGATGGTCAGGTTGATGGAGCGGTGCAGCAGGGGCAGGGGGTCCAGCAGGCCCGCCTGCACGGAGCCCAGGGCCGCGCAGGCCAGGAGGAAGGCCAGCAGCAGGTACTTGAAGGATTGCAACCGGTGGTGGGCGTTGCCCTGCACCCGAGCTGCCTGGGCCTCGCGTGTTTTGCCGCGCCGGGCGAGCCAGCCGGTAAACTGGTTCAGCGTGCCCAAAGGGCAGGCGAAGCCGCAGAAGAAGCGCCCCAGCACGGCCGTGAGCACCACGGCGGGCACGGCCCAGACCAGCGGCGCATAGAGCGTGCCCGTGGCCAGCAGGGTGGAGAGCGCCGTGAGCGGGTCCAGGCTGAGAATCCAGTTGATGGGCCAGCCGCGCAGCTGCCACCAATGCGGCCCCACCGTGGCGGCCACGCAGAACCAGAGAAAGAGCAGCAGGAAGAAGGCCTGGCTGATGCGGCGGACGGTGACGATGCTCATGGGCGGGTGACCCCCCCGGCGGATTGGCATGGAAGCAGGGGGCTCATTAGGAGGGAGCCTCCGGCGGCCAAAGGGCTGCGCCCTTTGGAATCCCATATGGGGTGCTGGGCAGCGGCGCGCATGCTTACGCTCCCGAGTCCAGGTAGATCGGGTTCAGGGTGGCGAAGTCCGCCGTGCCCGCCCCGGCGGCCTGGGCCATGCGGATGTAGGGGATGTCCTCCAGGGTGCGGCCCAGCAGGCCCGCGCCAAAGGCGTCGCCCGCCACCGGGTCCGTGGTCAGCACGAGCATGTTCGTGGCCTTGAGGTCGGAGAGGGAGCCCCCCGTGGGGCCGTTGGTCATCATGGAGACGGTGCCGTCCAGCACGCTGAGCGTAGGCCTGGCCAGCAAGGAAAGCTCGGTGATGATGGCGTTGATGTCCTGGTGGAAGACGTTTCGCCTGCCGCCCAGCAGCCCGTACATGTTCTTGAGCGACATGGAGGCCCCGGCCCGGGCGTGGTCCTTCACCGGGGAGAGGGTGATGAGCTTGGTCACGCCCGCGAAGGCCCCGGCCAGCACGGGCCAGTCCTTGATGAGCCTGGCGCCGGGCAGGGTGGCGGGCGCGAACAGCCCGGCCCGGGGGACGATGATCTTCGCGCCGCTCTGGCGGGCGGCCCCGGCCAGCCCGGCGATCTCGAAGCAGCTCTCCGGGTTGTTGATGGGGTTGTCGGTCACGCCCACGCTGGCCGCGCCCGCCTTGGCGCAGGCGGCGGCCACGGCGGCAAGCAGCTCCGGGTGGGTGGTGGCCCCAAGCGATGCCGGGGAGGCGAAGGCCGCGTTGACCTTGATGAGCACGCGGTCGCCCTTTTTGACGAACTGCTCCATGCCGCCCAGGGCGTTCATGCCCTGCTCGAACATGGCGGCCCGGTCCGCGCCGCGCACCACGGCCATGCGCGGGCTGCCCGCGGGGCGGTCCTTCACGGAATAATCGCCCAGGCCGGGCAGGGCCTTGACCTCGGGCAGGGCCGAGGGACCCGTGGGGTCGCGCAGGGCCAGGCCCAGGCCGCAGGCTCCCACGGCCACGGCCGAGGCCCCGGCCACGCGCTTGAGGAACTCGCGGCGCTTCATGGCCTCGCCGGGCGGAAAAGCGGGATCAGGGCCGGTGGTGCTCACGGCTTGCCCTCCTCGGGGGATTTGGCCAGGGCGGCACCCAGGGCGCGGGCCAGCTCCAGCGCGGCGGCCCGGCTCGTGGCGTCATGCACGCCCGCCAGCACGGGGCCTCTGGTCATGACCACCTGGATCATATCCTCCAGGGCCAGCACGCGCGCGCCCTCCGGCAGCCCGGCCGTGTCCGGCCCCGGCGGCACGGGCTTGAACCCGTTGCCCGTCAGGAAGGCCGCATAGGCTTCGGCCTGGGCCTGTGCCTGGGCGGCGCTCCCGCGCCGGGCCAGGAAGGCCGCCGCCTCGCCAGCGGGCAGGGCGTACTCGGCGGTGTAGACGTTCTCCAGCCCTTCCATGCCCAGGGCGTCGCTCACGGCCAGGCGCACGCTGTCCGCCCGGAGGCCGCCTGTGGGGAAGAGGTCCGCTTCGGATTTTTGGGACGCGTCCTCGGGCAGCGCGGCCAGCAGGGTCTGGGCCAGGTTCTCCAGCGCGGGGCGCAGCTCCGGGGAGGCGTGGTCCGCCACGAACTCCAGGTAGAAGCGCCCTTTGGTCAGAAACAGCGCGTTTTCGGTTGCGTAGGCGTTCTGGGCCAGGGCCAGCTGCTCGGCCCCGGGGCGGCGCTGCCCGCTGAACACGGCGAAGGCATCCTTGGGGGACTCCATGGCGTAGACGAAGACCTCGGCCCGGGCGTCCGCAACGGAGAAGGCCCGGCAGGCCATCTCCTGGAAATTGGAGGCCAGGTACAGCTCGGCCTTGCCGTCGATCTTGTCGGAGAGCGTTTCGGGATTGTAGCTTTCAAGCTCGGAGAGGGCGGTGAAACCCTGCACGCCGGCCAGATAACCCGCGCTCTGCGACAGGGCCTCGCCCTGCTGCCCGCCCACGATGCGCCCGGCGCCCTTGGGGTGGTTCATGGCCACGATCACGGCGGGGTTGAAGTCGGCCTGACGCGCGGCGAGCCAGGCCGCCACGCAGGCGAGCAGGGCCAGGATGGCGAGCCCCGTCATCCTTTCGGCCCCGCTGGTGCGCTGTCGTGCCACAGGTAGTCCTACTGGCCGAGCTTGGCGCCCTGCTTGAGGTCGTAGCAGGGCTTGAAGTTCATGTCCTGGCAGAGGGCCTGCTCGGGCGTCTTGCCCTGGCCCAGCTGCCCGTTCACCATGATGAAGCGCAACTCGCCGCCCATCTTGGAGCCCCCGGCAACGGCCTTTTCCAGGCGCTCCCTGGTGGCCCCGTACTCACCCTCGGCCTTGTTCTTGTGGAACTGCTTGCGCCACTCGATCCACTGCTGGGGAGTCATGGCGCTCTGATCCACGAAGACGTAGTGGACCACGCCGGTGGGGCAATCCTCTTCGAGGTAGAGGGTGTACTCCAGGGGGCCGCCGGAACCGGCTGGCTTGTCGATGCGGGCCTTTTCGCCCTCCTCGATGAGCCAGGTCGTGGGGCATTTGCGGGAGGCCAGGAAGTCCTTCACGGTGCCGAAGAGGAATTGCGGCTCCATCTCGTCGGCGATGAACAGCCCGGCGAGGAAGGCGTCCGGCGGGGTGAAGGCCACCAGGCCGTCGGCCTTGCGCAGCTCCTGGGCCTTTTCGCTGGCGGCGTGCGCAGGGGACAACAGGACAAGGAGCAGCAGGCAGGCGGAGATCGTGGTCGTGCGGAGCATGGGACCCTCCCGGTGCAGGCGGTTCATCTGTGATCTTGAGTCCATGTAGTGAATCCCGAAGAAGATGGTCAAGTTTCAAATATGACACGCCATGCCTGGAAAAAGCCAAGCAGCCCCGGATGAGCGGCTCAGCCGGCGGCGCTGTGGTTTGGCTTCGCAATTCCATATAATTGCGCCTTCTGCCAACGCCGCAGGCCCGGCTAGCTCCCAAACGGAATTTCTCGGCTTTTGTTGACCCAGCCGCCCGGCTCGATCATATATGCAGTCGACCGCATCCCGCCGCCCGGCCCGCCGGGCGGCCCCAGGAGACCGCAGATGAGCAACCGGGACATCGCCCTGATCGGCCTGGCCGTCATGGGCCAGAACCTCGCCCTGAACATGGCCGGCAAGGGATTCTCAGTCACAGTCCACAACCGCACGGCATCGGTTACGCACGAATTCATGGAGCGCGCCGGGACCGCCGCGGGGCTGCGCGCGGAGGACACCCTGGCCGGGATGGTGGCCACGCTGGCGCGGCCGCGCAAGGTCTTCCTGATGGTCAAGGCCGGGTCCGCCGTGGACCACGTGATCGACGAGCTGGCCCCCCTGCTGGAGCCGGGGGACATCATCGTGGACGGGGGCAACTCCCACTACCGCGACACGGAGCTGCGCGCCGAGACCTTGGCCGCCAAGGGCCTGCATTACCTGGGGGTGGGCGTCTCCGGCGGGGAGGAGGGCGCGCTGCGCGGTCCGAGCATCATGCCCGGCGGTGACCGGGACGCCTATGCCCTGCTGGAGCCGATCCTCACGGCCATCGCCGCCAGGGCGGACGGCGAGCCCTGCGTGGGCTGGATGGGCAAGGGCGGGGCCGGACACTTCGTCAAGATGGTGCACAACGGCATCGAGTACGGCGACATGCAGCTCATCGCGGAGGCCTACGACATCCTGGGCCGGGCCGGAGGGCTCGAAGCCGGGAGGCAGGCGGAGGTGTACGCGCGTTGGAACGAGGGGCCGCTGGCCTCCTACCTGGTGGACATCACCTCCCAGGTGCTGGCACGCACCGACAAGGACACGGGCAAACCCCTGGTGGATATGGTGCTTGACGAGGCCGAGCAGAAAGGCACCGGGCGCTGGACCGCGGAGAGCGCCCTGGAACTGGGCGTGCCCGTGCCGACGCTCACGGCGGCCGTGGAGGCCCGCAACATATCGGCCATGAAGACGCAGAGGGTCAGGGCTTCGCGCCTGCTGGCCGGGCCCGCGCCACAGGGCGGGGTGGACGTCGACGCCCTGGTCGCGGACATGGAGCAGGCCCTCTACGCGGCCAAGGTCTGCTCCTACGCCCAGGGCTTCAGCCTGCTGGCCGAGGCGGACCGGCGATCGGAGTTCGGGCTGGAGCTGGGTCTGGCGGCGAAGGTCTGGCGGGCAGGGTGCATCATCCGCGCCGCCTTCCTGGACGACATCGCGGCCAGCTTCCGGCGCGAGCCGGGGCTCGACAACCTGCTGCTGGCCAGAGAGTTCACCGGGCAGGTGGAAAGCCGCATCCCGGCGCTGCGGCGCATCGTGGGCCTGGCCGTCGCGGCGGGAATACCGGTCCCGGCGCTGGGAGCCAGCCTCTCCTACTTCGACGGCTACCGCAGCGGCCGGCTGCCAGCCAACCTGATCCAGGCCCAGCGGGACTGCTTCGGGGCGCACACCTTCAAGCGCACGGACCGCGAGGGTGTTTTCCACGCCGATTGGTCCAGTCCGGCAAATTGACGGGCCGGGCAGGCCGACCCGCTCAATACGGGCCGTCGTCCGGGGGGTATTGGGCGTCGCGGTCGCGCACGTCTTCGCGCCAGGAGTTGAGCGGGGCGCAGCAGCCCTCGCCCATGGCCAGCAGCAGGCGCATGCGCTGCGAGCCGGAGAGCCCGCAGCGGTAGAGCTTCTGTCCGGCGTCCCAGAATATCTCCGGGCAACGCCGCTTGTATCCGTGGAGGATGCGCGATTCGACGCACTGGTCGTTCAGGCAGCACCAGCCGCATCCGACGCAGGCGCTCACCCGGGGCGCCCGGCCGGGCCGGCAAACCCAGCCGGAAGAAAGGCGATTTCGGAATGTTTCATAGTTCACGGTACCCCGCGTTGCCGGATGCGGCAATATAAACTCCGGCCCCGGGGCGGACCTTCCGGGCTCCCCTTTTTCCCCACCCAAGAGTAGGGTTTCCCTACTGGACGAAATTCGTCCGATAGCCAAATATGTGCACCCAGTAGCGCTGTACCTCCGGGAGAGAGGCGACCATAAGGAGAAAACGGTGCGCATAATGATCGTCGAAGACAACATGGAGTCCGCGACCAACATCGCGGAAATACTCATCAAAAACGGCCACGACGTCATCCTCTCAGACGACCTCTATTGCCTCGACCTCATCAAGCAGGAGGGCGGGGTGGACATGGTCATAACGGACATCTTCCTCTGCCGCCGCTCCGGTCTGCAGATCGTGCTGGACGTGAAGGACTACAACTCCGGGATCACGGTCATCGCCATGTCCAACGGGGGCGCGGCCTTCAACTTCGACTACCTGGACTACGCCATGGAGTTCGGGGCCGACGCCGTGATGCGCAAGCCCCTGGATGAACGCTCCGTGGTGAGCATGGTCGAGCGCTTCAGCAACGGAGGGAGCCTCTCCATGCCGGTGGCCGCCTCGGCCTAGGCCGTCCGCCGGGGCAGCCCCACGCATGCGGCAAAATATTGCCGCCCCCGCTGAGCTTCTCAACCGTACACTCAACCATCGCAGCCCAGCCCCTGTGGGGGGCTTGGGTCAACGGGCCGTGCGGTCCAGATCCAAACCGTATTCGCTGAGCTTGTAGCGGAGCGTCCTGGGGGATATTCCCAGGATTTCCGCCGTCTTGGCTTTGCTGCCCTGGGCGTGCCGGAAGGCGCGCAGGATGGCCTTGATCTCGGCCTCGCGCACCGCCGCCTCCAGGAGCATGCTCTCCGGCGCGGGGGACTCGGCGCTGTGAGCCAGGGGACTGTTGAGCACCTCGGGCGGCAGGTCGTCGGGTTCTATGGCGCCGCCGGGGTGCACCAGCACAAGCCGCTCGATCATGTTGCGCAACTCGCGCGCGTTGCCTGGCCAGGCGTACTTGCCGAGGATCGCGAGCGATTCCTCCGCCAGGCTGGGCACCGGTCGGTGGTAGCGGTGGGCGTAGTGTTCAAGGAAGTGGGCCGCAAGATGCGGGATGTCGTCGGTCCGCTGGCGCAGGGGCGGCAGGGAGACGGGCACCACGTTGAGGCGGTAGTAGAGGTCGGCCCGGAAGTCCCCGGAGCGGACCATCTCCAGCAGGTTGCGGTTGGTGGCGGCCACGATGCGGGCGTCGAACGGCAGGTCGCGCTCTCCGCCAAGGCGGCGGAAGGTGCGTTGCTCCAGCACGCGCAGAAAGTCGGCCTGGTTGTTGGGCGGTATCTCGCCCACCTCGTCCAGGAAGAGCGTGCCGTCCCCGGCCAGTTCGAAGCTGCCTTTCTGCTGTCGCGAGGCCCCGGTGAAGGCCCCGGCCTCGTGCCCGAAGAATTTGTCCGCGAAGAGCTCGCCCTTGAGCACGCCGCAGTTCACCGGAATGAAAGGCTTTTCCTTCCTGTTGGAGAGGGTGTGGATGAGCCTGGCGAAAAGCTCCTTGCCGGTGCCGGATTCCCCCTGCAGCAGGATGGGCGCGTCCGAAGGCGCCACCTTGGAGGCCAGTTGGTGGGCGTCGCGCATGGAGCGCGAGCCGATGAGCACGGCCGTGACGCCGCCGCCCTCCTCGGGCAGGTCGTCCAGATGCAGACGTAGCGGCAGATTTTTGCCGCTGGTCATAGCGGCTTCATCGCTCTCATGGCGGTTGCCTCCCTGGTTGCGGCAAATTCATGCCGCTCACGCCTGCTTTATAACCCTTGCCGCTTGAAATGAAAAGCCTGATCGGCAACCTGTTGCCGCTAGCGGCAAATTCTTGCCGATTGTCCGAGGGCTGAAAATCGCAATCCATTGAATTAATGGAGTATGTCTCCTGGTACGCTTCTTGATTGTGCGTGATGGAACAAGCGTGGGGCGTGCCGCCTGCCCAACCGGGCGGTACTGAATGAATTCGGAAGCAAGGGAGAGCGAGCAAACATGAAATCGAGATGGATGCGACTTTCAATGGTGGTGTTGGCCCTGTGCCTGGCCTGGGTGGCCATCGCCCTGGCCGCGGGCGCCGACGGCGGCAAGGCGTTGGCCGAAGTTTCCCAGGCGGCGGGTACGCCCGACGCCCCTTGGTGGCAGTGGCCCGCCGTTCTGCTGGTGTTCTGCTTCGTGCTGGGCATCATCGCCGTGCTGGCGGGCGTGGGCGGCGGCGTGCTGTTCGTCCCCCTGGTGAGCGGCTTCTTCCCGTTCCATCTGGACTTCGTGAGAGGCGCGGGCCTGCTGGTGGCCCTCGCGGGCGCGCTGGCCGCGGGCCCCGGTCTGCTCAAACGCAACATGGCGAGCCTTCGCCTGGCGCTGCCCGTGGCGCTCATCGCGAGCACCTGCGCCATCATCGGCGCCATGATCGGCCTGGCCCTGCCCACCAACATCGTGCAGATGGCCCTGGGCGGCACCATCCTGTTCATCGCCTTCCTGCTGCTGTTCTCCAAGAACACGGTGCGCCCCGTGGTCGAAAAGCAGGACGCCATCGGCATGGCCCTGGGCATGCAAGGCGCCTACTACGATCCCGGCACCTGCGAAACCATCGACTGGAAGACCCACCGCACCCTGCCCGGCCTGCTGCTGTTCATCGTCATCGGCGTCATGGCGGGCATGTTCGGCCTGGGCGCCGGCTGGGCCAACGTGCCGGTGCTCAACCTGGTCATGGGCGTGCCTTTGAAGATCTCCGTGGGCACCTCCAAGTTCCTGCTGTCCATCACGGACACCTCGGCCGCCTGGATCTACCTGAACCAGGGCTGCGTCATCCCCCTGATGGCCATCCCCTCGGTCATCGGGCTGATGTTCGGCTCCTTCGCCGGCGTGAAGCTGCTGGCCAAGGCCAAGCCGAAGTTCATCCGCTACATGGTCATCGGCGTGCTGCTGTTCTCCGGCGCCAAGGCGCTCATGAAGGGCCTGGGCCTCTAATCCGCCCAATCTGATTAAGGAGTCGAATCATGGCTGATAATACCAATGCCTGCGTGAGCGTGGAAACCCCGCCCGAGCAGACCCTGTATGCCGATTTCCTGTTCTGGGGTTGCTGGGGCGGCCTGGCCCTGATGGCCCTGACCTATATCCTGTACGTCACGGGCTTGATGGCTCCCCACGTGCCCATGGACAAGATCGTCCAGCTCTGGAGCCAGCCCGTGAAGGTCTACCTGGAGCAGGGCAACGTCCCCCAGGGCTGGGGCTGGGCCACGCTGCTGGCCAAGGGTGACTTCCTTAACTTCCTGGGCATCGCGCTGCTTGCAGGCCTGACCATCGTGGCCTACATCCCGCTCATCCCGGCCTTCTTGAAGAAGAAGGACATGACTTACGCCATCATCGCTCTTCTCGAAGTGGTGGTGCTCACCGTGGCCGCATCCGGCCTCGTGGGTAGCGGCGGACACTAGGAGCCCCCATCAGATGAAGCCCCTGAGCCCCGAAATACTCGTCTCGCTCGACCTTGCCCCCGTCCTGGACGGCCTGCCCCTCGGGGTGGCCGTCCTGGACAGGGACGGACTGCTGGTGACCATGAACGCCGCCCTGGAGCGGCTCACGGGGTTCAGCAGGAGCGAGATGGCCGGGGTGCCGGGGCGGCACGTGCTGCGCTCGGGGCTGTGCCACAAGCGCACGGCCCAGGAGGGCCCGGCGGATACGGACATCATCAACCGCCACCGCCGTCGCATCCCGGTGCGCCTGCACTCCCTGCCCGTCAACGACGCCAGCGGAGAAATGCGCTACCGGCTCGACCTCGTGGAGGACTTGAGCGCCCTCAAGGACCTTGAGCGCCGCCTGGAAGAGCCGGGCGGCGTGGGAGGCCTGGTGGGCAAGAGCCCCCAGATGGAGCGCCTGATGCGCCTGCTGCCGGCCATGGCCCAGGCCGACGCCCCGGTGATCGTCATCGGGGAGACCGGCACAGGCAAGGACGCCGTGGCCGAGACCATCCACAAGCTCTCGCCCCGCTCGCGGGAGCCGTTCGTGCGGGTCAACTGCGGGCCCATGTCGCCGGAGCTTCTCGAGGCCGAGATATTCGGCCGGCGCCAGCCCACCGGCGAGATCACCCCGGGGGCCTTCCAGCGGGCCGGGGCCGGCACGGTGCATCTCTCCGACATCGGCGAGCTGCCCGAGGCCCTGCAGATCCGCCTGGTGCAGTTCACGGACGAAGGGCTGATCCGCCCCGTGGGCGCGGCCATGGACGTGCGCTCACAGGCGCGGCTCATCGCCTCATCGCCGCTGGCCCCGGAGGATCTGGTTCGCGCGGGCAAGCTCCGCAGGGACATCGCCTACCGCCTGGGCGCCCTGCGCCTGGACCTGCCGCCGCTGCGCGAACGCCGGGAGGATATCGAATTTCTGCTGGCGCACTTCCTGGAGCTGTATGCGGCCAAGTTCCGCAAGAAGGTGGACGGGTTCACGCCCAAGGCCCGCAGGCTGCTCCTGGCGCACGACTACCCGGGCAACGTGCGCGAGTTGCGCAACGTGGTGGAATTCGCGGTGATGGTCTGCACCAAGCCGGCCATCCCGCCCGCTTGCCTGCCGGTTCACCTGCTCGGGCACCTGGACCTCTCCGGGGCGGGAGGCGAGTAGCATGCGCAGCAAACGAGTGCTCATCCCGCTCTTCCGCGACGAGGTGGCCCCCAGGTTCGACCTGGCTTCGGCCGCGCTCATCGCCATGGTCACTCCGGGCGAGGAGAACATCCCCACCACGGACTTCCTGCTGCCGCAGCCCTCGGCCGAGGGCGTGTGCGACCTGGTGCTGCAAAAAGACGTGGATGTGGTGATCTGCGGGGCCATCGAGGAGGAATATTACCACTATCTTCGCTGGAAGAGAGTGGAAGTACTTGATAATGTGGCGGCGCCGGCCAGGGTCGCTCTCGAGCGATTCGCCAAAGGGGCGCTTCGGGCCGGGGACATCCTCTTTGCCAAGGGAGGCACCGATGCTCGGTGATATCTTCACCCGCCACTTCAAGGATCTTCACACCAGCGAGGACTCGATCTCGCCCGAGCGCTACGAGACGCTCAAACGCAAGATCGTCGGCCTCATGGCCGTGGTCACCCTGGTGCCGCTCTTGCTGATGGCCTTGATCAACTTCACGGAGTTCCAGGCCACCATGTCGCGCGAGGTGCAGAACCCGCTGCGCGTCATCCTGGGCAAAACGCGCAACTCCATCGACCTGTTCCTGGCGGAGCGCGTCTCCACCGTGGCCTTCATCGCCCAGGCCTACAGCTTTCAGGACCTCTCCAGCGAGCGCGACCTGGCCCGCATCTTCCGGGTGATGCGCAAGGAGTTCGAAGGGTTCATGGACCTTGGGCTCATCGACTCCAAGGGCCACCAGGTGAGCTACGTGGGCCCCTACGACCTCAAGGGCCGCGACTACTCCGGGCAGGAGTGGTTCGCCCAGGTGCAGGCCAACGGCAAGTACGTCTCCGACGTGTTCCTGGGCTACCGCAACCTGCCCCACGTGGTCATCTGCGTGCAGCACGTGGCCGAATCCGGCGAGTCCTGGATTCTCAGGGCCACCCTGGACACCCGGCAGTTCGAAAAGATCATCTCCGCCATGGGCCTGGAGCCCGGGTCGGACGCCTTCCTGGTGAACCGCAAGGGCATCCTGCAGACCAGCTCCTACCTGTACGGCAACGTGCTCCAGCCCTGCCCGCTGCCGTTGCCGCCGGTGAGCTACGAGGCATCGGTCATCTCCACCACGGACCCCTCCGGGCGCGACATCTATCTTTCCTACGCCTACTTCCCCAACACGGACTTCGTGCTCATGGCCGCCAAGCCCCGGCTGGGCGTGCTCACGGCCTGGTACAACCTGCGCGGGGACCTGCTGATAATCTTCCTGGCGGGCGTGGTGGCCACCTTCTTCGTGGTCTCCCGCTTCACGGGCCTGCTGCTGGTGCGCATGCGCGAGTCCGAGGAGCGCAGGGCCCTGGCCTTCCGCCAGGTGGAGCACGCCCAGAAGCTTTCCTCCATCGGGCGCCTGGCCGCGGGCGTGGCCCACGAGATCAACAACCCCCTGGCCATCATCAACGAGAAGGCCGGGCTCATGAAAGACCTGCTGGCCCTCCAGGAGGACTACCCCGGCAAGTCCAAGTTCCTGCGCCAGGTGGAGGCCATCATCAGCGCCGTGGAGCGCTGCCGGGGCATCACCCATCGCATGCTCGGCTTCGCCCGCCGCATGGACGTGAAGATCGAGGCCCTGAGCCTGAACGAGGTCATCTCCGAGACCTCCAGCTTCCTGCAGCGCGAGGCCGAAAGCCGCAACGTGACCCTGAGCCTGGAGCTCGACCCCGAGCTCTCGCGCATCGAGTCCGACCGGGGCCAGCTGCAGCAGGTGATCCTGAACATCCTCAACAACGCGCTGGCCGCCATCCCCGACAGGGGGACCATCGCCGTGCGCACCTGGAACCAGGGGTCCGAGCATGTGGGCTTCTCCATCCAGGACAACGGGTGCGGCATGTCCGACGATACGCTCAAGTGCATCTTCGAGCCCTTCTTCACCACCAAGCGCGGCAAGGGCACCGGGTTGGGGCTTTCCATCACCTACGGAATCATCAAAAGGCTCGGCGGCGAGGTCTCCGTGCAGAGCCAGGAACAGGTGGGCTCCACCTTCACCGTGCTGCTGCCGGTGATGGCCCCCCCCACCGCTGCCGTGGAGGCTGCGTGACCATGAAGGATTGGAACATCCTGCTGGTGGACGACGAGGAAGACTTCGTCCAGACCCTGGCGGAACGCCTCGAACTGCGCGGCATCGACTGCCGGGTGGCGCTGGACGGCGAAGCCGGGCTTGCGGCCATGGCCGAGAGCACGCCCGATGTCGTCGTGCTGGACATGTTCATGCCGGGCATCAAGGGCCTTGAGGTCCTGCGGCTGATCCGCGAGCGCTACCCAAAGGTGCAGGTGATTCTGCTCACGGGGCAGGGGGCCACCAAGGACGGCATGGACGGCATGAAACTCGGGGCGTTCGACTACATGATCAAGCCGCTCTCCATAGACGACCTGACGGCCAAGATCGGCGAGGCCGTGAAGCTGGCCAGGAGCTAGGGCCCGGGCATGGACAACGAAAAATATCTCGGCCGCATGGCAGCCACGGTCAGCCACGACCTCTGCAACGTGCTGGCCACCGTCCAGCAGGCTTCCGGCCTCATGGGGGATTTCCTCGCCCTGGCCCGGAAGGAGTCGCTCAAGTCCATGGGGCTGAGGCCGAAGTTCAAGTATCACGACAAGTTTGAGGAGATAATCGCCCAGGTTCAGGCCCAGGTGGATCGGGGGCAGGGCATCTGCGAGAAGCTCTCCGTCCTCGGCCATTCCACCGACGACGGCCCGGAAACCGCCGACGTGGGCGTGGCGGCCGCGCTGGTCGGCTCGTTGTGCGGCCGCGCTGCCAGGAAGCACAAGGCCAGCCTGGAGGTCTCCTGCGCGCCCGAGCGGTTGAAGGCGGCCGCGCGGCTCATCGACGTGCTCTCGGCCCTGGACGCCGCGATCCTGGCTGTGCTGCCGCACTGCGGCGGGGAGCAGCGCGTGGTGCGGCTGGTCCCCGGGCGCGGCGAAGGCGAGGTGTACATCGACATCGTTTGCCAGGGGCTGGACGCCGAGCGTTCGCAAGCCCTGGCCGGGGCTCTGCCGCCTGGCAGGCCCGGGATTTTCACGGTTGGCATTGTTCAAGGCGGGGTGCGCTTGGCCTTCGCGGAGGCCGGGCGATAGGCGTTTTACCGAGGCGGGCGAGTGCGCCCAATGATGGAAGGAGATGGAAATGAACAAGATCAAGCTGCTTCTCGTGGATGATGAGGAAAACTTCGTCAACACCCTGGCCGAACGCATGAAGATGCGCGACGTGCCCTCCAAGGTGGTCTATTCGGGCGAGGCCGCGCTGGACGCGCTCAGGACCGGCGAACCCGACGTGATGATCCTCGACCTGCGCATGCCCGGCATCGACGGCATGGAAGTGCTGCGCAAGGTGCGCCAGACCAACCCCACCGTGCGCATCATCATCCTCACCGGCCACGGCACGGACCTGGACGAGGAAGAGGCCCGCAAGCTGGGCGCCTTCCACTACCACAAGAAGCCCATCGACATCGACGAGCTGCTTGGCACCGTGAAGAAGGCCTACCGCGACCGCATGGAAGACGCCATGGTCGTGGCGGCCCTGGCCGAGGAAGGCGACTTCGACAGCGCCCGCCAGGTGCTCGACGAGGACAAATAACCCCGGAGGGGGCCATGCGCCCCAAGACCCTGCTCATCGACGATGAGCGCGACTTCGTCCAGCTCCTGGCCGTGCGCCTGGAGGCAAGGGACTTCCCCGTGACGGCCGCGTTCGACGCGGCCGGGGGGCTCGCGCTCGTGGAGAGCCAGGCCCCCTCGGTGGTGGTGCTGGACATCAACCTGCCGGACCGCAGCGGCCTGGACGTGCTGCGCGAAATGCGCGAGCGCTGGCCGCTGGTCCAGGTTGTTATGCTCACGGGCCAGTCCGACGTGGCCACGGCCGTGGCGGGCATGAAGTACGGGGCGGCCGACTACCTGACAAAGCCCGTGGACATCGAGGCCCTCACGGCCGCCCTGGAGCGGGCCGTGATGCGCCGCATGGACCAGGAAGAGAACCTGCGCATGATCGAGACGGGCAAGCTCGCCGCCATTGGCCGGCTGGCCGAAGGGGTCGCCCACGAGATCAGCAACCCCGTGAACATTATGATGCAGAAGGCCGGCTGGGCCCTTGAGCTCATGGAGGAGCCCGGCTTCTCCGCCTGCCCGGATTCGCACGAGGTGCGCTCGGAGCTGGAGGCCATCGTCAACCAGGGGCGGCGCTGCAAGACCGTGGTGGGGCGGCTCATGAAGGTGGGCGGGCGCATCGACCCCCGCGCCTCCGAGTTCGACCCCGTGGAGGCCGTGCGCGCCGGGCTGGAGCTAGTGCGCGAGCGCGCGGCGAACCAGAGCGTCGCCTTCGACGTCTGCGCGGGAAAACCCGTGGCCAGGGTCTTCCTTCCGCGCTTCGAGATCGAGCAGGTGGTGCGCCGCCTGGCCGAGAACGCCCTGGACGCCATGCCCCGGGGCGGAACGCTCCGGGTGGAGGTGCGCGACCACCCGCCCGGGAGCGTGGAAATCGAGCTGGAAGACACCGGCCCCGGCGTGCCCGAGGCCATCGCCCAGCGCATATTCGAGCCGTTCTTCTCCACCAAGGAGGTGGGCAAGGGCTCGGGGCTGGGGCTCTCCATCTGCGACGGGATCATGAAGTCCCTGGGCGGGGGCGTCGCGCTGACGCGCACCGACGGCCCGGGGGCGGTCTTCGTGGTCACGCTGCCCGCTCTGCCCGCAGGAACCTAACCCCCCAGGCGCGTGAAGGCCTCCATGAGCGCCTCGGGATCGTCCATGTCGCCCATGTCCATCTGCCCCAGGCCCGCCAAGGTCCAGGCCGGGCGTCCGGCCACGGCCTGGCAGACCATGTCCACCAGCTCCATCTCCCGCCTGATGCCGTCCTCGTGCAGGTGCGGGGCCCGCACCCCCTGCGACAACATCACCTCGTAGCTGGAGGTCCGCAGCATGCGCCCGAAATCCCTCGCGCGCTTGAGGTTGACCTCCAGGGCGGCGTAGGCCGCGCCCAGGCCGTCCACGAACGATCCCTGGGGGTCCGCGTCGGCTAGGTGGCGCAGGGTCCAGGCCAGGGCGTCGGCGGTGTTGCGCGCGGAAACCTCCAGCCCGCCCAGCACGGCGCAGACGTAGGCCCGGCGCTGCGGCGTCCATTCCAGGCGGCAGTGCCGCAGCATGATTTTGAACTCCAGGCCGGCCTCGCCCGGGAAGCGGCGCTCCACCGCGGCCAGCGCCTCGGGCGGGGCTGTGTGCTCAGGGCGCAGCCGCCGCACGAATTGCGCCGCCTCTCCTGCCTCCAGGGGCAGTTCGAGGCGCTGCCCGCCGGGGAGGATAGCCCAGGTGCGCGTGACGGCGTCCTCCAGCGCCAGCTCCAGCTCCCGCGCCTGCTCCGGGGTCGCCCGGGCGGCTTCCAGTGCGGGCTCCAGTCGGCGCTGCACCTCCTCCCCAGGGAAGAGCAGCAGCTCCGCCAGGGACGACGACTCGGGGTCGTCGCGGAGCGCGAACAGGGCTGCCAGGGCCTCGGGGCTGGCGTCGGCGTGGGTGGAGGCCGCATAGCGCAGCACGGATTCGTCCTGCGGCAGGCCGCTTTCCAGTTGGGTGAGGACGGCCGCCAGAGCCGGAAGAAGTTCGGCGGATAACGTCACGGCATCATTCCAGTTTGACGAGTTTCTCGATGGCCCTGTTGACCCTGCCGAGCACGGCCGGGTCGATGGACTTGTTGAACAGCAGGTAGCGCAGGCGGCCCTTGCGCAGGTCGGCCAGGGGGACGATGCGCAACGAGAACGGGTCGACGCCCGTTTCGGTAGCCAGGGCGTCGATCTCCTCGGGGTTGACGAGCATGACGTCGAAGCGGCTGGCGTGGAGCATCCGCACCAGCTGCAGCTGCGTGCCGTTCACCCGCACGGGCGGCCGGGGCATGTTGGCCATGAGCGTGTCCACCTCCGGTCCGTACGAGAAGGACTCGTTGAGCCCGAACACCAGGCCCGGCATGGCGGCCAGCCCGCGCAGGGTGGCGGGGCCGTCCGGCAGGCCCTGGAAGTCGTCGCGGAAGAGGGCCATCAGCGGCGCGTCCTGGTAGATGGGGTAGCTGTACTCGGCGGTGCGGGTCCGTTCCGGGGTCATGTACCAGCCCACGGCGCAGGTGGGTGTCTTGGCCGCGGCCAGCTCCATGAGGATGCGCCCGGAGGGAATGTCCACATATTCGGGGAGCAGGCCGGCTTCACGCAGGATGCGGTCCGCCAGGGAGAGCAGGAAACCCTGGGGATGGCCGTTTACGCCGAGCGTGTAGTAGGGCGGGCGCTCGAAGGTGAGCACCGTGACGGGCTGGGCCGCCGCTCGCGGGGGCGCGCACAGCGCGCTCAGGCAGACGGCGAGGAAGCAGGCCAAAGGCAGGAGCCCCCGCAGGAGACGGCCGCATGGGAATGCATCCGACGGGCGGCTTGGGGGCTGGAGCGAAAAGTTGTGGGACGTGGCGATCTCCTGCCCGTCCGGGGATCACTTCGGCAGGGACTTCACGAAGAGATTGAGGTTCCCGAACTTGTCCTTGTAGATGTCGCCGATGAGGCTGACTTCCTTGTTCTTGTAGCTCTGCTGGAAGGCGGAAACGGCTTCGAGGCTGACGTCTTCGGGCGTCCAGACGGAGTAGCTGGTGCCGTCGTTGGTCACAACCCAGAGGCCTTCTCCATCCTCTTCGCCGACAACGGCGACGAGCGTTGCTTCCTTGGCCACGACCTGCATTTCCAGCTCGGCCTGCGCATAACAGACGCCGCACAGCAGCAACGCCAAAATCGTGGCGCACAGGGCGCGATTGACAATAGGGGAAATGAAGGCAGCCATGAAATCTCTCCCGTAAATGATGAACAAATTTTAATCCCGGCAGGGAGAGGCGTCAAGGCCCGCATGTCCGGCAAGGGCAAGAATGCGTTCGATCAGTGAGGTTGTCGAGTATCCGGGCAGAAGGGGCAGGCTCAGCACCAGGCCGCCGCGGGCCTGGACGGACTGCCTGCCCACGATGGACTCCACGGGCCAGTCGCCGCCCTTCACCAGCACGTCTGGGCGCACGGCCTCGATGAGCTCCAGCGGGGTGGGGCGGTCGAAGCCGGTGACGAAATCGACGCAGGCGAGGCCGGCCAACACCCGGGCCCTGTCCGCGAAGGGGGTCACGGGGCGGGAGGAGCCCTTGAGCCCGCTCACCGAGGCGTCGGAATTGAGGCCAACAACGAGCACCCGGCCCAGGGCCCTGGCCCGCTCCAGCAGGTCCACGTGCCCGGCGTGCAGCAGGTCGAAGCAGCCGTTGGTGAACACGATGCCCCCGGCGGCGCGCAGCGGCTCCAGCCGGGCGAGCAGTTCCTCCAGGGGGAGGGCCTTGTGCCGGGTGGGGGGGAACATGGCTCAGTCTTTCTTCTTGCTGAGCGTGCGCTCGGAGCCGAACAGCATCAATTCCAGCCAGTCCAGCCCGAACTCCAGGCGCTTGCCCTCGTCGGAGAGAATCCCGGCCTTGCGCTCCTCGTCCAGTTCCAGGCGTTCAAGCACGCCCATGCGCGTGAGGAAGTCGCCAAAGGCGTCGAGGTTGTAGGCCGCCAGGAAGACCAGGTTGGCCTGGCGCTGGTCAAGCGGCGCGCCCTTGTCCCTGGCCTGGGCCATGAGCAGCATGTAGCGGTCGTTGCTCTCGTTGTAGCGCTGGAGGTCCTGGTCCTTGAGCCATTCGGCGGAAGTCCAGCCGCTTTCCTGCTCGAAGCCCCGGCAGTGGGGCTCGCGCACGATGAAGAACTGCTCCAGCACCTCGCCCTGCGGGCCGGTCTTTGTTGCGCGGCCCAGGGGGTAGGTGCGGCAGGCCCCGGGGCGGCCCGGGTAGACCGAGCAGCCCTCGCGGCGCACGAAGGGGCAGGGCGAGCCGTGCACCTCGTCGAGCATGCGCAGGCGCATCATGGGGAAGCCCGTGTCCGGAGCCTGGGCCACCAGGGCGTGCTTGGCGATGAACTCCTTGCTGGACATGCCCAGCTGGGTGCGCAGGCGCAGCACGTCGTAGGGCGTGAGCATCAGCGTCAGGTCGGAGCAGCAGGCGTTGAAGCAGGGCACCTGCGGATGGCAGGCGAAGCGGAAGCTCTGGCCGGGGGCAAGCTCCGGCAGGCTCTCCAAGAAGGCCTGGGTGGCGTCGTGGTCGCTCAGGGGGGTGTTGTCTGTGGTCATGGCCCGCCCCGTCTATCATCACGGGCCGGGCTTGAAAACCCGAAAAGGGCCGCCGCGTTGACAGCCGCCCCCTATCATGAAAAACACTTGAGCCATGCCCCAGCAGATGACCCTGCACATCGACAACCGCCTTCAGGAACTCACCCGCTTGAGCGCCACTCTGGAGGGCTTCCTGAACGCCTGCTCGGTGACCGGGCGGGACGCCTACCACATCCAGCTGGCCCTGGACGAGCTGGTCACCAACATCATCTGTTACGCGTACGAGGGCCAAGGCGGGCACCCCATACACGTCTCGCTCGCCCGCACCCCGGAGGGGCTCGAAATCGTGTTGGAGGACGGGGGGAGGCCCTTCAATCCGCTGGAAGCCCCCGAGCCGGACCTCGACGCGCCGCCCGAAACCCGCCCCATCGGCGGGCTGGGCATCCATTTCGTGCGCAAGACCATGGATCACCTGTCCTACCAGCGCGAGGACGGCAGGAATATCCTGCGCATCCACAAGAACATCACCTGAGGAGCTAGCCGATGGAATTCGCCGTGACCAACGCCGGACCCGTGACCGTCCTCGCCATTGCCGGGCGGCTGGACTCGAACACCTCCAAGGAGCTTGAGGACAAGGTGATGGGCCTCATCACCGGCGGCTCACAGCTCCTGCTGATGGACTTCGGCGGAGTGGATTACATCAACTCCAGCGGCCTGCGCGTGCTGCTCATGGCCTTCCAGCACCTCAAGAAGACCGGGGGCCTGCTGCACCTCTGCGACATCAAGGACTACATGCGCGAGGTGTTCGAGATCTCGGGCTACAACGAGATATTCCCCATCTTCTCCGGCCAGGCCGAGGCCCTGGCCGCCTTCCAGGGCTGACCGTGCGCGCCCCCGTTCCGGCCTCCAGGCTGCTGGCCCTGGCCGCCCTGCTGGTGATCCTGGCGGGCCTCCAGCCCGCGCTTCCGGCCCGCGCCCAGGCTTCGGGCCACACCGCGGACAGGACCGAGGCCAAGGCCCCCCGGGAGATCGCGGGGCTGCGCCTCGGCGCGGACATCAAGGAATACGGCCCCAGGGTGGCGCCGGGATCGCCCGAGGTGGACATCGCCATGCGCTACCTCTCCACCGTGGCCGTGGAGGTGCCCGAGGGCTTCCGCTCCGGCTACGTCACCTACGGCAACTGCGAGCAGCCGGGGCGCATCGTGCGCGTCAAGATGAACTACGCCGACGACTCCAGGGCCTTTTACGAAAGGCTCCTCTCCCTGCTCAAGCAGCGCTACGGGGAGCCCGCCCAGTGGCGGGGCAACCCCTTCGGCAACCTCCGCATCTGGAAGTGGAGCTTCACAGATCCCGAACTGGGCGAAGTCTCCCTGATCCTTCAATACTATTCCGGGGATGACGACACCTTCACCAAGGGCAACTCCATCCGCCTCTCGGCCCCCGGGCTCATCTCGCAGAACCGCGACTGCTGGTCCGCCGCCAACCCCGGCGTCAAGGGCCGCCAGCATCGCGGCGGGCATTTGAAGGACATGGAAGCGGGAATGCCGCATTGAGCGCCGCGCCCACCCTGGTGGACCACGCCCTGGCCGAACGCAGGGCCGCCCTGTCCGCACTGCTTGGCGGGCTGTGCTCCCTGGCGGAGCGCGCCGGGCGGGCCGACGTGGCGCAGGATGCGCGCTCCCTGCTCACGGCGGCGGGCGAGCCCTTCCTGTTCGTGGCCGTGGGCGAGGTGAAGACGGGCAAGTCCAGCTTCATCAACGCCCTGCTGGGGGAACAGGCTGCCCAGGTGGCCCCCGACCCCTGCACGGACCGCATCCAGATCATCAGCTACGGCCCGGAGCGGGCATCCCTGGAGGAAGGCCCGCTGCTCACCCGGCTGCTGCTGCCCCATCCCATCCTGCGCGAAGTGGCCGTGGTGGACACCCCGGGCGTGGACTCCGTGGTGGACAGGCACCAGGAGGTGACCGAGCGCTTCATCCCCCGCAGCGACCTCGTGCTGTTCACCTTCTCGGCCCTGAACCCCTATACGCGCTCCGCCTGGGATTTCCTGGAGCAGGTGGCCGGGCGCTGGCGGCGCAAGGTGGTGCTGGTGCTCACCCAGGCTGACCTGGCCAGCGTGGAGCAGCTCTCCGTCAACCGGCGCAAGGTGGCGGAGCTGGCCCGCGAGAAGGGGCTGGGCGAGCCGCCGGTGTTCGTGGTTTCCTCCGTGCTGGAGGCCGTGCAGCCGGAGCTTTCCGGCATCGAGGCGGTGCGCCGCCACATTCGGGAGATGGTCACGGGCGGGGCGCACGGGTCGGCCAAGCTGGAATCATTGGCCAGGGGGGCGCTGGGCCTGCTGGACGGCCTGGACGCCCAGGGCCTTGAGCAGCGCGCGGCCCTCGCCAAGGATCAGGCCCGCCTTTCTAACCTGCTGGAGCGCCTGGACATGGCCCGCGACGCCGCCGCGCGCGAGGCCGGGCTGCTGGCCTCGCAGGTGATGCGCAGCTACGACCAGGCCTGCGCCGACTACCTGGCCGCCGTGGAGCTGGAGCTCTCCTTCCCCAGCATGGTGCGCCGCAGCCTGGGGAGCTTCTTCCGCAGGCGCTCAGGCGTGCCCGCCCTGCTCGATGAGCTGGCCCGCGCCTTCAGGGATTCGCTGGAGGGCAAGGTGGACGCCCTGGCCCGAGAGGGGGCATCCAACCTGACGCGCAACCTGGGGCTCGAACTTTCGCAGATGGCCCGCGACCTGCGCGAGCTGGCCGGGCCTGGCGCCGCCCCGGACGCCGCCCGGCTTGACCTCCAGCGCGAGGCCGTGCTGCGCGACGTGGCCGCCGGGCTGGACAGCTTCCTCGCCTCCGGGGGGCAGCCCGGGCGGGTGGACCCCCTGAGCGTGGCCCGCATGGACCCCAAGGCGGCCATGGGCGGGCTCATGGTGCTGGCGGGGGGGCTCTTCGTGCTCTCCGTGAAGGGCGTCGTGGTGGACGTCACGGGCGGAGTGCTGGCCGGGGCGGGCGTGCTCCTGGCGGGCGGGGTGCTCGCCGTGAGCAGGCCCAGGCTCATCCGGCGGGTGCGCGAGGAGCTGAGCCAGGGCGGACGCCGCCTGGAGGAGGAGCTGGACGCCCTGCTGCGAACCCGCGTGGAACGGATATTCTCGGATATCGTCGCCCTGCTTGAGCCCCTCAGGTCCGAGCTGGACCGGCGCGGACAGGCCCTTGCGGAGCAGGAGGCCCAAGCCGCCTCGCTTCGGGAAGGATTCGCCAAAGCCCTTGACACACCGGGGCAAACCGCCTAACGACAACCCCTCGCCTTGCTCTTCCCCGAAGGGGGAGGGCCACAGACCAAAAGGAGGATCGCATGCGTAAGTACGAGACGCTTCTGCTGTTGAGCCCCGAGCTCAACGCGGAAAGCAAGAAAGAGCTCATCGAAAGCCTCAGCGGCCTCATCGTCCGCCAGGAAGGCACGATGCTGACCGTTGACGACTGGGGAACCAAGGAACTGGCCTACCCCGTGCGCAAGCAGGTGCGCGGCCAGTACGTCCGCATGGAGTTCGCCGCTCCCGGCACGGCCGTTGCCGAACTGGAGCGCATCGTGCGCATCACGGACGGCATCTACAAGTTCGTCACCGTCAAGCTGGCCGACAAGTTCGAGCCCGCCGCCCCCGTGGAGGCCTAACCCATGTCCTTCAAGAAGAAATTCACCCCCAAGAAGAAGTTCTGCCGGTTCTGCGCCAACAAGAACCTGCCCATGGACTACAAGCGCCCCGACATCCTGCGCGACTTCATCACCGAGCGCGGCAAGATCATCGCCCGCCGCATCACCGGCACCTGCGCCAAGTGCCAGCGCCGGCTGACCACCCAGATCAAGCGTGCGCGCCAGATGGCCCTCATCTACTACACCGCCACGCACAGCGCCGAACTTCTGAAGAAGATGCCGTAGGAGATATCACATGTCTGCCATGAAACTCATCCTGCGCGCCGATATGGAAAACCTGGGCAAACTGGGCGATGTCGTCACCGTCAAGCCCGGTTACGGCCGCAACTTCCTCATTCCCCAGGGCCTGGCCATGCTGGCCACCAACTCCAACCTGAAGGTCTTCGAACTGGAGCGCAAGAAGCTCCAGGCCAAGATGGACTCCCTGCGCGCAGGCGCCACCGACCTGGCTGAGAAGCTGGCCGCCGCCGACGTGGCCATCGAGGTGCGCACCGGCGACGGCGACAAGCTGTACGGCTCCGTCACCTCCGCCATGATCGCCGACAACCTGGAAGCCCAGGGCATCGTCGTCGACCGCAAGAAGATCATGCTCGAGGACGCCATCCGCACCCTCGGCGTGCACGAAGTGGAAGTGAAGCTCCACGCCGACGTGCGCGGCGTCGTGCGCGTGCGCGTCTGCCGTCAGGGCGAGAAGCTCCTGACCCCCGAAGCCGAAGCGGCGGAAAGTGGACAGCCCACAGACGAAGCCCAGGCGTAAGACCCGTCGCGGGGCGGGCGAGGCCGACGGCCAGCTCGCCCCGCAAACTCTCGAGCGGGTCTCCGGCGATCTCCTTCGCCGCGTCCCCCCGCATTCTCCCGAAGCCGAGCAATCCGTCCTGGGCGGGATTCTGATCAAGAATTCCACCCTCCACGCCCTCATCGACATCCTCGGGGAAGACGACTTCTATTCCCCGGTGCACCGGGCCATCTACCAGGCCTGCCTCGAACTCAATCGAAAATCTGTCGCCGTTGACCTGGTGACCCTGGCCGACGAGCTGGCCCGCATGGGCAAGCTCGACGACGTGGGCGGCCCCATCTACCTGGCGGAGCTGGCCAGCGCCACGGTAAGCGCGGCCAACGCCGAGTATCACGCCCAGATCGTGCGGGACAAGGCGGTGAAGCGCCGCCTGATCTCCGCCGCCTCGGACATCATCGAGAAGGTCTTCGAGGGCGCTGAGGAGACCGAGGCCCTGCTGGACGCCTCCGAGCAGGCCGTGTTCGCCATCTCGGACTCCAAGAAGACCGGCGTCATGAGCCCCAGCAAGACGCTGGTGGATTCGGTGTTCGAGCAGCTCACCGCCCGCATGGCCAACCACGAGGTGGTCACCGGCGTGCCCACGGGCTACTACAGCTTCGACGAATACACCGCCGGGCTCCAGCCCTCTGACCTGATCATCGTGGCGGGCCGCCCCTCCATGGGCAAGACGGCCTTCGCCATGAACCTGGCCATGCGCGCGGCTTGCATGTACAACACGCCCACGGCCATTTTCTCCCTGGAAATGAGCAAAGAGCAGATCATGATGCGCACGCTCTGCTCCTGGGGCAAGGTGGACCTCTCCAAGCTGCGCAAGGGCAGGCTGGACGACAACGACTGGGCCAAGCTCTACGACGCGGCCAACGCCATCTCCCCCGCGCCCCTGTTCATCGACGACTCCGCGGCCCTGACCACCATGGAGGTGCGCTCCCGCTGCCGCCGCCTCAAGGCCGAGCACGGCCTGGGCCTGGTGGTTGTGGACTACCTCCAGCTCATGCGCTCCGCGCGCCGCGTTGACTCGCGCGAGCAGGAGATATCAGACATTTCCCGCAACCTGAAGGCCCTCGCCAAGGAGATGCACGTCCCCGTGATCGCGCTCTCCCAGCTCAACCGCAAGGTGGAGGAGCGCGGCGACAAGCGCCCCATGATGAGCGACCTGCGCGAATCAGGCGCCATCGAGCAGGATGCGGACATGATCATCTTCCTCTACCGCGAAGCCGCCTACAAGAAGAAGGACGAGCTGACCCCCGAGGACAACGTGGCCGAGATCATCATCGGCAAGCAGCGCAACGGCCCCACCGGCATGGTCAAGCTGCGCTTCTTCCGGGAATCCACCTCCTTCGAGAACCCCACGGACATCCCGCCGCCCTCCGAATACGGCGGCTGAGCCTCCCAAACACCCGCCGCCCGCCAAGAGGCGCTCGCGCACGTGGCCGGGGCGGCTCATCCACGGAGCAGAGCGCATGTACTACGATCCGGCCGAGTCCCTCACCCGCGAGGACATCTCCCGCCTGCAGCTTTCCCGCCTGCGCACCACCGTGGAGCGCGCCGCGCGCTCGCCCCTCTACGCCCGCAAGCTCAAGGAGGCCGGCCTGCGCCCAGAGGACGTGAAGACCCTGGACGACGTGCGCCGCATCCCCTTCACCGCCAAGCAGGACCTGCGCGAGTCCTACCCCGACGGCCTCAACGCCGCGCCCACGGAACAGATGGTGCGCCTGCACGTCTCCTCCGGCACCACGGGCACACCAACCGTGGTCTACCACACCGCCTCGGACATCAGCTGGTGGAGCTCCCTGGTGGCGCGCTGCATGCACATGGTGGGAATGCGCCCCGGCGACGTGTTCCAGAACACCACCAGCTACGGCCTGTTCACCGGCGGGCTGGGCATGCACTACGGGGCGGAGCGCCTGGGCTGCCTGGCCATCCCCATGGGCGCGGGCAACAGCCAGCGCCAGCTGAAGCTCATCCAGGACTTCAAGGTCACGGCCCTGCACATCATCCCCTCCTACGCGCTCTACCTGGCCAACTTCTGCGAGCAGCACGGCGTGGACCCCAAGGGCCTGGGCCTGCGCATCGCCCTGGTGGGCGCGGAGCCCCACTCCGAGGAGACACGCCGCCGCCTGGAGGACATCTTCGGCTTCAAGGCCTTCAACTCCTACGGCCTCTCGGAGATGAACGGCCCCGGCGTGGCCTTCGAGTGCCGGGAGCAGAGCGGCATGCACCTCTGGGAGGACGCCTACCTGGCCGAGGTCATCGACCCGGAGACCCTCGAGCCCGTGGCCGAGGGCGAGGTGGGCGAACTGGTGCTCACCACGCTCTGCCGAGAGGGCATGCCCATCCTGCGCTACCGCACCCGGGACCTGACCCGCTTCCTGCCCGGGCGCTGCCCCTGCGGGCGCGAACACGCCCGGCTGGACCGCATCACCGGCCGCTCGGACGACCTGATCATCATCAAGGGCGTGAACATCTACCCCATGCAGATCGAGCAGGTGCTCATGCGCCTGCCCGAGGTGGGCCAGAACTACTTGATCGAGTTGGAGAGCGAAGGCCCCATCGACCAGATCCGCATCAAGGTGGAGGTCCGCGAGGACGTCTTCGTGGAGGACATGCGCGTGCTGGGCGCGCTGCGCACCAGGATCGCCCACATGATGCGCGACGAGCTGCAAGTGACCCCCAAGGTGGACCTTGTGGAGCACAACAGCCTGCCCAAGAGCGAGGGCAAGGCCGTGCGCGTGGTGGATAAGCGCGCCAAGGACAGTTAGCGGACGGTGGCGCTGCCCCCAGGCCCTGGGCAGAGCTCCGCCCCGCACCCGCCAGGGGGATGATCCCCCTGGACCCCGCGAAGGGGGATGGGTATGGATACGTCGCGTCGCAGCGCTAGCGGCCGTCACTCCGCCGACGTATGGCTTGAGCCCGGCCGCGGTGCGATGTCACATACCCACCAGAACTTTTTTCCCTCGTCCCGATAGGAACACCATGGAATACTTCTACGCCTCCCTTTTCCTGGCCGTGCAGCTGGCGGTGCTCGGCCTCAACGTCCTGGGCCTGCCCGCCAACTGGATCATGCTGGGCCTGGCCTGGCTCTGGGGCTTCATCCATCCCTCGCTGCCGCTTGGCTGGGGCTTCTTCGCCCCGCTCATCGCCATGGCCGCCGCCGGTGAGGCCCTGGAGTTCGGCGCGCAGTACGTCGGCACCAAGAAGTACGGCGGCTCCTCCAAGGGCAACATGGGCTCCTTCATCGGGGCCATCGTGGGGGCCATCTTCTGCGCCCCGTTCCTGCTGGGCTTCGGCGCGCTGCTGGGCGCGGTGGGCGGGGCCTACCTGGGCTGCTACGCCTTCGAGCGCATGCACGGCCGCCCCTCGCCCGAGGCCTGGCACGCCGCCAAGGGGGCCATGTGGGGCAGGGTGCTGGGCTTCGTGGTCAAGATCGGCCTGGGCGGCGCCATGCTGGCCCTGATCGCCCGTTCGATCTGGCCCGGCAAGGCCGCACAGCAAGCCGTCGTGCTGCTTGGCTTTTAATCCCGCTGCGGTTATCACATGCCAAGCCCCCGGCCTGAGCCGGAAACAGAAGGAACGAGCATGAGCAACGATTTCCCCACGTATCGCGGAAACATGGAATATTTCTGCCTCGGCTGCGAGGAGCGCTTCGACATAGGCGAACTCCACTACACCTGCCCCAGGTGCGGCGGCGTGTTCCTGCTGGAGGACACCTGGTTCGACTCCCTGGCGGAGAACCCGCCAGTGTACTGGAAGTCGCTGTTCGACAAGCGCGCCGCAACCAAGACCACGCCCCTGCGCGGCATCTTCCGCTTCTACGAGCTGATGGCCCCCATCCTCGAGCCGCAGGACATCGTCTACCTGGGCGAGGGCAACACCCCGGTCATCGAGGCCAGCCCCGCGCTCTCCAAGGTCCTGGGCACGCCCATGGCCTTCAAGAACGACGGCCAGAACCCCTCGGCCTCCTTCAAGGATCGCGGCATGGCCTGCGCCTTCAGCTTCCTGAAGTCGCTGGTGCGCGAGAAGAACTGGGACAGCGTGCTCACCGTCTGCGCCTCCACGGGCGACACCTCCGCCGCCGCCGCGCAGTACGCGGCCTACGTGGGGCACCCGCTCACCTCCGTGGTCATCCTGCCGCAGGGCAAGGTCACGCCCTCGCAGCTCTCGCAGCCCCTGGGCAGCGGGGCCATCGTGCTGGAGGTGCCCGGCGTGTTCGACGACTGCATGAAGGTGGTGGAGCACCTGGCGGACAACTACCGCGTGGCGCTGCTCAACTCCAAGAACGCCTGGCGCATCCTGGGCCAGGAGTCCTACGCCTTCGAGGTGGCCCAGTGGTACGACTGGGACACCTACCGCAAGGCCGTGTTCGTGCCCGTGGGCAACGCGGGCAACATCACCGCCGTCATGAGCGGCTTCCTCAAGCTGCAGCGCCTGGGCGTCATCCCCTCGCTGCCGCGCATCTTCGGCGTGCAGTCCGCCCATGCGGACCCGGTGTTCCGCTTCTACCGCGAGCCCGACCCGGCCAAGCGCGTCTATGAGCCCGTGAAGGTCATCCCCAGCGTGGCCCAGGCCGCCATGATCGGCAACCCGGTCTCCTTCCCGCGCGTGAAGCACTTCGCCGAACAGTACGAGAAGATAGGCGGCCCCGGCTCTTTCCAGGTCATCCAGGTGGAGGAGCAGGAGATCATGGACGCCATGCTCCTGGCCAACCGCCACGGGCACATCAGCTGCACCCAGGGCGGCGAATGCCTGGCGGGCCTGATCCGCGCCAAGGAGGCCGGTCTGATCGAGACCTCGGAGCTGGCCATCCTGGACGCCACGGCCCACAGCTTGAAGTTCTCCGGCTTCCAGGAGATGTACTTCACGGATTCCTTCCCGGCGGACTACGGCGTGATCCCCAAGCCCGAGCTGGTGAACAAGCCCGAACTGGTCATCACCCCGGAGGAGAAGGCCGCCCTGACCCCCGAGGAGTACACCGTGAAGGCCGCCGAGAAGGTGGTGGCCCGCTTGGGCCTGGCCGGAAAGAACTAAGCCGCTCCGCTCTAGGCCGGAACGCGGCCTGCGGCGGATTGCGAAACGTTCAATCGACAGAGCCCCGGCCCGGCCGGGGCTCTTTAGTTGCAGGCCGTGTATCTTGACCCTGCCTGTCAATACGTGAAACACCCCAGGCGCGCGGCTGCCGCGCCTGCATCATCAACCCAGCCCGGTCAGGCGGGCTAAGAACATGGCGAATCCCAAATTCAGGGCGGATCAGCTCCTGGTTGACCAGGGCCTCTCCGAGAGCCGCGAGCGGGCCAAGCGCCTGGTCATGGCCGGGCAGGTCTATCTCACCGTGAACGGCAAACGCGAGCTGCTGGACAAGCCCGGACGCATGCTGCCCGCGGGCGCGGAGCTCTCCCTGGCGGAGCCGGAGCGCTTCGTGAGCCGTGGGGCCTACAAGCTGCTCACGGCGCTTACGCATTTCGGGCTGGACGTGAACGGGGCCGTGGCCCTGGACGTGGGGGCCTCCACCGGGGGCTTCACGGACTGCCTGCTGCAGCACGGCGCGGCCAAGGTCTATGCCGTGGACGTGGGCACCTGCCAGCTGCACGAGAAGCTGCGCGCGGACCCGCGCGTGGTGAGCATGGAGGGCGTGAACTTCCGCACCGCCGCGCCGGATTTGATCCCCGAGCTGGTGGACATCGCGGTGATCGACGTGTCTTTCATTTCGCTGACCAAGGTGCTGCCCGCCGTGACCGGGTTCGTGAAGCCCGGCGGGCGCGTGGTGGCGCTGGTCAAGCCCCAGTTCGAGGTGGGGCCGGGCCAGACCGTGAAAGGCGTGGTGCGCGACGAAAGCCTTCGCCAGCTGGCCGTGAGGATGGTGGAAAACGCCGCGCAGGAGCTTGGCCTGCACGTGCTGGGCGTGGAGCCCGCCGCCATCAAGGGCCCCAAGGGCAACCAGGAGTATCTGCTGGCCTGCGTTAAATGAGAAACCGCCGTGCCGGGTTTCCAAACAAAAATGGAAAGCCGCATGAATACCAAACTCGTCATCCCCGACCGATTCCTGCTCAACGCTCCCAAGGTGCTGGCCATGGGGCCGCCCGCCCAAACCGGGAGGATGCTCCTGTACCACCTGGCCGCGCGCACGGGCATCCCCCTGGAGGAGATGGACCTGCTCGACTACGGCTGCGGCTCGCGCTTCGCGGACGCCATCGTGAACCTGGAGATACCCATCAAGAGCTATACGGGGGTGGACGTCAAGGCGGACATGGTGGAGTTCCTGCGGGAGAACGTCACCGACGAGCGTATGTCCTTCCACTATATCGACGTATTCAACTACGTCTACAACAAGGCCGCGCCTCCGCTGCACATCGACTCCACACTGCCTGAAGCCCTGTCCGACAGGAGTTTCAACGTCATATCCATGTTCTCGGTCATAACGCATTAGATTCCGGTGAACACACTGTACATATTGACCATGCTGCGCAGATATGTAGCCGATGGTGGCATGTTGTTCTTCACGGCCAACATCGAGGGCCGCATCGATTTCTATGAGGAAAAAAACCGGACCGTCCCCACGGGGGCTTCCATGTATTCCCTGGAACTGCTGGCCAAGCTCATCAGGGATTCGGGCTGGCGCGTCAGCTCCCTGCTGCCCAGGTTCTATTCGGGCCTGCCCATGATGGAATCCCTGCTCTGCCATCCCATGTGACCCGGAGCTCTCCAACAACGAAAAAGGGCGGCCTTACAGCCGCCCTCGTGTCTTTCTTCCCGCCTACTTCACCTTGTACTTCTTCATGTGGCCGTCGTTGCCCTTGTAGGGCGCGTCCGGGTCGCCCTGGATCATGTATCCTTTGCCCAGATGCCCCGGCGGGACGTTCCCGGGCAGCCCGCCCTTGATCCATCCTCCCCCCTGGAAGCTGAAGAACAGCCCCGTGGCAGGATCCTGGTAGAGGTTGTAGCGCGGATAGTAGCGGTACTGCTGCTTGGCGCGGTAGCCGTGCGCCGGGGCCCAGGGCGGGGGGCCGCCGCCGGGCTTCTTGGCCTGGCCCGGGGGCAGGGGCTCCATGAGCACGCTGCCGGGGGGCGCGCCCTGGTAGTCCTTGTCCTTCTTCTTGGCCATCCCGGCTTCGGGGGCCGCCACCAGGGCGGCAAGAACGATCGCGGGCACGATGCGTTTCATGGCTGATGCTCCTTGTGTGCCAGGTCTACTGGCAGACCACGCACTCCGGCTTGTTCACCACCGTCTTGCCCACCGGGGCCAGGGAGATGAGCGCCAGTTTGAGGTGCTGGATGCCGAAGGGGATGCCGATGATGGAGAGGAAGTTGACCAGCGCCGCGCTCAGGTGCCCCACGGCCAGCCACCAGCCCGCGAACACGAACCAGAGCACGTTGCCCAAAAGACCCAGGGGGCCGGTGCCGGCGTCGTGGTAGCCCTGCACGTACTGGCGGTCCACGATCATTTTGCCGAAGGGCCAGAAGGCCAGCCCGGCGATGACGAAGCAGGAGCGCGCCCAGGGGATGCCGATGACGGTGACGACCATGATCAGCCCGGCCAGGCACCAGCCCAGCCCCATCCAGATGCCCCCGAACAGGAGCCAGAGGACGTTCATGAAGAAATTGACCGGAGCCATGTGTGAACCTCGTGGTTGGTTCGCGCGCTGAGGATGCCGCGCGGTTGTTGCATGGAAGTTACAGCCGGGGCCTGGCCGTCCGCCTAGGCGGGGGCGGCTTTGGGGGCCTGGCCCAGCCTGTCCATGAGCACCGCCAGGGAGCGCAGGTGCGTGCGCTCCTCCCGGGCCAGCTCCAGCAGGGCTTCCCTGGCCTGCTCGTCCTTGGCCAGGGCGGCCTGGCGCATGTAGAGGTCCATGGCCTGGGCCTCGACGCCCATGGCCAGCTCAAGCGCGGACCGCGCCCCATCCAGGGACTTGGCGTCCGCAAGGATCTCCTCGCCGCTGCGCCCGCCCTCCAGAGCCTTGGCGGTCGCCCGGCCTGCCAGGTCCTCCACGGTCGCGCTCTCGGGGTGGAGCCGCTTGTAGAGGTGGTAGACCATGAGCTTGTGCTTGTCCTCGAAGCCGGCCAGCCGGGAGAAGGTCTCGGCCAGTTCGGGGGTGGCGGCGGAGGAGGCCAGACACTCGTAGAATTCGCCCAGGCCAGCCTCCATGGCGTAGGCCAGGGCCAGGATCTCCTCCGGGGTCTCGTCGCCCCGGTAATACTGCAGCCCGGTCTGCGGCGCGCCCACGGCGGTGGCCCCGGTCCAGGCCATGACGCCGCCCAGCATGTTCATCACGCCGGGATGGCCGCGCCCGGCCAGCAGGGACGCCGCCGCGGCGCTGCGCCGTCCGGAATGGCAGTAGACGATCAGGGGCTTGTCTGCCGGGACGGAGCCCATGCGCTCCTCAAGCTCGCCAAGCGGCAGGAGCGTGGCTCCGGGCAGGTGGAACTGCTCGTATTCCCAGGGCTGGCGCACATCCAGGACGGTCACGCCCCCCGGCGGGGTGTTTGCCAGGATGGAACGCACGGTTTCAGGGTCCACGTCTCTGGGCTGGGTGGCGCTCTCCGTCATTGAATCACCTCCGAACATATGTCGCAGGACAAACTTGAAGTAGTCCAGCAGGGCGTTGAGTTTCCGCACGATTTCCTCTAGGCAGGGGGCCGCAAGCACTTACAGCGAGGCACAGCATGTTCCAGCAAGCGCGCCGCCCCTGGTGGCCGGATGTCGTTGTTCTCACAGTCATATCAATCATGGCCGCCTGGGTTGTCAATGTCGCCAGGCCGCAGCCCCTGCCCTGGTGGGGGGATTACAAGGCCGTCAAGGTCCAGGAGGCGGCCCGCAAAGGCCTGGAGGTGCTCACCCCCGCCCAGGCCATGGAGGCGCTGAAGGCCGGGACCTGGGTGTTCGTGGACGCCCGCGAGCCGGACGAGTTCGCCGCCGGGCACATCCCGGGCGCGGTGCACATTTCCGCCGAGGCGCTGCTCACCGGTCTGGACGCCGCCGCACAGGCCTTCCCCAAGGACAAGCCCCTGCTGTTCTACTGCGGCGGCATCAGCTGCCCCAAGAGCAAGGATCTGGCCGAAGGC
Organism: Fundidesulfovibrio soli; assembly: GCF_022808695.1. NCBI lineage: Bacteria > Pseudomonadati > Thermodesulfobacteriota > Desulfovibrionia > Desulfovibrionales > Desulfovibrionaceae > Fundidesulfovibrio > Fundidesulfovibrio soli. Next base: position 241,567 of record NZ_JAKZKW010000002.1, read on the forward strand.
TTCAAGCAGATGGGCTTCACCGCCCTGGCCGTGATGCCCGAGGGCATGGATGGCTGGATCGCCGCGGGCGGCGCGGTGGAGGGGGGCAACTGATGCGCGCCGTGTTCACGCTCAGCCGGTTGGTGTTCGGGGCGCTGTTCGTCTACGCCGGGGCCGAGAAGGTCATGGACGCCCAGACCTTCGCCGCCGTGATCTTCAACTATCAGGTGCTCCCGGCCAAGATGGTCTACGGCGCGGCCATGCTGCTGCCCGCCCTGGAGGTGGTCTGCGGCCTGGCCCTGTGCGCCGGGACGCTGGTGCGCGGCGCGGCCGTGGTGCTCAATGTGCTCATGGCCGTGTTCATGGCGCTCATGGGCTGGGTCATGGCCCGGGGGCTGGACGTGACCTGCGGCTGTTTCGGCGGGGCTGGGCAGGCTGTGAGCAAGGAGACCCTGGTGCGCGACGCGGTCATCCTGTTCGTGGGGCTCGTGGCTTTGTGGGGTGCGTTCCGTGGCGGCGAGGATTCCGGCCGCTGCTAGGAATTGTTCACATGATCCAATGAGGAAGCCCCCGGAGCAAGCCGTTCTCCGGGGGCTTTTGCGTTCTAGAGGCACTGCTCCAGAGCCTGGGGCAGCAGGTCGTAGGCGTCATGGAGTTGCTGCGGCGTGACGCTGGACGGCGGCAGGAAGTAGAACACGTCGCCCATGGGCCGCACGAAGAAGCCGCGCTCCATGTAGAAGGCCTTGAGCCTGCGCCCGGTGTCCACGTCGTAGCCTTCGCCGCGCCCGGTGACGTCCACCGCGCCGATGCAGCCCAACGCGCGGTGCCGCACGAGCTTCGGGTGCTCCAACAGGTCCTCCAGGCGCTCGCGGTGCACGGCCTGCTGCCGGGCGATGCGCCCCAGTGTGTCCTCCCGCCCGAAGAGTTCGAGCCCGGCCAGGGCGGCGGCGCAGCCCAGGGGGTTGGCCGTGAAGGAGTGCCCGTGGGCCAGGGCGCGGTGGAAGGTCTCGCCCAGGAAGCCTTCATACACGGCATTGCTGGCCACGGTGGCGGCCATGGGCAGGAAGCCCGCCGTAAGCCCCTTGGCCAGGCAGACGATGTCCGGCTGGGCCTGGGCCTGTTCGCAGGCAAACATGGTCCCGGTGCGCCCGAAGCCCGTCATCACCTCGTCGAGGATCACCAAGGCACCGGCCTTGCGTGCCATCTCCGCCACGGCCTTCACGAAGGCGGGCGGGGCCATGCGCATGCCCGAGGCCCCCTGCACCAGCGGCTCAAGGATGACGGCGGCCACGGTGCCGTGGTGCACGCTGAAGTAGTTCTCCAGCACGGCCAGGGCCTGGGCCAGCTTCCGGTCCCCCTCGGGGTCGGCAATCCAGGTTGAGGGGTAGGGCAGGAAGTCCACCCCGAAGGTCAGGGGCTCGAAATGTGTAAAGAAGCCGCTGGTGCGCCCCACGGACATGGCCCCCACGGTGTCGCCGTGGTAGGCTCCCTCGAAGGCGGCGATGCGGGTGCGCTCCAGGCGGCCCTGGTTGCGCCAGTACTGGTGGGCCATCTTCAGGGCCACTTCCACCGCGGTGGAGCCGTTGTCGGAGTAGAACACGCGCTCAAGGTCGCCGGGCAGCAGCTCGGCCAGTCTGTGGGCCAGCCGGGCGGCGGGTTCGTGGGTGAACTCCGCGAACAGTGCCTGCTCCAGGGTGGCGGCCTGCCGGGCCACGGCGCGGGCCACCTCCGGGTGGGCGTGCCCGTGGGCGCAGACCCACCAGGAAGAAACCAGGTCCACGAAGCGCCTGCCGTCCGCCGCCACCAGGTCCGCCCCGCTGGCGCGGCTCAGGTGGATGGGCACGGGGGCCGTCTTGGCCTGGGTGAAGGGATGCCAGACGTGCTCGCGGTCCCACCGGATCACGTCGCTGGTGACGTCGCTTGCGGCGCCGGGCAGCGCGAGCGCGGGCAGCAGGGCCTTGAGTGAGTCGTGGTCCAGCGGGTCCAGGCGGGGAATTTCGACGATGACGGGCACGTTGCCCAGGCGCTCGATGTCGCGGCGGTTCTCCGGGTTGGGCGGGCCGGAGAGGGCCACGCCGGCGACCTCGAGGCCGCGCAGGCGCAGGGCCTCCAGGGTGAGCAGGGTGTGGTTCACCGTGCCCAGGCCGGAGCGCGCCGCCACGATCACGGGCAGGCCCAGGCGGGCCATGAGCGCGGCCATGTCCTGCCCGGGGGCGATGGGCACCAGCGCGCCGCCCGCGCCCTCGACCACCAGCGGGCGCGGCGTTTCCGGCAGCGCGACGGCGGCGATGTCCAGCGTGATGCCCGCCCGCGCCGCTGCCTGCGCCGGGGAGAGCGGGTCCGGCAGGTTAACGGCGGGCGGGTGCAGCCGATCCGGGCCCAGGTTTGCCAGCCGGGCCACGGTTGCGGTGTCGGAGTCGACCCCAGGCTGGCCCGACTGGCCGGTCTGGAACGGCTTGAAGTAGTCGGCCTCCAGGGCCATGCACAGAAGCGCCGAGAGCACGGTCTTGCCCGCGTCGGTGTCCGTTCCGGTGACGAAATATCCTTTCATGGGTGGCCTCGTGTCAGGCGGGCTTGTCCGTCAGGGCGAAGAGCACGCGGTATTCGATCGCGGCCCCCTGGCGCATGGCCCGGTCCAGTTCGCGCAGCACGGCGCGGAAGTCCCCCGGGGGCAGGGGCGAGTGGTCGGGCCTGGGCACGAACGCGCCCACGGCCTTGAGGTGGCGCGGCAGGTCCACGGCGCGGGCGGCGCGCAGGGGGAAACGTTCCTGGAGGAGCGTGGCATTTTCCGGGAGCAGGTCAGCCAGTTGGGCTTCCAATCGGCTGGCGGATGGAAAATCCTGGAGTCCGCAGGGCAGGCCCAGGCGCTGGTGTGCGTCCTTCCAGGCCTGGAAGGTCCCCTCGCCGGGGATTGCCACGGCCAGCCTGCCCCCGGGGAGCAGGGCGTCCCACAGGGCGCGCAGCGCCTCGCCCAGGTCGGCGGCCCAGTGCAGGGCCATGCTGGAGACAGCCAGATTGAAGCACGGGGCCAAGCCTGGGCGGGCGGCGTCCATGGCCGCGAACCATGTCTGCTGCCGGGCAGCCAGCCCCCGGGAGTTCAGGCGCGAGCGCGCCCGGGCCAGCATCTCGGGGGAGATGTCCGCGCAGAGGTAGCCGCCGAACGAGCCGCCTGAAAGCAGCCGTTCCGCCAGCGCGCCGGTGCCGCAGCCCATGTCCAGCGCCAGGGCGTTCGGCGGCACGGCGGACTCCAGCACAAGCCCGGCCAGGCGGGCGGCGATGGCGGCCTGGGCCGTGGCGTGGGCGTCGTAGGTGCGCGCCCCGGAGAAGGCGCGGATGATGCGGCGTCTGCGCGAAAGGAGCTGCGGCTCTCTCAAAGCGTCTCCATGAAGGCCCGGAGGTGCCGGGCGCAGATGCCGGGGCGGCTGAAGGGGAAGGCGTGGCCGCCGTCCGGGAGCATGACCAGCCGGTCTGCGGGGAAGCTGGCCCTGCTCAATTCGGGCGGCGCGATGGCGTCATCCTCGGCGGCCAGGGCCAGCAGGGGAACGTCCAGGCCCGCCAGCCGTTCGCGCTCGTCCCAGCGCAGCAGGGCGTCCAGGCCTTCGGCCAGGCGCTCCGGGTCCGCACTGGAGACATCGGGGTGGAGGGCCTCTGGGAGCCCGCAGGCGGTGTAGAAATTCCCGAGCACCAGGGCCGCGTCCCTGCCCAGACCCCGGCGCATGGCGCGGGTGGGTCCCGGGGGTACGTCGAAAAGCGGGAAACCGCCCAGGCTCACGAAGCCCGTAAGGCGGCCCTCAAGCTGCGGCAGGGCCTCGCGCAGCAGCCAGAGCGCGCCCAGGGAGTGCCCCACGGCGAGCCATGGTCCGGATGGTCCGGGCGGCAGCTCCAGGCGCGGGGGGCCGAAGAAGCCCATGTCCAGCCGGTGGGCATCCACCCCGCCCAGCGCTTCCAGCAGGGGTGACCAGAACGCCGGGCCGAAGCCCCAGCCGTGTGTCAAGAGCAGCCTGGGCGAGTTCATCGCACATCCCCCAGGGCGCGGGCGACGGCTTCGACGAGCCGGTCAACATCCGCCTCGGTGTGGGCGGCCGTGAGCGAGAGGCGCAGCCTGCTGCCGCCGGGCGGCACGGTGGGGGGGCGCACGGCCACAGCCAGGATGCCTTCGGCCTCCAGGGCGGACATGGCCGCCAGCGCCCGGGCTTCCTCCCCGGCCAGCACGGGTACGATTTGCGTGCTTGAGCCGCCGGTGTCCAGCCCGGCATCGCGCAGGCCCTGGCGCAGGCGTTCAGCGCAGGCTGAAAGATTGGCGCGCTGGGCGTCCATGGCCGGGATCAGGTCCAGGGCGGCGTCCACCGCGCCCAGCACCGGGGGCGGCAGGGCGGTGGAGAAGATGAACCCGGGAGCGCGGTTGACCAGGTACTCCCGCACGGTGCGCGTGCAGCACACGTAAGCCCCGTAGCTGCCCAGGGCCTTGCTGAAGGTGCCCATCACCAGCCCCTGCTCCAGGGGCACGCCCGCGGCCAGGCCGCGCCCGGCAGGCCCGAGCACGCCCACGGCGTGGGCCTCGTCCAGGTAGAGGAAGGCTCCGTGGCGCTCGGCCAGGGCGGCCAGGGCGGGCACGTCGGCCCTGTCGCCGTCCATTGAGAAGACCGTCTCGCTCAGGATGAAGCGCGGGCCGGGCTCGGCGGCGTGCTTCGCGAGCAGGGACTCAAGATGGTCCAGGTCCAGGTGGCGGTAGCGGATCTGGCGAGCGCCCGCCAGGCGGCAGCCCTCGTGCATGCTGGCGTGGTTGAGCTTGTCCGAGAAGACCAGCGGGGCCTGGCCCAGGGCCTGCGCATCGAGCAGCGTGGCGATGACCGAGGAGTTGGTCTGGAAGCCCGAGCCCATCACCAGGGCGGCTTCGCTGCCCTTCATGGCCGACAGCCTGGATTCCAGGGCTTCGTGCGGGGGGAGCGTGCCGCAGATCAGGCGCGAGGAGGCCGAGCCAGAGCCCCAGACGCGGGCGTATTCGCAGGCCCGCGCCGCGCACACCGGGTGGCGGGCCAGCCCCAGGTAGTCGTTGGATGAGGCGTTGAGCAACCCCGGCCGGTTGGGGTCGAAGGTGCGGGTACGGCGCAGGCGGTGGACCGACTCCAGCCGCGAGAGCGCCTCCGCGAAGCGGCGCTCAATCACCGCCGGTCTCCCATCCCCTGGCCCGGAGGTTGCGCACGTCCTCTTCAACGCGGACGCCCTTGGTGGTCAGGTAGTCGCCGATCATGAGCCCGCTGGCCCCGGCCTCCAGGGGGTCGAGGCCGCGCTCCGCGCCGAACACCGCGTCCCGGCCGCCGCAGATGCGCAGCTGCGCGCCCGGCAGCAGGAAGCGCAGCAGGGCCACGGTCTTGAGGGCCTCAAGGGGCTGCATGGGCTCGCGCTCCCCCATGGGCGTGCCCGGGATGGGCGTGAGGAAGTTCACCGGCACGGAGGGCACGTCAAGATCCCGCAGGGTCAGGGCCAGCTCGGCGCGCTGGGCCCAGCTCTCGCCCAGGCCGAAGATGCCCCCGGAGCAGACGTAGAGCCCGGCCTGCAGGGCGTCGCGCACGGCCTGCACGTCATCCTCGTAATCGTGGGTGGTGCAGACTCGGGGGAAGAAGCTGCGCGCGGTCTCCAGGTTGTGGTGGTAGGCGCTGAGGCCCGCCTCCTTGAGTTCGTCCAACTCGGCCCGGGTCAGCACGCCGCAGGAGGTGTCCGCGCCCATGCCCAGGGCGGCGACCTCGCGGATGCACTGCTTGAGGCGGCGGAAGTCCTCCCCGGTGGGGCGCAGGCCGCTGGTGACGATGCCGAAGCGTGTGGCCCCGCGCTCCCGCATGGCCCGGGCGGCGCGGACCACCTCCGCGACCTCCAGGAAGGGGTGCTCCGGAGCGCTGGTGCTGAAATGCCCGGACTGGGCGCAGAAGGAGCAGTTCTCCGAGCAGCGCCCGCTCTTGGCGTTGACGATGGCGCAGAGGCCCACGCCGGTGCCCAGCGTCTCCAGCCGGATGCGCCTTGCAGCCGCGAGCAAGGCCTCCGCCTCGTCGCCCGCGGCCCCGGCCACGGCGGCTATGAAATCGTCGAGCTGTCCGCCGTGCAGGGATGATCCCGCCAGCACACGCTCCGAGGCGTCTGTGAAGATGGTTTTGTTGCCAATGCCCATGATATCACGGTAGGAGAATTGAAGTGTTATCCGCCCGCATCGGCGCGGCGGCCGTCGGCGATCACCCTTACCCGGCGCGGAGAGGCTTGGCAACCGGCCGCCCGCGCCGCCCGGAAATGCGTTGATGAACTATCCTCACCCCGTTTTCATGTCCCTGGTCCTGTTCCTTGCCTGCGTGGCCCTTCGGCAGGGCGCTATCCGTTTCGCCTCGGTGCGCCTTGGGCGCAAGGCCATGTTCCCCTGGCGCACCCATGTGCTCCTGGGCAAGATCGCCCTGGCGGGCATGCTCCTGGGCCTTGTCTCAGGCTTCTCCACCACCTGGCTGGTCTGGACGGCCCCCGGGACCACGGGCCTCCACGGCAAGGTTGCCCTGGTGATCGGGGCGCTGGCGGTCTCCGGCCTGGCCACCGGCGTCCGGCTGGACCGCGAGAAGAAACCGGGCACCCGCCTGGGCCTGCTGCACGCCGTGGGCAACACCCTGGCCGTGCTGCTGGCCTTCTGCCAGCTCTACACCGGGATCGACCTGCTCCGGGCCGTGGCATGGTGAGCTCCGCCACGGAGTACCACAGCGCAGTCTCCTACGGCAGGGGACGCCTCTCGGGCCTCGGATTGGACTGGGGCAACGAGCCTTCGACCTTCAAGACCTATGGGGATCTGCCCCTGCGCCCCCTGACCCGCGACGCCAGGCTTCCGGCCGCGACCCTCTGGGGTACCCTGGGCCGAAGCCGCGCCTCCCGGACCCTGAACCTCGACGCCCTCTCCTCGGTGCTGTTCCATGCCGCGGGGCTCACACGCTCCTGCCCGCACCGGGACGGGATGATGTTCTACCGCGCCTGTCCATCGGCCGGCGCGCTCTACCCGTGCGAAATCTACGTGCAGTGGCCCGGCGGCGACGGGCTGGGGCAGGGGCTCTATCATTTCAGCGTTGCGGGCCACGGGCTGACCCTGCTGCGCCCGGGCAACGCTTCGCCCGCGAGCCTGGGCCTGCCGGGGGAGAGCGGCGAGGCCCTCATCTTTGTGACGACGATCTTTTTCCGCAGCGCCTGGAAATACCGGACCAGGGCCTACCGCTACCTCAATCTGGACACGGGGCACATGGTGGAGGGCCTGGCCCTGGGCCTGGCCGCCTTCGAGGTGGACGCCTCCATGGAGATGGATTTCGACGACCAGGCCGTGAACGGATACCTGGGCGTGGACCCCGCCCGCGAAGGCTGCCTGGCCGTGCTGCGGGCCGCCTGCCACGATGCGGACGGATTGGCCGAGCCCGGGCCGCTCCCCGCCGGGGCGGCAGCGTGGAGCAGGGCCAGCGCCGCCGATGCCCTGCCCGCCCAGCTGGCAGCCGTGCACGGGGTGTGCTCGGCGCGGTTCCAGGCCGGGGCAGCCATGCCCCGCCCCGAGGCCTCGCGCCTGGGGCAGGGCCTGAACTGGCAGGACCTGCCGCCTCTGCCGGCCACCGCCCCCGCCACGGACATGTTCCGGGCCATGTCCCTGCGCCGGTCCCGCCGGGCCTACTCGCAGGACCGCCTGCCCGACGGGGCCCTGGGGCAGCTGATCGAGGTTCTGGGAGCGCCCCTGCATCCGGCCGGGCACCCCTGCGAAAACGCCTGCCTGGCGGGTTTCCTGGCCCTGCCCGGGTTCTTCCTGCTCAACCGCACGGCCCTGCGCGCGGCCGAGGTGCGCGACGGCAACATGGGGCCCGCCATGGCCGGAATCTGCCTGGACCAGCTCTGGATGCGCGACGCGGCCCTGCAGGTGGTCTTCCTGGCGGATATTCCCGCCCTGGAGGAGACCCTGGGGCCGAGAGGCTACCGCGCGGCGCTCATCGGGGCGGGACGCCTGGGGCACAGGCTCTACCTTGCGGCCGAATCACTTGGGCTCGGGGCCTGCGGGGTGGGCGCCTTCTATGACGCCGAGGCCGCCGACGTGCTGGGCCTGCCTTCCGGCGTGGGCCTGCTTTACGCCGTGACGGTGGGTGTTCCGCGCCGGGCCGGGCCCAGGAAGTCCTTGGCTGGCTGCGGTTAGGGGCTGGGCATGAAGGCGGCTGAACTGTTGGCGCGCTGGCGCGATGAGGCCCTGGCCGCCGCGCGCCTGGGCCCCGTGCTGGACGTGGCCTGCGGGGATGGCCGCAACGGGCTGTACCTGGCAGGCTTCGGGGCAACCGTACTGCTGGTGGACATCTCCGCCTTGGCCCGCGAGGGGCTGGAGCAGGGGGGCTGGCCCGCCAACGTGCGATTCAGGCAAATGGACCTGGAGACGGACCCGCCGCCCGCGTTCGAGCCCGAATCCTACGGCGCCGTTCTGGTGTTCCGCTACCTGCACAGGCCGCTCATGGAAGGGCTCAAAGCCTGCCTGGCCCCGGGCGGCCTGTTCGTGATGGAGACCTACCTGGAAGGGCAGGAAGCCTTCGGCAAGCCCCGCAACCCCGCGCACCTGCTGCGGCGCGGCGAGCTGGAAGCCTGGTTCCGGGGGTGGGACATCCTGGAGAGTTTCGAGGGCCGCCTGGACGATCCGCCCCGTTTCATGGGCAGGATGGTCTGCCGCAAGCCGGGCTCAGCCTCCCTTGTTGCCAGCGGGGGGCGCGGCTGATACCTACGCATCGTTTTTCCACGCACACATTCCGCCGGAGGACTTCCATGCGCCTGATCCTGACCCTCGTCTGCGCCCTGCTGCTCACAGCGTCGTCCGCCCTCGCCCAGGAACGCGACGGAGCCTATTGGAACCAGCAGAACGACATCTGGAAATACGCCTACCTGACCGGCGTGCTCGACGGCGTGGTCACGGGCGGGGATTTCTCCCAGCCGGTGCTCTCCCGGGGAAGCGTGGCGCTCTACAAGCCCGACCAGCCCTGCGTGGAGAAGACCCGCACCACCTACGAGTACAACACCAGCCGCTATTTCTTCGGGCTCTCCCTCAAGGAGTTCGTGGAGGGCATGGACGCCTTCTACAAGGACCCGGCCAACAAGCACATCCCCGTGAACAAGGCCCTGCGCGTCTGGGCCATGCAGCGCAAGCACGTGCCCGAAGCCGCCGAGATCCTGGAGGAGTTGCGCAAGGAGTGGGCCGCGGGCTCCTGACCTGCGCTTCGGAGCCTGCTCAGTCCTTGGGGCGTTCCGCCTCGGGGTTGTGGCATTTGGCCTCCAGCACCTCGTGGTACTCGTCGGCGTAGATGGTCAGCATGACCATGGCCAGCGCCAGGATCATGGGGCCGTAGAGGATGCCGAGTGGGCCGAAGTACTTGATGCCCCCGATGATGGAGAGGAACACCCAGAAGGTGGACATCTGGGCCTGGCCCTGCATCAGCAGCGGGCGCACCAGGGAGTCGATGCCCGAGACGATGACGACGCCCCAGCCCGTGAGGATGAGCGCGCCCTTCCAGTCCCCCACGATGAGCAGGTAGATCGCGGCCGGGCCCCAGATCAAGAGCGTCCCCACCACGGGCACCAGGGAGGCGAAGCCCATCATCGCGCCCCAGAACAGGGCCGGGATGCCCACGATGTAGAGCCCGATGCCGCCCGCCACGCCCTGGCACACGGCCACCAGGAAGCTGCCCACCACCACGGAGCGGGCCACGTCGCGCATGCGGCGCAGGATGCGGTCCTCCTGGCTGTCGTGCAGGGGCGAGAGGTGCTTGAGCTGCACGAGCATGGCGTCGCCGTCGCGGAAGAGGAAGAAGAGCACGAAGAGCATGATGGCGAAATCGAGGCCCAGGCCGATGAAATTGCCCAGTATCTTCGTGCCCGAGTCGATCATCATCTGGCCGAGCTTCCTGGAGAGGTCCAGCAGGCTGCCCTGCAGGTTCAGCTTGTTCAGGTCGATCTCAAGCCAGGGCATGTACTCGTTGATCCAGGTTATGTAGGGAGTGAAGGTCTCGCTGTTGAGCCAGGTGGAGAGGTGCGTGTCCTTGAGCCAGTTCTGCAGCGCGCCGATGGAGATGGCGGCCTGGCTGAGCAGCGCGCCCAGGAAGAACAGCGTGGGCAGCACGATCACCAGGGTGACCGTCAGCGTGGAGATCAGGGCGGCCAGGGTCTTGCGGCCCTTCAGCTCCTTGTTCAGCCTCCCCTGCAGAGGGTGGAACAGCGACGCCAGGATGATGGCGATGAGGATGTTGTGCAGGAAGGGCGTGAGCACCTGGAAGGCGAAAAAGAGCGATACCGCCAGGATGCCCAGGAGAAAGAACGAGTAGATCTGTTCCTGCCTGGCCTGTTCCTGTCTGGTCTTATTTTGTCTGGCCATTTTGATGCCTCGGTTGATCGGTTGGAATGCCGGACCAACGTCTAGCAAAGTTGCACCCGGCCGCAAAGCGGCAATTACGTCAGGAAGCACCATGCACCCAAGCCCCCCCCTGCGCCCGAGCCCCTGGCCGGACGCCGCGGCCCCCGTCCTGGAAGAACTGGGGCTCGCGGAACTCACTCCGGACATGGCCCATCACTGGTCCCTGGCGCTCATGGCGGCGGGCATCCCCTGCCGCATCCGCCAGGGCTGGCCGGGCATGCGCCTGCTGGTGCCGCCCTCCCGCGAGCAGGAGGCCGTGGCCGAGCTGCGCGCCTTCACCTCCGAAAACCCGCCTCAGCCCATAGAACTGCGCGACCTGCGCAAGCCGGGCTTCTCCTGGGGGGAGCTGCCCGGGGTGATCTGGAGCCTCTCCATCGTCACGGTGTTCCTCACTCTCACCGGGGCGCAGCACTCCCTGGGGGCCTTCGAGGTGGACTGGCACGGGCGCGGCCTGGGCGACACCCGGCTCATGGCCCACGGCCAGCTCTGGAGGGCCGTGACCTCGCTCTTCCTGCACGCGGACATCGCCCACCTGATCGGCAACGTGGGCCTGGGCGGCACCTTCCTGCTGCTGCTGGCCAAGGAGGTGGGGCTGGGCGGGGCCTGGTGGCTGGCCGTGGCCGCTGGCGCGCTGGCCAACCTGGCCAAGATACCCTTCAACGACCCGGGCTACACCTTCCTGGGCGCATCCACGGCGGTGTTCGCGGCCCTCGGGGCCCTGGCGGGCGTCAGGCTGGTGCGCCTGGGGCGGGCGCTGCGCTGGCGCCGGGCGCTGCCCTTCGCGGCGGGGCTTATGATCCTGGCGTTCCTGGGCGTGGGCGACGAGGACGAGGCCCGCAAGATCGACCTCATGGGCCACTTCTTCGGCTTCGGGACAGGCTTTCTGTTGGGGGCGGCCTACGCCTGGTGGCTGCGGGCCACCGGAAACAAGGACCGCCGCCTCTCCCCCTGGCTGGGGATGGCGGCGGTGATCATGTGCGCGGGGGCCTGGTTCGTGGCCCTAATCGCATGATTTTTTCTTGCTCTTGCCGTCGGACTCCAGACCGAAGTCCTCCACGCGGGGCACTCAGCCGCCCCGGCCCTTGAGGTTCGGGAACAGCTTGTTCAGCACGAGCACCAAGCCCACGACCACGGCGAAGAAGATGATGGCGTCCTGCATTCGATTCTCCTATCAAGTCTCAATGATGAGATCATAACTCCCGATGCGGGAAAAGAGAAGGTCGGGGGAGCGTTTTCATTCAACCCCCCGCATTCCTTTACACCGGCGGCCTCCATGCGCTACAGCCCTGGCTTCGGACAAGACCGGCGCATGCCGCAGCAGGAGCCCCAATGAACACGCGACGCCTTCTGGCTGAAAACGAGGAAATTCTCTACCAGACCAAGAAGCACTGGGCCGTGTTTCTCAAGGCTGCCATCTATTTCGCCCTGGCCTACGCGGTGATGCAGAACGTGGCCTACCTGCTCGCCATCACCCAGTTCAATCCGCCCGAAGACCTCAAGAAGATCCTGCCCCCCGTGATCGCCTGGTCCGTGAAGGGTGCCTGCTACACCACCGCGGCCGTGCTCAGTCTCATGGGCCTCACGCGCCTGCTCGGCTTCTTCAGCAACAAGGTGATTGTGACGCCCAAGCGCATGATCCAGCAGGACGTGCTCTGGGGCTCCGTCTTCTCGGTGGATTTGCGGCGCATCGAGTCCGTGTGCGCGCACACGGGGCTGCTCGGCTCGCTCCTCAACTACGGCAAGGTGAGCATCGTGACGGGATCGGGGCAGAAGCTCTCCATCCACAACCTGCGCCGTCCCCACGAGTTCGAGCGCGAACTTTTCGGCGCCAAGTGATTGCCCCCCGGCACGCCTGGGTGTAAGCAACCCGCCGGCAACAGAGTGGACCCGACCAGACCATGCGTTTTCCCAGCAGACCCCGCATCTTCCGCATCGGCTTGCTTTTCAAGCTGATACTCGTATTCGCCAGCATCCTGGTGATCATCTTTTTCACGACCTCGAACATCTTCGACTACCAGAAGGGCATCGTGAACATCTCGCGCGAGGTGGTGAAGGTGCGCTTCGAGGTCATCTCCATCTCGCAGGCCATGGTGGACAACCTGCTGGCCATCGAGGAGAACCAGAAGAAGTACGAGGTTCTGCGCCAGGACAACTACAAGGAATATTTCCTCTCCGCCTTCAAGGAGTACAGGCGCAACCTGGGCTCCATCCAGTGGTTCAGCTACCCCGGCTCCGACGTGTGGACCAGGCTGCAGGACGACTACCGCGAGACCTTCCCCAACCTGGGCGACCCGGCGGAGCTGCTCAAGTCCGAGCCGCCCTGGGTGCCGCAGGAGAAGCTCAACGCCTGGCTGACCACCATCGCCTCGGCCAAGCAGGACAACGAGCGCTTCATCGAATCCAGCATGCGCGAGCTCTACGCCTGGAGCGAGCGCTCCGTGCGCGCGGGCATGATCGGCCTGGGCATCCTCATGGCCGTGGCCCTCATGGGCAGCGCCTACCTGACCTATTCCCTTGTGCGCCCCCTTCGGGAGCTCAGGCGCGGCATCCGGGCCTTCACCCTGGACGGCAAACTCACCTCCGTGCGGGTCATCTCCCGCGACGAACTGGGCGAACTGGCCCAGGCCTTCAACGAGATGACCGCGCGCCTCAAGGAGGAGGAGATGATGCGCACGGACTTCATCGACATGCTGAGCCACGAGATACGCACCCCGCTGACCTCCATCCGCGAGTCCGTGAACCTCATGCGCGAGCAGGTGCTGGGCGAGGTCAGCGACCGCCAGAAGCGCTTCCTGGACATCGCCTCCTCCGAGCTGGAGCGCATCTCCAAGCTGCTGGCGAGGCTGATGCAGGTCTCCAGCATGTCCTCGCGCTTCATCAACCTGAGCTTCAAGCCCATGGACCCGGTGCACCTGCTCCAGGAGACCGTGGACAAGGCCATGCCCGCGGCCGAGGCCAAGAAGATCACCATCAACGCCCACGCCTTGCCCGACGTGCCCTCGGTGACCGCCGACGTGGAGCACCTGCGCCAGGCCCTGCTGAACCTGATCGGCAACGCCGTGAAGTTCTCCCCGGCGGGCTCCACGGTGGAGGCCTCGCTCCAACTGGCCGACGGCGGCAATCAGCTGCTGTTCTCGGTGGTGGACTCCGGGCCGGGCATCCCCGAAGGGGAGCAGCCCCTGGTGTTCAACAAGTACTACCGGGGCGAGAAGCTCAAGAAGTCCGCCGACGGCATCGGCCTGGGGCTCTCCATCGCAAAGAACATCGTGGAGGCCCATGGCGGCAAGATCTGGCTCAACTCCAGGCCGGGGCGGGGCAGCACGTTCTTTTTCACCATACCCATCTCCAGGGAGAATCCGTAAGATGCATTCCCAACCAACAAACCGGAAGCGCTGGCTGGCCGCGGCCCTACTGGCGGCGGCGCTCGGCATCGCCGCCACTGGCTGCACGCCCAAGCAGGTTCCGCAACCCGCGCCGGAGCCATCCCTGCAGGCCGTGCCCAGCCCCGAGACCCTGGAAACCCTGGATGTGGACACCGCCTACAGCGAAGGCCTCCAGGCCTTCTGGAACGGCAACTACCGCGCCAGCGCGGCCCTGTTCGACGCCATGGCCCGCCGCGTGGACGACCAGGCCGTGCGCTCCAAGGCCCTGTTCGGCCTGGCCTGCGCCCGCCTGGCCGGGGCCGAGAACGCCGATGACATCAAGGCCGCCCGGGCCATCTGGAAGGAGTGGGAGCACTCTTCCGGCGGCAACATCGGCCAGGCCGACCCCAGGATGCTCACCCCCTTCCTGATGAACGCCAAGCTCTTCGCGCCGCAGCGCGAGCCCAAGCAGCCCGTCCCCGCGGCCAAGGCCTCCAGCGGGGAGCAGGAGCTTGCAAAGCGCTTGCAGGAAAAGGAGAAAGAGGTATTGCTGCTGCAGAAGCAGATCAAGGCCCTGGAGGCGATCCACCGCGAAATCCAGGAAAAGAAAAAGATGACGGCGCAATAGGCATGCCAGGACAGCTCGAAGGAAAGACCATCCTCGTCGCCGACGACGACCCGCACATCCAGGAAGTCCTGGAGGTGCGCCTGACCTCTGCGGGCTGCGACGTCATCCTGGCCTCCGACGGGCAGGAGGCCCTGGACATCCTGGCCGAGCGCCCGGTGGACCTCGTCATCTCGGACATCCGCATGCCCGGCCTAGACGGTCTGCAGCTTCAGGCCCGGCTGGAGAAATCCTCCCCCGGGATGCCCTTGATCTTCCTCACGGCCTACGGCTCCATCCAGGACGCGGTGAAGGCCATCAAGAGCGGCGCGGTGGACTACCTGACCAAGCCCTTCGAGGGCCGCGAGCTGCTGGACAAGGTCAGCAAGGTGCTGGGCCAGGCCCGCGAGTTGCAGCAGGCCCAGGCCAAGCCCGCAGCCGCGCGCAAGCCCGCCTCCCCCGCCGCCCCGGCCAGCCCGGACGGCGGCATGTGGCAGACCAAATCCCCGCGCATGCGCGAGATGGCCCAGATGGTGGAGAAGGTGGCCCCGCGCGACGTCAACGTGCTGCTGCTGGGCGAATCCGGCACCGGCAAGGAGCGCATCGCCCACCTGCTGCACACCCTGAGCCCCCGGCGCGAGCACCCGCTGGTCATCGTGGACTGCGGCTCGACCCCGGCCAGCCTGCTGGAATCCGAACTTTTCGGCCACGTGAAGGGCTCCTTCACGCACGCCGTGCGCGACAAGAAGGGCCTCATCGAGGAGGCCCACAAGGGCACGCTCTTCCTGGACGAGATCGGCAACATCTCCCAGGAGATGCAGGTGCGCCTGCTGCGCTTCCTGGAGAACAGGAAGATACGGCGCATCGGCGACACCAAGGAGATCGCCGTGGACTGCCGCGTCATCGCGGCAACCAACGCCGACCTGGCCCAGGACGTGGCCGAGGGCACCTTCCGGGAGGATCTCTACTACCGCCTGCGCGTGGTGACCATCAACGTGCCCCCCCTGCGCGAGCGCAAGGAGGACATCCCCCTCCTCGCTGAGCACTTCTCCGCCGACTTCACCTCCAGCCAGGGCCTGGACCCCGTGCGCCTGCCACCCGAGACCCTGGCCTACATGATGGATTACTCCTGGCCGGGCAACATCCGCGAGCTCAAGAACGCCATCGAGGCGGGCATCGTGCTCTGCCGCGACGGAGTGCTCCAGCCCGACGACCTCCAGATCGCGCCCAGCGCCAAGGCGCACCAGGAGTCCGGGGCGCTCTCCCTGGACGAGAGCGAGAAGCAGGCCATCATCCGCGCCCTGGAGAAGTCCGACTGGGTGCAGAAGGACGCCGCGCCGCTGCTCGGCGTCAGCAGGCGCGCCCTGAACTACAAGATCCAGAAGTACGAGATCGACATCCCCACCCGCCGCAAGGCTCAGAAACCGAAATAGCCGTTGCCGGATGCGGGATGCCGCCGGCGGCCAAAGAGGGCTCCGCCCTCTTTGGAATCACCCGCCAAAGGGAGTTCCTCCCTTTGGAATCCCATATGGGGTGCAGGGGGGCGTTTCAGGTGTGGTTGTAGTCTTCAGGCGGCGCCTCCGGGCGCGAAGCCTCGGACGTATTGGAAGAACATCCATCGGCTTCGCGCCCGGAGGCACCGCCCGAAGACACGGCGTCTTTTCGCGTTGCAGGAAATTGCCCACCGTGAACGCGAAGCGGAAAGGGAGTCCAGAGGGCCGAAGGCCCTTTGGCCGCCGGAGGCTCTTTCCGGTCCACTCCAGCCCTTTCTGGCCCCCTGTTTTTTTCTCCAACTGGCCCTGTCGTCCCGTCCTTTTCGTGGATAAGTCTCCCGGCATGGCGCGTTCATCCGCGCCGTGCACACCGACTCCAAGGAGAAGCAAGCCATGATACCCGAAAGCATCCTCGAAATCCTGCGCGAGGTCATGAAGAACGAAGGCGTGGTGGCCATCGCCACCCTGGGCGACGACGGCCCGCACATGGTCAACACCTGGAACAGCTACCTGCAACTCTTCGACAACGAGCGCCTGGTGATCCCGGTGGGCGGCATGAACAAGACCCAGGCCAACGTGGCCGCGAACGACCGCGTGCTCCTTACCCTGGGCAGCCGCAAGGTGAAGGGCCGCAACGGACCCGGCACGGGCTTCCTGGTGAAGGGAACGGCGAAATTCGTGACCGATGGCCACGACTTCGAGGCCGTGACCAAGTTCAAGTGGGCCCGGGCCGCGCTGGTGGTAACGGTCGCCGAGATCGAACAGACGCTGTAGCTCCGGGAGGACGCCCGGCTCGATTCCGAACCGTCCGCTCCCCGCTTTCCGTGCCCGGTGCGGCCCATGAGGCCGCGCCGGGCTTTTCGTTTCAGCTCGTCCGGGGCTCTTGTCCGTAGCAGATCTCCGCGAGAAGCCGCACCCCCTGGTCCAGTTCCTCGGGCGACATGGCCCCGAATCCCAGGAGCAGGTGTCCGTCAGCAGGGCTGTTGTCGGCGTTCGTTATGGAGAATGGCAGCAGGCGGATGCCCGACGCCTCGGCCAGCCGGCCCCTTTCAGCCTCACCGCGCGGTTCGCCCCGCAGGCGCACCACAACGTGCAGCCCGGCCTCCTGCCCTATGATCTCAGCCCTTGGGCCGAAGTGCCGCCCCAGCGCCGCCGCCAGGGCTTGCCGCTTCTTCCTGTAGATCGTGCGCATGCGCCGCAGGTGGCGCTCCAGGTGGCCGTTGTCCATGAAGGCCGCCAGGGTTTTCTGTTCCGGCAGCGACGCTCCGGGCAGGTGGAAGCGGAAACGCCGGCGGTACGTGTCCAGCAACGATACCGGCAGGACCATGTAGCTCAGGCGCAGGGCCGGGGAGAGTATCTTGGAGAAGGTGCCCGTGTAGATCACGTTGCCGCCCGGCTGCAGGCCCTGCAAGGACGGTATCGGCCTTCCCTGGTAGCGCAGTTCGCTGTCGTAGTCGTCCTCGATGATGTACCTTCCATGCCTGGACCATTCGATGAGCCGCAGCCGGTTGGCGATGGGCATCACCTCGCCCAGGGGGAACTGGTGGGAGGGCGTGATGTAGGCGATGTCGCAACCGCTCGAGTCCAGGGCCGCCAGGTCGAGGCCGCCCGGCCCCACCGGCGTGGGCACCACCTCGTAGCCGTGGTTGGCGAAAACCTCCCGGGGGAGGGGGTAGCCGGGGTCCTCGGTGGCCAGGGCCCGGCACTTGCCCCAGAGCAGTTGGGCCACCGTGTCCAGGCTGTGCTGCAGCCCGGAGCAGACCACGAGCTGTTCGATGCCGCAGACCACGCCCCGTGAACGCTCCAGATAGTCCCGCAGGCTCGCGCGCAAGGCCGGGTCGCCCTGCGGGTCGCCGTACTGGGCCAGCAGGGGCTGGTCCAGGCGCAGATGCTCCAGGTAGTATTTGCGCCACACCGACGCGGGGAAACTGGACGGGTCCAGGCCTGCAGGATGGAAATCGAAGGCGTACCGGGTGCGGGGGGCGCTGGCGGGTGTGGTGGTCCGCCGCCGGGGCGCGGGAGGGACCTCGTGGCCGATGGTCGAGACGAAGTACCCGCTACGAGTCCGGGTGTGGATGTAGCCTTCGGCCAGCAGCTCCTGATAGGCGCTCTCCACCGTGTTGCGGCTGACGCCCAGCTCAGCCGCCAGATCCCTGGCCGAGGGGAGCCTGGCCTCCGCCAGCAGCTTCCCGGAGAGCACGCGTTCCCTGATTTGCGCGTAGATCTGGACGTAGAGCGGCCTGGGGTCTTCGTGGTTCAGGATGAGCATGGCGGTGGCACCTGGGGGAGGCGGTTCCGGCCGGAGGGAAGCCGTATCCAGAGTGTACGGAAGCGACGTCCGGCCCGCAAGCGCGGGCCGGTCCACGGCGAAGCGGAAAGGGAGTCCAGAGGGCCGAAGGCCCTTTGGCCGCCGGAGGCTCTTCGTTCGTCCAGGCTCCAGCCGTATCCTCCCCGGGGCCGGACTGTCCGCTGTATTTGAAGAACATCAGCCAGTTCGGTCCCGGGGAGGACACGGCTGGACCCGCTGCGTCTCATCACGCCCAAAGGCGGAAACCGTCCGAGACACCGCTCGCGCGGAGCCGCACCATTGAACGGAAAAAGCGCCCCACGGCCATCAGCCGTGGGGCGCTCTTCGATCTTTATGGGGGCGCAGGCCGGGCTTAGTCGATGCCCAGGCTGCTCCAGAGGCCGCTGATCCTGGCCTTTACGTCCTTGCTCATGGTCAGGGCGTCGGGCCACTCGCGGTAGTGCCCTTCCTCTGCGGTCTTCTTGGTGGCGTCGATGCCGATCTTGCCGCCGTAGTGGGGCAGGGGGCAGGCGTGGTCCAGGGCGTCGGTGGGGCCTTCCAGCACCACGATGTCGCGCCGCCAGTCCACGTTGTTGCCCAGGCGCCAGAGCACCTCGGAGACGTTCTGGACGTTGACCTCGGCGTCCACTACCACGATGACCTTGGTGAACATCATCTGGCCCATGCCCCACAGCGCGTACATGACCTTGCGGGTCTGGCCGGGGTAGCGCTTGTCGATGGAGACGAAGCAGAGGTTGTGGAACACGCCCTCCAGGGGGAGGTTGATGTCCTTGACCTCGGGCAGGGACTTCTTGATCAGCGGCAGGAAGAGCCGCTCCGTGGCCTTGCCCATGTAGCAGTCTTCCATGGGGGGCGGGCCCACCAGGGTCGCGGGGTAGATCGCGTCCTTGCGGTGGGTCAGGGCGGTCACGTGGAACACGGGGTAGTTGTCGGCCAGGGAGTAGTAGCCGGTGTGGTCGCCGAAGGGGCCTTCGCGGCGGCGCTCGCCGGGCTCCACGTAGCCCTCCAGGATGAACTGGGAGTTGGCGGGCACCTGCAGGTCCACAGTCTTGCACTGGACCATCTCCACCGGGGATTCGCGCAGGAACCCGGCGAAGATGATCTCGTCGATCTCGTCGGGGATGGGCGCGGTGGCGGCGTAGGTCACGGCGGGGTCAGCGCCGATGGCCACGGCCACTTCCAGGCGCTTGCCCAGCTTTTCGGCCAGGTGGTAGTGGTAGGCTCCGCCCTTGTGCTTGTGCCAGTGCATGCCGGTGGTGTTCTTGTCGAACACCTGCATGCGGTACATGCCCATGTTGCGCACGCCGGTCTCGGGGTTCTTGGTGATCACCAGGGGCAGGGTGATGAAGGGGCCGGCGTCGCCGGGCCAGGTGGTGAGCACGGGCATGATGGAGAGGTCCACGTCGTCGCCGGTGTGGACGACTTCCTGGCAGGGGGCCTTGGAGACCTCCTTGGGGAAGATGTTGGCCATGCGCGCCAGCTTGGGCAGCAGCTTGAGCTTTTCGATGATGCCGTCGGGCTTCTTGACCTCCAAGAAGGTCTCGATGTGCTCGGCCAGGGCGTCCAGGCTCTCCACTTCCAGTGAGAGGTTCATCCGGTTGTAGGAGCCGAAGGCGTTGGTCAGCACGGGGAACTTGCTGCCCTTGACGTTCTCAAACAGGACGGCCGGGCCGGCGGACTTGCTCACCCGGTCCGTGACCTCCGCGATTTCGAGGTATGGGTCCAGCTCCACGCCGACGCGCCTGAGCTCGCCGTGTTTTTCGATGACGCGGATGAATTCCTGCAGGTCCTTGTAAGCCATGCGTTTCTCCAGAATGTGATTGGGCGCTGGGCCTTTAGAGATATTCCACCAGCTTCACGCTCGTGTTGCGCAGGCGGAAGCTGATGAGGCGCGCGATGTTGAGCACGAACTTGAGCGCCAGGGGTTGCTCCTTGGCGCAAAGACAGTCGAAGCTGGGGCGGGTGAGCACGAGCATGGACACGTCCTCGATGGCCCGGGCCGTGGCCGAGCGCGGCGGCCCCTCGATGAGCGCCAGTTCGCCGAAGGCCCTGCCGGGGCCGATGCGCACCAGGCACTTGGGGCGGTGGTCCGGGGTGGCGTCCCGCTTGGTGATCTCGATGGCGCCGGTGAGGATGATGGCCATCGAGTCCTCGGCGGCGCCTTCCTCGAAGATGATTGAGTCCTTGGGGTGGTGCTCCAGCCTGAAATAGCGGCACAGCCCCTTGATGTCGTCCTCGGAGAGGTGCTTGGCCCAGGTGGAGCTGTCGAGCATCTCCAGCAGCTTGGGCCCCACGTCGGGGTTGTGGTACAGGTCTTCGCCCGCGCAGTAGTCCATGATGTTCCTCCGCCCGGCGGGTATGCCACAGGGCGGGGAAAACCGCTAGGCCCGCGCTTCGGGGGCGTGCTGCGGGTTCTCGGCCCGCAGGGTGCGCCTGAGCACCTTGCCCACGAAGGTCTTGGGCAGCTCGGTGCGGAACTCCACGAACCTGGGGGCCTTGTAGGCGGCCAGGTGCGCTTTGCAGAAGGCCATGACCTCCTCTCGGGTCAGGGTCAGCCCGGGCTTGGGCACGATGTAGACCTTGACCACCTCCCCGCGTGAGCGGTGCGGCACGCCGATGGCGGCCACCTCCTGCACGCCGGGGTGGGTGTGCAGCACCTCCTCGATTTCCCGGGGATAGACGTTGAAGCCGCCGCTGATGATCATGTCCTTCTTGCGGTCCACGATGAAGAAATAGCCCTCCTCGTCCATCACGGCGATGTCGCCCGTGTAAAGCCAGCCGCCGCGCAGGGTTTCCTCGGTGTCGCCTGGGCGGTTCCAGTAGCCGCGCATCACCTGCGGGCCGCGTATGAGCAGCTCGCCGGGGCTGCCGGGGGGCATGGGGGTCACCCCGTCGGCAAGATCAACGATGCGGGCCTGGGTGTCCGGGAAGGGCAGGCCGATGGAGCCGGGCTTGCGCCTGCCCTGCAGCGGCGTGACGTGGGTGAAGGGCGAGGCCTCGGTGAGGCCGAAGCCCTCCACGATCTCGGCGCGGGTGATTTCCTTGAAGCGGCGCAGCACCTCCACGGGCAGCGGGGCGGAGCCGGACACGCAGTAGTGCACGCAGGTCAGGTCGAAATCGGGCAGGGCCTTCTGCTGCAGGAGCGCCATGTAGACCGAGGGCGTGCCCGGGAACACCGTGGGCCTGTAGCGGGCGATGGCCTTGAGCGTCTCCAGCGGGTCGAAGCGGGGCACCGGGGCCACGGCCGCGGCGTTGGCCGTGGCGAAGTTGACCAGCAGCTGCAGCCCGTAGATGTGGAAGAAGGGCAGAAGCCCCAGGAAGACCTCCGTCTCCTTGGCCATCACGGAGAGCAGGGCCTTGGCCTGCTGGATGTTGCAGGAGAGGTTGTGGTGCGTGAGCACCACCCCCTTGGAGATGCCGGTGGTGCCGCCGGTGTACTGCAGCAGGGCCGTGGTCTCCACCGGGTCCACGCCCTCTATGTGGTACGGCTCGGAACCGAAGCAGCCGACGAAGGGCAGGGTGCGTTTGCCGTCCAGCTCCAGGCGGGGGAACTTGCCCTGGCGCCAGGCGGATAGCCTGTAGAGCCAGTCCATGGGGAAGGCGAGGCCGTCGCTGATGCGGGTGACGATGATGCGCTCCAGGGCCGAGGCCTCGAGGATCGGCCTGTGCCGCTCCCAGAGCAGGTCCAGCACGATGAGCACCCTGGCCCCGCTGTCCTGGAGGATGTGGGTCAGTTCCGTATCCATGTAGAGCGGGTTGACGAACACGGCCACGGCCCCGGCGTAGAGCGCGCCCCAATACGCCACGATGGTCTGGGGCAGGTTGGGCAGCATGATGGCCACACGGTCGCCGGGCTGTATGCCCATGTCGCGCAGGCCCCTGGCGAAGCGTCCTGCCTTGTGGCGCAGGGTTGCGTAATCCATGCGCAGGTTGCGGAAGAGCACTGCGGTGCGTTTCGGGTGGCACTCGGCGGCGAAATCGAGCAGGGCGGTGACGGGCTCCAGGCGGTAGTCGATGCTGGAGGGGACGCCCGGGTCGTAGTGGTCGATCCAGGGGGTGGCGCTGTACGTCATGGGTGTTCCGGGTTGGGGTGGCATGCGGGCCGGATGCGGCCGGTCGGACATGTTTTGCCCGGCGAAGGTTACACTACAGTGACTTTCGCCCCCCTTCAACCGCCCCGGATGGCCCGCCGGGCTTTACGCGTACCCCTTTCATCTGGTACGGACTTGATTCTTTGGCTGGGGCATCGCCGCCAAGGGCCGATCCGGCAGCCGCAACGCCAGCGGAAGCGGCGGCCGGAACGGGGCCAGGGCGGAGTGCATTCGAGCATTTCCTTTGAATACACATATATCCAATAAAGATCCTCAAGCGCCACACGGCGCGATCAGCGGCACAGGAGCGGCAATGAGCACCATCACGAAATTCATGGACCTTCACTTCAGGCACTTCAACGCTCGCGAGACCCTGGACGCGGCAAAAGAATGGAACACGCTGCTGGCTGGCGGGGGCAAGATGTTCCTGACCATGGCCGGCGCCATGAGCACCGCCGAGATCGGCATCATCCTGGCGCGCATGATCCGCCAGGGCAAGGTGCATTCCATCTGCTGCACCGCGGCCAACCTGGAGGAGGACCTGTTCAACCTCTTCAACCACAACGAATATAAGATGTGCGCCAACTACCGGGACCTCTCCCCCGAGGCCGAGAAGGAGCTCTACGACGCGGGCTTCAACCGCGTCACGGACACCTGCATCCCCGAGGGCGTTCTGCGCCAGGTGCAGCGCGACATCTCCAAGCTGTGGAAGAAGGCCGCCGACGAGAACAAGCCCAAGTTCCCCTTCGAGTTCATCTACGACCTGCTGGACCAGCCCGGCATCGAGAAGCACTTCCAGGTGCCCGCCGAGCACTCCTGGGTGCTGGCCGCCAAGGAAATGGGCCTGACCATCTACACCCCCGGCTGGGAAGACTGCACCCTGGGCAACATCTTCTGCTCCGAGGTGATGCGCGGCAACGTGAAGAGCCACGCCGCCATCCGCCACGGCACCGAGCAGATGCAGCACCTGGCCGAGTGGTACATCGAGATGGCCAAGCAGAAGACCCCCATCGGCTTCTTCCAGATCGGCGGCGGCATCGCGGGCGACTTCCCCATCTGCGTGGTGCCCATGCTCATCCAGGACATGGAGATGGAAGACACCCCCTTCTGGGCCTACTTCTGCCAGATCAGCGACTCCACCACCTCCTACGGCTCCTACTCCGGCGCGGTGCCCAACGAGAAGATCACCTGGGGCAAGCTCGACATCGACACCCCCCGCTACATGATCAACTCCGACGCGGCCATCGTGGCCCCGCTGATCTTCAGCTACGTGCTGGGCGACTAGCGGGAGGGCAACGCCTCCGACTGACGATCGAAGAGGCCGCGCCCGCAAGGGCGCGGCCTTTCTCGTGGCGGCCGCCTCACACGAAGGCCGGGCAGGCGTCGGACGCCCCCGAGACTTGAACAGAGATTGCGGTGGGGCCGCACGGATACGAAGAGAACGCGGCCTTTCTCGCAGGAGCGCGGAGTATGCGAACGCCGGGGCGGGCGGGGATGGAACGGTAACGTAAACTTTCGCGGTGGCAGGCCGTGTTGATATGGAGAGCGGGATGGAACTGCATACCTGGCTGGCTTTCGTGGGGGCTTCGACCATATTGCTGGTGTTTCCGGGGCCCACCGTGATGCTCGTGTCCGGGTTCGGGCTGGCCTACGGCGCGCGGCGGGCCTGGTGGGCGGCCATCGGGGTCGTGCTTGGCGACGCGCTGTCCCTGGGCTGCTCCCTGGCGGGGCTGGGGGTGTTCCTGCAGGCCAGCGCCACGGCCTTCACTGTGCTCAAGATGGCGGGCGCGGCCTACATGCTCTGGCTGGGCTACAAGATGTGGCGGCAGCGCCCCGAGACCTCCGCAAGCCCGGCAGCTGGCGGCGGGGCGGCGGCGGGGGGAATCCGCACCCGCCTGGTCACGCAGGCCTTCGCGGTCACCGCGCTCAACCCCAAGTCCATCCTCTTCTTCGTGGCCTTCGTGCCCCAGTTCATTTCGGCCCAGGCCGAGCCCTTGCCGCAGTTGGCCACGATATTGGGCACCTTCCTCTTTCTAGCCTTCCTGAACACCCTGGCCTACATCTGCCTGGCGGGCAGGCTGCGCCGCGTGGCGTCCAACCCCAGGATGCAGCGGGCCTGCGCGCGCACCGGCGGGGCCGTGCTGGTCGGGGCGGGAGTTTGGACGGCGTTGCGGGAGGCGTGAGGCCCCTCGAAGCCGCTGACGTCAGCGCCCAAAGTAGTGGGTGATGGAGGGGATGATGTCCAGATAGCTCAGGGGCTCGTCCCCGGCGTTCTCCACGCGGAAGCCCAGCCCTTCGCGGACCAGCACGGTCGCGCCGGGGGCCAGCTCCGTCTCGCGCGTCCGTTCGACCAGCAGGCCCTTCCCCGAGAGGATGTGCAGCTGGTGCTCCCAGGGTGTTTCCCGCTCAGGGGTGCGCCCACCAGGGGCCAGCGTGACCAGCCTAGTGCAGAAGCGGGGTGAGCGCTCCAGGTCGTCCCGGGTGAGCCAGCGCATGCTCATGCCGACGGCCCCGGTTTCCTCGATTGGCGTTTCGGCGACTCCATCCGGCGTCGTCACGGCGCAGAAGGCCTTCTCCTCGTGGAAGCGGGCGATCCTCTCCAGGTTTTCCTCATCCTCGGCCAGCATCTCTTCGTCTCGCTCAAGGGAGGGCATCGGAAACAGGGGGCCTTCGGTGACGATGGCGCGCAGTATGTCGTCCTCGTCCAGCGGCGAGGGGTTGGGCGCGGGCGCGCCCTTGGAGTAGTGCACGATCACCTTGCTGCGCCTGTCCGGCTGGATGTTCTCGGTCATGTCCCGCACGTGTTCGCGCACCGCCTCGATGCTCCCGATGATTTCGGCCTGCTTGCTGCTGAACTGCGGCAGGAAGCGCAGCTTCCGGGTGCCGAAGTGGGCGTGGAAGTCCTCGCGGGTGAAGTAGCTCACGTCCCCCGGCGTCACGGGGTCGCGCTCGCGGAAGAACTGGGGGTGCGTCTCGCGGATGTAGAGCAGGAAGGCCCGCTTCTGCTCCTCGCTGTCGAAGAAGCTCTCGGTGGAGACGATCACGTTGCGCCGGGCCACGCGCGTAAGCTCCGCCACCACGCGCCCGGGGTCGCGGATGTGCTCGATGGTCTCGATGCAGAGCACCGTGTCGAAGGAGTCGCCCGCGAAGGGCAGGTCCAGGGCGGAACCCAGGGCCACCTCCAGGCCGAAACGCTCGCGGGCGATGGCCAGCGCCCCCTCGTCAATGTCCACGGTGGTCACGGGCTTGCCGAAGAGCGTGCGCACCAGGTGGGACTGGCAGCCGTCCGCCCCGCCCACGTTGAGCACGCTGCCCAGGTCCAGCGTGTTGAGCAGCCTGAAGATGCTGAAGGTGCGGGCATAATGCACCAGATGCAGGGGGATGGTGTGCCTGAATCCCCGCATGTAGCCGTAGATGGGGGCGTGCGCCTGCCTGTAGCCCATGGGATTCCCGCCTAGAGGGACATGTTGTGCTTCTTGAGCAGGGCGTACAGGTGCGAGCGCGACAGCCCCGAGGTGTCCAGCATGGACTGGAGGTCCTTGCCGGTATGCAGGATCAGGGCGTCCAGGTATTCGCGCTCCTTGTTCTCCTTGTAGGCCTTGAGCGTGGGCATGTGGCCCTTGGCCAGGTCCCGCAGGAGGGGTTCGGGCATGGCCGCGGGGCGGTCGTCCTGCCTGCCGCGCTCGATGTTGGCCTTCATCACCTGCAGGCGCACCTCCGGGGGCAGGTGCTTGGCGTAGAGCGTGGGCTCCATGCCCGAGGCGGCCAGGGCCCGTTCCAGCACGCCATAGAGTTCGCGCACGTTGCCCGGCCAGGAGTAGGCCATGAGCATCTCGGAGAAGTCGGTGCCCACGCCCTTGGTGGGCAGGCCGTAGCGCTCGCAGAGCGTGTCCAGGTGATGCAGGGTCAGGGCCTTGATGTCCTCCTTGCGCTCGCGCAGGGGGGGCAGGGTGATGGTGAAGGTCTTGAGGCGGAAGAGCAGGTCCTGCCGGAACTCGCCGCGCGCGGCCATTTCCTCCAGGTCGCGGTTGGTGGCCGCGATGAGCCGGAAGTCGCTCTGCACCTCCACGTTGGAGCCCACGGGGCGGAAGCGCTTCTCCTGCAGGACGCGCAGGAAGGCCCGCTGGATGTTCAGCGGCATCTCGCCCACCTCGTCCAGGAACAGCGTGCCGCCGTCGGCCAGCTTGACCAGGCCGGGGCGGTCCTGGTCGGCGCCGGTGAAGGAGCCCTTGCGGTGGCCGAAGAGGGTGCTCTCCAGCAGGGTCTCGGTCAGGGAGGCGCAGTCCACGGCCACGAACTCGCCCGTGGCCCGGGGGGAGTTCTGGTGGATGGTGCGGGCCATGAGCTCCTTGCCGGTGCCGGTTTCGCCCATGATGAGCACCGGTCCGGTGAGGCGGCAGGCCTGGGCCACGTGGTCCAGGCAGGCCTCCAGCCTGGGGCTGGTGCCCACGATGGCCTCGCGGCGCAGGGCCACAGTGGCCACCTCGCTGCCCTTTTCCTTGTGGTACTTGAGCGCCCTGGTCAGCGAGAGCATGGTCTGCTTGATGGGGGCCGGTTTGACCAGATAGTCCCACGCGCCGCCCGCGATGGCCATCTCCGCGCCGTCCGGGTCGCCCAGGCCGGTGAGGATGATGACCTCCGGCGGGGAGTCCCCGCGCCTGATCTCGGGCAGGGCGTCCAGGCCGTTGCCGTCGGGCAGGCGTATATCCAGGAGGATGACGTCCACGGGGTTGGCGCGCAGCATGCCCAGGCCCTCGGCCAGGGTGCCCGCGCCAAGGAAGGTGAACCGCATGCGGCGGGAAAGGCTTTGGAATGTGTCGCGGATTTCCGCGTCGTCGTCGATTACGAGTATGGTGGACATCAGCTGCGTCCGGCATCGAGGATGTGGCCGATGGCCCGGCCCAGATCCTCGCCGTTGTAGGGTTTGAGAAGAACGGTGCGGATGTTGCCCGCGCGTTCGGCGGCAGTCAAGGCGCTACGGCGCCCCGACACCAGGATCACCGGGAGGTGGGGGTGGAGCTTGCCGAGGCGTCCGGCGAACTCCACGCCCGAGATGGCTGGCATGTCGAAGTCCGTGACCACGATTTCCACGTCGGCGGCGGAGATGGCCAGGTAGTCCAGCGCCTCCTGGGCCCGGCTCTTGGCCGTGACGGTGTAGCCCATGAGTTCCAGCACCCGGGGGATGACCTTCAGCTGGTCCTCGTCGTCCTCCACGAAGAGCACGTGCTCGTGGCCCTGGCGCATGGGCGCCGCCAAGGGCAGGGCGATCTTGGCGCGGCTGACTTCCTCGAGTTTGGGCAGGAATATCTCGAAGCTGGTGCGCTGGCCGGGCTGGCTGGAGACCTTGAGCGCCCCCCGGTGCGACTTGACGATGCCGTGCACCACGGCCAGGCCCAGGCCGGTGCCTTCGCCCTTGGCCTTGGTGGTGAAGAAGGGGTCGAAAATGCGGTCCATGATCTCGGGGGGGATGCCCGGGCCGTTGTCCGTCACGCTGATGCGCAGGTAGCGCCCCGGCTGGATGGAGAACACCTCCGCCCCCACCTCGTCGAAGTCGGTCTCGTCCAGTTCGATGGACATGTGCCCGCCCGTCTCGCGCATGGCCTGGAAGGCGTTGGCGCACAGGTTCATGACGATCTGGTGCAGCTGGGTGGGGTCGGCGAAGGCCATGGCCGGGTGCACCTCGATGCGCTCGTTGAGCGAGATGGAGCGCGGCAGGGTGGCCGCGAAGATGGCCAGGGCCTCGTGCACCACCTCGGCAACGTCGGTGGCCGTGAAGCCCTCCTGCGTGGGGCGGCTGAAGGACAGGATCTGCTTCACCAGCCGCGCGCCGCGCCGGGCGGCCTTGAGGGTGCGCTCCAGGTCAAGGGCGGTGTCCGATTCGTCGGAGATGTCCATGAGCGCCAGCTCGGTGGAGTTGATGATGGAGGTCAGGATGTTGTTGAAGTCGTGCGCGATGCCGCCGGCCAGCGCGCCGATGGCCTCCATCTTCTGGGACTGGAGCAGCTGCTTCTCCAGGCTCATCTTGGCCGTGACGTCCTCGGCGGTGCCCAGGATACCCACCACGTTGCCCGCGCCGTCGTAGAGGGGGACGATGGTCATCTCCAGCACCACGGGCTCGCGCCCGGGCAGGTGGAGTATCCACTCCCTCCGGTGGATGGAGTGGCCGGAGGCCAGCACCCTGCGGTTGATCTCCTCCGAGGCCTTGGCCTCGTCCTCGGGCAGGAGCCTGTTGAGCCTGCTGCCCACGATCTGCTCCGGGCCTTCCAGGCCGAAGAAGTCCAGGAAGGAGCGGTTCACGCCGATGAAGTTGAGGTTCCTGTCCTTCCAGTAGACCAGCTGGGGGATGTTGTTGAGCACGGTCTGCAGCATCGTCTGGGACTGCCGCAGGGCCTTCTCAGCCTCGCGGCGCAGGGTGATGTCCTGGATGGCCTCCACCACGCCCGCGATCTCGCCCTTGGCGTCCAGGTAGGTGGCCTTGCTCACGATGACGCCGTGGGGGCTGCCCGCCGCGTCGAGCATGTCGGTCTCGAAGCTGATGACCCCGGGGCGGGCCAGCAGGTTGCGCTCGGCCGAGTCGAAACGGGTGGCCAGGGGGTGCACCGGGTTGCCGAGCAGGAGGTCGCGCTCGACCCCGAACCACTTCTCGAAAGCCAGGTTGCAGCCAAGGTAGCGGCCGTCCACCCCCTTGTAGGAGAGGGGCAGGGGGATGGTGTCCATGAGGATGCGCAGGAAGGAGAGCTGGTTCTTGATCTGCAGCTCCACCGAGCGCTTCTGCAGGATGGATGTGACCAGCAGCACCAGGATGAACACCAGGAAGAAGAAGCCCGCAAGGCCGAACCAGACGATGTGTTTGTTGATGGTGTAGAAGCTCAGGGGCTCGTTGATGAGCGTGGAGCCGAAGGGCAGCTTGATCTGCGGGATGCCGAAGCGCTTGAGCGCCTTGTAGTCGAACATGAAGGGGTCGCTGAAGGTGTCGACCACCTTGATCTTCGCGGTTGGCTCCCCGGCGAGAACCTGCAGGGCCATGTTGGCGGCCAGGACTCCCTCGCCCTCGCCGGAGTGCAGCTTCCCGCCGATGATGCCGTGGCCGAGCATGAACTGCCAGGCGCTGTTGATGGCCACGGGCAGCTTGGCGGAGAGGATGTCGCAGACGTCCTCCACGGAGTAGACCTGCCCGTCGTCGTGCAGATAGATGGGCACCAGGTAGACCATGTCCCGCTCGGTGAGGTTCTTGGTCTCCTCCAGGACCTCGTTGAGGGTGCGCACCGTGATGCACTCCAGGGTGAAGTCGGTCTTGAATTCCGACGCCGCCCGCATCAGCTGCTTCTGGATGGCCTGGCCGGTCAGGGAGTAGTCCGTGACCACGATGACGCGGCGCACGTCCGGCAGGAGCTCCCGCAGGAGCTTGAAGTTGGCCTTGAAGTCCGGGTTCTCCACCACGCCGGTCATGTTGCGGCGCGAGGCGATCATGGCCGGATCGAAATCGTTGACGCCGCAGAAGATCACCGGAACGCCCGGGAACAGCCTGTCCTGGCGCTCCAGCAGGAACTGGAAGGCGTAGTCGTCCGAGGCGATGATCACGTCGGGGGTGATGCCGGCGTACTTGTCGCGGTAGAGCCGCTCCAGGATGTCCCCCACGTCGGAAGTCACGAAGCGCTTGGTGTCCATGAACTCGATCAGCAGGTCGTAGGGCTGGCCGGACTTGTCCAGCGCGGAGCGGATGCCCACGAGCACCTGGTCGGACCAGGCATAGCCGCTGTGATAGGAATTGAAATAGAGGATGCGCTTCTTGGCGCTGTCGGCCTGGGCGTGGGCCAGGCCGCAGCCGAAAGCCAGCAGGAACAGGACATTGAGCAGGAGGGATTTCATTGGGTGTGCCGCCTGCACAGGCAGTAGACCACCTTCCCCCGGTTTATCAAGCGCCGGCGAGGGCCTCTTCGCCCCGGCTGGCGGCGCAGCCCGAGGCCTCCTCCAGGAAGTCCAGGGCCAGGCGCAGCGTGGGCGGATGGTAGAGCATGCTGACATGGCTGATGGGCGCGGACTCGACCTGCACCCATCCGGGCTGTGTGACCTCCAGCGAGCCGGTGGGCAGGACCATGTTGTCCAGCGGTGAATAGATATTGAGCTTGGGCATGCCGCTGGGGCAGGGCAGGGCGGCCAACCGGCGGACCAGTTCGCCTCCGTGGGCCAGGCTGCGGCCCAGGCGTCCCAGGGCCAGCCCGGCCAGGGTGCTGCCCCCGTGGGGGGAGCCAAGGGCGACCAGGGCCAGCACGCGGGAGGCGCAGTCCTGGTCGGCCACGGCGGCCCGGGCCAGCAGGCCGCCCAGGCTGTGGCCCACCAGGGCAACCCGCCCGCCGCTCGCTTCCGAGGCTTCCTTGATGACGCCGCGCAACTGCCCGGCCAACTCCCAGAAGTCGTGCCGGACGGTATTGTAGCTCCAGCGGACGATGTTGGCGTAGCCTTGGCGGCGCAGCATCCAGCCGTAGACGTACCAGGCCGAGGCGTTGTGGTACAGGCCGTGGACGAGCACCACCGTGGGCTTGTCGCAATCCGGGCGGATATTCCCGCCCCGGCGGAGCTTCAGAAAGCCCAGCGGGTACGAGGCGTAAATGAAGAACTGGCTGAACACGCTGCCCATGAACGCCCGGAGCACGCAGAAGAAGAGTCCAGCCGCGCTGGTGAACGCCGCGGCGTGGGAGTGATGGGGGTGA
Organism: Fundidesulfovibrio soli; assembly: GCF_022808695.1. Lineage (NCBI taxonomy): Bacteria > Pseudomonadati > Thermodesulfobacteriota > Desulfovibrionia > Desulfovibrionales > Desulfovibrionaceae > Fundidesulfovibrio > Fundidesulfovibrio soli. Next base: position 272,550 of record NZ_JAKZKW010000002.1, read on the forward strand.
CGAACGGCCGCTCGCCAGTACAGCGTGTAGGAAATGCCGGATATCACGGTGCCGGCGGCCAGAATGCATAGGATGAATGTCTGCAGCATGGGGAGCTCCGTCCCTGAATAAGGCCTGCCAGGGCGTTGTCCATGCCAATTAGAAGACAATTGTTACGATTTGATGACGAAAGCGGCGAATCAGAGACGGATTGTGCTGGCGGAAGATCAGCAGCGGAAGGAGACGTCGCTCTTCTGCGAGAAAATTGTTGACCTTTCCGGGGTGTGGGCGTAAGAGCACTTTTCTCGTGAGGGCGGGCGGGTAGCTCAGTTGGAAGAGCATCGGCCTTACAAGCCGGGGGTCACAGGTTCGAGCCCTGTTCCGCCTACCACAGAGAAACGCGCGGGAGTAGTTCAGTTGGTTAGAACGCCGGCCTGTCACGTCGGAGGTCGCGGGTTCAAGTCCCGTCTCTCGCGCCAGCAAGCAAACAGCCCCAGCGGCTGGTAGGATTATGAAGGGCCAAGCGAACGCTTGGCCCTTCGCTTTTTGGGGGCATGGGCCGCCCCCTGCGGTTCGGCCCCCCATTGGCTTCGGCGGCCTGGGATGGTTCGGGGCTACGGTTTCAGGCGCGCGGCCCTGCCCGCCGGAACCAGCGCCCACTCGGCCACGCCCCAATCCGGCGAACGTGGCGCAGGTCAGTTAGCCCCGCCGGAACCTACGCCCACAACTCCGCGCCGCCCTTGGTGGCCTGTCCCGCCGCCTGCTTGAACTGGGCGCAGTACTGCTCCTGCTCGGTCACGGGCCACTGGCAGCGTTTCACGATCCTGCCGCTGCCGTCCGGGAGCATCCGCCCGGAGTGCTCGTCCGGCACGCACGGCGGGTTGAGGCGGCAATAGCCGCGCTGGGTGTGCCCGTCGAAGGGCAGCCAATACAGGCACTTCCCGCAGGTGTGGTCTTCCATGGAGTCCCCCGTAGTTGTCCAATCCCGATTGCGGGCCTCGCGCCCACAGAGCATCACATCCATTATAGATTTAGTGCGGCTGAACGCCTCCTGTGGCAAGACTTTTCAGGCTTCGGCAGATTGCGGATCGTGTCTCCCCGTTTCTCTCGTTGACATGTCTGAGAACTCGGAATAAAAGTCGTTTCGACATTTGTCGAAACGTTAATCCGTTCGACAAGGCCGCTGTAAGCGGCGGCAGGGCGTTCCGCCCAGCCCTGCCAGGTGAAGTATGGGCGTACAGAACCCTCGCGCAGTCCGGTCCATGGCGCGCCTGCGGCTCCAGCTACGTCTCCGCGCCTGTGGCTACGTCTCCGCGCCTGTGGCTACGTCTCCGCGCCGGTCCTGAGGTTCCGCTGGAGGCTTTCGCGTTACGGCCAATCGGCTCACAGGCCGGACAGGGCTTGCGGATGAGGAGGGCTCTCTGACAGCCGCGCCAGCTTGTGTTGGTGGCGGAAGACTATTGCGGGCGCGTGTCCGCATAGGGAAAGGCATTTGGTTTTAATTCGAAACTTGTCAAATTTTACAATCAACAAAGGAGAACGACATGCAATGGACCACAGCCTCAATCCCGGACCAGACGGGCCGGATCGCCATCGTCACCGGCGCCAACAGCGGCATCGGCTACGAGACGGCCAAGGCCCTGGCCTCAAAGGGCGCGCAGGTGGTGCTGGCCTGCCGCAGCCCGGAGCGCGGCGAGGGGGCCTCGGCCCGGTTGGCAGAGGAAATCCCTGGCGCGCAAGCCGTCCTGATGCCGCTGGACCTGGCTGACCTGGCCTCCGTGCGCGCCTTTGCCAGTGACTTCCGCGAGCGGTTCACCCGGCTGGACCTGCTGGTGAACAACGCGGGCGTCATGGTGCCGCCCCCCGGCGTCACCGCCGACGGCTTCGAGACCCAGATGGGTGTGAACCATCTGGGCCACTTCGCGCTCACGGGCCTGCTCTGGCCGCACCTGCTGCTCTCGGACGCCCCGCGTGTGGTGGTGGTCTCCAGCGTGTCCCACCGCTGGGGATGCCTGGACGCCAAGCGCCTGGGCGAGCAACGCCGCTGTTGCTGCACAGGCTGCTGCTCCTGCGGTTCCTGGAAGGCTTACGGCGACAGCAAGCTTGCCAACCTGCTGTTCATGAACGAGCTGGCGTCCGCGGCGCGCGGCGCGAAGCCGGGCATGGTGGTGGCCGCCGCCCACCCGGGCTGGACGGCGACCAACCTGCAGCGCACCACACGAGTACGCTCCCTGAACGGTTGCTTCGCCATGCGCCCCTGGCAGGGGGCGCTGCCCACCCTGTGCGCGGCCACCGACCCGGAGGTCGCAAGCGGGGACTTCATCGGGCCGGACGGCTGCATGCAGATGCGCGGCTACCCCAAAAAGGTGCGCGGCTCCTGCCGCTCCAGGGATTCGGCCCTGGCCCGCGACCTGTGGGCCGCGTCCGAGCGGCTGACTGGCGTGCGCTTCCCCGGCGAGTGCGCGGGAGCATGATTTTTCATTTTCCCCGCGCAAGGGGCTTGACCTTTTTGGCCAGCCCCTATAAATCACGCTTCCCCGCGACGGTGAAAGCCGACGCGGGGCATGCGCGGGAGTAGTTCAGTTGGTTAGAACGCCGGCCTGTCACGTCGGAGGTCGCGGGTTCAAGTCCCGTCTCTCGCGCCACTGAGCCCACAGGGCCGATGGTAACTCCATCGGCCCTTTTTCTTGCCCTGCGCCCTGGCCGCGCCTATCCTGCCTGGCAAGCCCTTCGCGAGTCCAGCCCATGAAAGACAGCGCCCGCTACTGGATCGAGCCCAACCTCGGCGGCCTGGAGTGCCTCCAGGCCTCCTTCGTGAACCACCGCTTCGCGCCCCACGCCCACGAGGAGTTCGTCATCGGGGTGATCCAGGCCGGCGCCCAGCGCGCCCGCTACCGGGGCGGCGACGAGATCATGCCCGCCGACACCACCTGCGTGATGAACGCGGGCGAGCAGCACACAGGCCACGGCGCCACCGAGGCGGGCTGGAGCTACCGGGTCTTCTACCCGCATCCGTCCGTGTTGCAGGGCGTGGCCAGTCAGCTTGCCGGGCGGCCCGTGGGCGTGCCCACCTTCGACGAGTTGGTGATCCGCGACGACGAGCTCACGCGCGGCTTCCTCGCCCTGCACGCCGCCCTGGATTCGGGCTGCGCCACCCCCCTGGCCAAGCAGAGCCTGCTCAACTGGGCCTTGGCCCGGCTGATCGGGAGGCACTCCTCGCCCCGTCCCGCCGCGCCCCCCCTGCGCAAGGCCCGCCCGGGCATCCAGCGGGCCCGCGAATACCTGGACGCCCACCACGCCCAGGCCCCCGGACTGGATGAGCTGGCCGCCGTGGCCTGCATGAGCCCCTACCACTTCGTGCGCTCCTTCGGGGCCGAGGTGGGCGTGCCCCCGCACATCTACCAGCTCCAGCGGCGCATCGCGGCGGCCAAGCGCCTGCTGGCGGGCGGGGCCTCCATCGCGGACGTGGCCGCGGCCACCGGTTTCGCGGATCAGAGCCACCTCACCAACCGCTTCAAGGCCGTTGTTGGCGTCACCCCCGGGGCCTTCCGCAAAAAGAGCAAGAATCTGCAAGACGATCCCGCAGGGAAGGATGCAGAAGGCTCCTGAATCCACTCAGGAGGGCTTCATGCTCCGCGACCGACTTTCCCTGCGCAACGCCCCGTTCCTCTGGCTGGGCGTCCTCGGCCTGCTCTGGGGGGCCAACTTCCTCTTCATGAAGATCAGCACCTCGAGCCTGGCCGCATCCCAGGCCGTCTGGCTGCGCCTGGCCTCCGGAGCCCTGGTGCTTACGCCCTTCCTGCCCGCCGCGATGCGGGCCGCCCGCCGCTCCCCCCGGCTGGCGCTGCACGTCACGGTGATGACCCTGGCGGCCAACGTGCTCACCTTCCATTGCTTCATGGAAGGCACCAAGCGGCTGGACTCCGGCGTGGCCGGGGTGCTCTCCGGCTCGGTCCCGCTGCTCACGGCAATGCTGGCGGCCATGCTCCTGCCAGAGGAGCGCTTCACCCGCGCCAGGCTGGCTGGGCTCTGCATCAGCTTTCTGGGCATCGTCTGCATCGTGGCCCCCTGGCGCGGCGTTGCCGCCACCACCCTGGCCGGAGCAGCCTACATGCTCGCGGGCGGCATGGGTTACGCGGTGGCTTTCGTCTACGCCCGCAAGTTCCTCACGCAGACCGGCGTACCGCCGCTGAGCCTGGCGGCGTTGCAGATGCTTCTGGCGGCCGTGCTCTATGCGCCCCTGGCCCAGTGGGAGGGCATGTCCCGCGTGGCCGATTCCTGGCAGCTGCTGGCCTGCGTGGCTCTGGGCCTGGGCGCGCTGGGCTCGGGCGCGGCCTACGTGATCTATTACGGGCTGATCCACGCGGTGGGCGCGGTGGCGGCATCCTCGGTGTCCTATTTGCCGCCGCTGACAGCCCTGGCCCTGGGGTGGGCCTTCCTGGGCGAGCCTGTGGGCTGGGGCCAGATCGGGGGTGGAGCCCTGGTTCTCGGCGGCATCCATCTGGTGCGCGGATCTGTGAAAAACGGCACGAACAAGGCCGCCAGCGGGGTGCGGATTATTGACAGGGGCGAGGCGCGAACGTAAGCCCTTGGGCTCCCACACGACCCCCAGCAGGAGCGCGAAATGAACAAAACCGTGTATTACATCATCGGCGACGGCATCGGGCCCGAGGTCTTCGCGGCCGCCCGCCCCGTGATCGACGCCGCCGTGTCCAAGGCCTACGGCGATTCCAGGAAGTTCGAGTGGAAGGAGCTTCTGGCTGGCGAGAAGGCCTACAAGCACACCGGCAACTACCTGCCCCAGGAGACCCTGGACACCCTGGCCACCGCCGAGCTGGCCATGAAGGGCCCCCTGGGCACCCCCGTGGGCGGCGGCATCCGCAGCCTGAACGTGACCATGCGCCAGGTGCTGGACCTCTACGCCTGCATCCGGCCCATCAAATACTTCCAGGGCATCGAGTCCCCGGTGAAGCGCCCCGACCTGGTGGACATGATCGTGTTCCGCGAGAACACCGAGGACGTCTACGCGGGCATCGAGTGGGCCTCCGGCACCCCCGAGGCCAAGCGCCTCATCGAGTTCCTGCGCTCCATGGGCAAGAACGTGGACGAGACCGCCGGCGTGGGCATCAAGCCCATGACCCCGGCCGGCTCCAAGCGCCTGGTCAAGAAGGCCATCGAGCATGCCGTGGCCCAGAAGAAGTCCAGCGTGACCCTGGTGCACAAGGGCAACATCATGAAGTTCACCGAGGGCGCGTTCAGGGCCTGGGGCTACGAGCTGGCCGCCGAGGAGTTCTCCGCCCAGGTGATGACCGAGCAGGAGGCCAAGGACGGCGGCACCAAGCCGGTGATCCTCAAGGACCGCATCGCGGACGCCATGTTCCAGGAGGTGCTCATCCGCCCCGAGCAGTACTCCGTGATCGCCACCACGAACTTGAACGGCGACTACCTCTCCGACGCGCTGGCCGCGCAGGTGGGCGGGCTCGGCCTGGCCCCCGGCGTGAACATGAGCGCCAAACTGGCCTTCTACGAGGCCACCCACGGCACCGCGCCCACCATCGCGGGCATGGACAAGGCCAACCCCGGCAGCCTGGTGCTCTGCGGCGCCATGATGTGCGAGCACCTGGGCTGGCACGAGGCCGCCCAGAGCATCCACAAGGCCATGGACGCCGTCATCAGCGCCAAGACCGTCACCGTGGACCTGGCCGGGCAGATCCCCGGCAGCACCACCGTGGGGTGCAAGGCCTTCGGCGAGTTGCTGCAGAAGAACCTGTAGGATATAAAGGGGCGGCAACGCTCCGAGAGACGGCTCACAGGCCGGGAGGGCGCACGCCTTCCCGGCCTTTCGTTTTGCCGCGCTTACTTGACATACACACTGTGGTGTGTATTTTATGTCTCATGAACAGCGCGGAGCTCATCAAGGTCCTTGAGGACGCGGGGTTCAAGCTGGTGGGCATTCGCGGGAGCCACCACAAGTTTCGCCACGACGACGGCCGCATGACCATCGTCCCCCATCCGAAAAAAGACCTCGGCGCGGGGCTCGTGAACAAAATCCTGCGCAAAGACGCCAAGATCAGATAGGAGGGAGCATGTACTTTCCCGCTGCGATCTTCATTGAGGAGGGCAAGGCATACGGTGTGGCCCTCCCGGACATTCCCGGCTGCAACACTGCGGGCGACACCCTGGAGGAGGCCCTGGCCAACGTCCAGGACGCTGTCGAGCTGGCGCTTGAGGACGTTGCCGAAAAGCCAGCTCCCAAGGGGCTGGAGGCCTACAAGGACGACACCGACTACGCGGGAGCGGTCTGGGCCCTGGTCAACGTTGACCTGGGGTTCATGGACCAACGCTCAGTCCGCGTGAATGTGTCTTTTCCCGCGGGCACGCTGGAGGAAATCGACCGGGCCGCCAAGGGGCGGGGGCTCAGCCGCTCCGCCTTCCTGGTGCGCGCCGCGCGGCACGAGATGGCGACGATGTAGGGTGCGGGTCGAGGGGGCAGACGCAGCCGAGCGCCGCGAATTTGAAAACCAAAGGGTTTTAGCCGGCTGGCCTCATATCAGGGGACACGGAATTCGCGGAAGCGACGCTAGCGGGGGTCGACGCCGCGCATGCAGGAGCGCAACATCAGCTCCTGGAGGATGATGCGTTCGTACTCCAGCGGGGTGACGTTCACAGGCTCGGCGTTCTCGCCCATGGGGCGGTCGAGCATCTGGGCTTCCTCCCAGAAGTCCAGCAGCTCGTCGTCGGCGAGGGTCTTGAGCTGGTCTTCCAGGGGGTATTGGTCGTTCTCGGGAAAGTATTGGCCCATATAGCGTATATGCCTCCGCCGGATGCGACCGGCCCCGGCATCCTTATACCACCTGCCGATAAATGCAAGCGCGGCCTGCGCTGGAGGGCCAGCCAAATGGATGTTGCCTCCTCAAACGAATACGGGTAACGCTTCGCCCTGGCGCAGGCCCATCCTGCACGCTCGCGCCGTGCATGTTTGCTCGCCTTTGGAGGTATCATAAGGATGGACGAGGTTCAGAAGAAGCAAGACGCGGAACTCATGCAGCTGGTGACGTTCAGCATCGGCGAGGAGGAGTTCGGCGTCGATATCCTGAAAGTTCAGGAGATCATCCGCATGATGGAGATCACGCGGGTTCCGCGCGCTCCCGAATTCGTGGAGGGCGTGATCAACCTGCGGGGCAAGGTCATCCCCATCATCGACCTGCGCAGGCGCTTCGGCCTGGTGGCGCGCAGCCACGACAAGAACACCCGGATCATCGTCATCGAGATCAACGGCATGATCGTCGGCTTCGTGGTGGATTCCGTCTCCGAGGTGCTGCGCATACCCTCCAGCACGGTGGAGCCGCCGCCGCCCGTGGTCTCCGGCATGGAATCCGAATATATCAGCGGCGTTGGCAAGCTTGAAGACAGGCTGCTCATCATGCTTGACCTCGACAAACTGCTCTCCCATGAGGAGCAAGAGACGCTCTCCGGGGCGTAAGCGCAAACCCCAACCAACCGAACAGGCCGCCGTCCCGAGGGGATCGGCGGCTTTTCGCCGTTAGGCCCATGGCCAAATCACAACTGCCTCTTTCCGACCTGCTTTCGGGCAAATCCCAGTCGCTGAGCGTCTACAAGAGCGGACCGGGCAGCCTGGTCAGCCTCTGCCGCGACATCCGCGCCAAGGGCAGGCCCGTGGTGGTGCTCGCCCCGGGCGCGGCCGACATGGCCCAGCTCACGGCGCTCATGCAGCTCTATTTCCCCCAGGAAGGGCCGGCCGGGCCGGAGCGCCCCTGGGCCGCCCTGCCGTCCTACACCCCGGCGCCGCCCGGCTCCGCGCTCTGGGCCAGGCGCTGGGCCTTCCTGCACGCCTGCGCCAGCGACGTGGAGCCCCGGATACTCTGCCTGAGCGTGGACAACCTGCTGCCCAAGTGGCCGCCCCTGGCGGCGCTTGCGCACAACGTGCTGGAGCTGCGCGCCGGGGAGGAGATCTCCCCGGAGATGATCCTGGATCAGACCGTGCTCTGGGGCTACAAGCGCGTGGGCATGGCCTCCCAGCCGGGCGACCTGGCCCTGCGCGGCGACCTGCTGGACATCTTCCCCCCCGGGTACGACCAGCCCGTGCGCCTGGAGTTCTTCGGCGACACCCTGGAGAGCATCCGCCTGTTCGACGCCAACTCGCAGCGCTCCCAGGCCCCGCTGGAGCGCGTCTCCATCCTGCCGGTGGCCCCGGCCGTGCTCTCGGAGGAGTTCAAGGAGCAGGCCCGCGCCAACTGGGCCAGGCTGGCCCAGACCGGGGAGCTCAACCGCTCGGCCCAGGCCCACATGGAGGACATGCTCCTGCGCGGGGACGGCAACATCTGGCCGGGGCTCTACTACGAGGCCCCCGTGCCGCTGGAGCGCTGGCTGCCCAAGAACGCCGTGTTCGTGCTGCACCAGTCCGCCAGCCTGCGCCCCCGCCTGGAGGAGCAGGAGCTGGCCTGGGCAACGGAGCTCGAGAAGCTGGCGGGAGCCCAGGGCTTCCCCTGGCCCAGGCACCAACTGGTCTGGCCCGAGGCCATGTCCCGCCGCACCTGGATGGACAGGCCCCAGCTGGTGTTCGAGGATCTGGTCATCGGGCGAGAGAAACACGGCACCGACCTGCCCGAGCGCCACATCGACAATTTCGCCGACCTGTTCTGGCGCCCCGACGAGGCCCGCCGCCCCTGGAGCACCCTGGTGGCAGGGCTCAAACAGTGGCAGGAGGAGCGCAGGCAGGTGCTGTTCTCCTTCCATTCGCGCCAATCCCGCAAAAAGTTCCTCAAGCTGGCCGAGCACGAGGGCTTCGCCTTCTCGCAGGAGGCCCCGGCCGGCCGCCCCGGCCTCTACGCCCTGGTCTCCCCCCTGCGGCGCGGCATGGAGCTCGGTTGGAACAACTGCCTGGTCCTGCCGGAGGACGTGATCCAGCCTGGGGCCAACAAGGCCGCCCGCCCCAAACCGGAGAAGGGCTTCAAGGGCCTCACCGCCTTCGACGACCTCAACCTCGGCGACCTGCTGGTGCACCGGGACTACGGCCTCGCCCGCTTCGAGGAGCTGACCCGCCTCTCGGTGGACCAGGCCGCCAACGACTACCTGCTGCTGCTCTTCGACGGCGGAGACAAGCTCTACCTGCCGGTGGACCGCCTGGGCCTGGTGCAGCGCTACAAAGGCCCCGAGGGCACCGACCCCTCCCTGGACCGCCTCGGCGGCGCCCGCTGGAAGACCAGCCGGGAAAAGGCCCGCAAGGCCATCGAGAAGATCGCCCAGGATCTGGTGGAGATGTACGCCTACCGCCGGGTGGCCAAGGGCTACGCATACGGGCCGGTCAACGAGCTGTACTGGGAGTTCGAGGCCACCTTCGGCTTCGAGGAGACCCCCGACCAGGAGCGCGCCATCTCCGACGTGCTGGAGGATATGGAGCGCCCCGAGCCCATGGACCGCCTGGTCTGCGGCGACGTGGGCTTCGGCAAGACCGAGGTGGCCATGCGCGCCGCCTTCCGCGCCGTGCTGGACGGCAAACAGGTGGCCCTCCTGTGCCCCACCACGGTGCTGGCCGAGCAGCACTACCAGAACTTCGTCAAGCGCCTGGAGGGCTTCGCCGTGAACGTGGGCATGCTCTCGCGCTTCGTGCCCCCCAAGCGGGCCAAGCTGGTCACGGAGCAGGCCGCCAAGGGCGAGCTGGACATCCTCATCGGCACGCACCGCCTGCTCTCCAAGGACGTGAGCTTCCCGCGCCTGGGACTGATCATCCTCGACGAGGAGCAGCGCTTCGGCGTCAAGCACAAGGAAAAGCTCAAGACCCTCAAGAAGAACGTGGACGCCCTCACCCTCTCGGCCACGCCCATCCCGCGCACCTTGCAGCTCTCGCTGTCGGGCATCCGGGGGCTTTCCGTGATGGAGACCCCCCCAGCGGACCGCAAGGTCGTGGAGACCGCCCTGGTGGAGCGCGACGAGGCCATGCTGGCCAACATCGTGGCCCGGGAGCTGGAGCGCGGGGGGCAGGTGTTCTGGGTGCACAACCGCGTGCACAGCCTGGCCGCCGCGGGCGAATTCGTGCGCAAGATCGCCCCGGGGGCGCGCATCGGCATGGCCCACGGCCAGATGGCCGAGAAGGACCTGGAAGAGTCCATGCACAAGTTCTGGCACGGCGAGATCGACGTGCTGGTCTGCACGGCCATCATCGAATCCGGGCTGGACTTCCCCCGGGCCAACACCCTGGTGGTGGACAACGCCCAGATGTTCGGCCTGGGGCAGCTCTACCAGTTGCGCGGCCGGGTGGGGCGCTCGGAGCGCCAGGCCTACGCCTACTTCGTGGTGCCGTCGCTGGACCGGGTGCCCGAGCTGGCCCGCAAGCGCCTGCAGGTCATCCTGGACATGGACTACCTGGGCGCGGGCTTCCAGATCGCCATGGAGGACCTGCGCCTGCGCGGCGCGGGCAACATCCTGGGCGAGGCGCAGTCCGGGCATATCGCCAAGATCGGCCTGGACCTCTTCCTGGAGATGCTCGACGAGGAAGTGCGCCGCGTCAAAGGCGAGCCGCCCCGCGAGGAGGTGGAGACGGAGCTCACCCTGGGCATCCCCGCGCGCATCCCCGAGACCTACGTGCCCGACTCCAAGGAGCGGCTGCGGCTCTACAAGCGCCTCACCACGGCCCACGGCGAGGCCGAGCTGGCCGAGGTGCTGGCCGACATCCGCGACCTCTGGGGCCATACGCCCGAGGAAGTGGAGAACTTCGCGGCCGTGCTGGGCCTCAAGCGCATTCTGACCAAGCTCGGGGTGCGCAAGGCGGACATCCATCCCTCCAAGCTGGCCCTCACCTGGGACGCCCAGGCCGCCTCGCTCTCGCCCGAATCCCTGCTGGCCTGGATCGCTCCGCGCCAGGGTTGGGTGAAGCTGTTGCCGCCCGCCAAACTGGACATCCGCCTGCCCCAGGAGGGCACCGTGCGCGAGAACCTGCTCTTCGCGGCCAAAGAGCTTGCGGGGCTGGTTTCGTGATGCGCGCGCTCCTGCTGGCGGGCCTGCTGATGGCGGTCGCGAGCCTCTCCGGGTGCGGCGGCGAGCCCATGGAGCCGGGCGTTGTGGCCCTGGTCAACGGCAGGCCCGTGACCCTGAAAACGCTGGAGTTCGTGCACGGGCTCAAGCTCTACGTCCAGCCCGGAGGGGAGGGGGAGGAGCTCAAGCGGCTCAAGAGCGAATACGGGCAGGCCCTGGCCGTGCTGGTGGTGGAGTCCCTCGTGGCCCAGGAGCTCGAGAGGCGCGGCCTGGAGCCGGGTGAGGCGGACGTGCTGCGCGCCGAGACGGCCCTGCGCGACGGCTACCCCGGCAACGCCTTCGAGCTGACCATGGCCGAGGAGGGCGTGGAGCCCGCCATCTGGCGGGAGCGGCTGCGCGCCCGCCTGGCGATGGACACCCTTGTCGCCCAGGTGCTCCGGCCGCGCGTGGTGATCACGCCCATGGAGGTGCAGGCCTATTACAAGGAGCACTCCAGGGAGTTCGCCCAGCCCGCCGCAGTGAAGTTCCTGCGGATCGAGTCCAAGAACGCCGAGAGCTTGAAGAAGGCCCTGGACGCGGCCGCCAAGGCCAAGGACCCCGTCGACCTGCTCACCGTGTTCGACGACGTCTCCATCCAGACCCAGGCCGGAACCGTGGAGAGCCTGCCCCGCAAATGGCGCGACACCCTGGCCGGGCTCAAGCCCGGGCAGTCCGGCCCCGTGGGCGCGGGCGGAGCGGGATTCCAAGCCCTCTTGCTGCTGGAGCGCTCCGAACCCAGGGTCGAGGGCGTCACCCAGGTCTATCCCCTTGTGGAGAAGCGCCTGGCCGAAGCCAAGCTGTCCGCCGAGTTTTCCGCCTGGCTGGAAAAGGCCCTCTCCGGAGCGGTCCTGCAGATCAGCCCGGCCCTTGTTCCCGAAAAAGGGGGCGGCTAGGGCCCGCCTCGTTGCATAGGCAAACAAAACAGCATACAAGGGGCTCGCCGCAAGGCCGGTCCTGACCTCAGCCATCCAGCCTTCTTGGAGGATACCATTGTCCCTGTTCCCCCGTCTGCTCACCGCCGTGCTGCTGTCCCTTTCCCTGGCCGCTACCGCCGATGCCGCCCAACAGGTGGTGGACAAAATGGTGGCCCAGGTGAACGGTGAGATGATAACCCTCTTCGAGCTCAACGAGCGTGTGCGGCTCTACGTCACCCAGGTGGAGAAGAAGCCGTATGACCCCAACTCCCCCGCCAACAAGGAGCTGCAGTCGCGCATACTGGCCTCCATGGTGGAAGACATCCTGCTCCGCCAGGAGGCCGTCAGGATGAAGGTCAACATCTCCGACGCCGAGGTTGAGGCCCGCATCAAGGAAATGCGGGAGAAGGGGAAGATCAGCGAGGAGCAGTTCGTGCAGCAGCTGCGCCTGGAGGGCATGACCCGCAAACAGTTCGCCGACAGCATCAAGAAGGACATCCTCAAGAAGCAGCTGCTGGGCTACATGGTGCAGCGCAAGGTGCTGGTCAGCGAGGACGAGATCCGCAAGTACTACGACGAGAACAAGGGCGACATGCGCGTGCAGACCGGGCAGCGCGTGGGCCTGATCATGCTGGCCAAGATGGACGAGGCCAAGGCCCTGCGCCAGCGCATCGCCAGCGGCCAGATCAGCTTCGCCGAGGCCGCGCGCAAGTTCTCCATCGGCCCCGGCGCGGACCAGGGCGGCGACATCGGCAAGGTCGAAATCAAGGATCTCGCACCGGAACTGCGCCAGGCCCTGCAGGACATCCAGCCCGGCGGCGTGAGCCAGCCCGTGCAGCTCGACGGCAAGCCCGTCCTGCTCACCATCGGCTCCGAAGGCGCCGCGGCCCAGGCCCCGGCAGCCTCCAGCGTGCCGTCGCTGGAAAGCGTGCATGACGAGATCCAGGAGCGCATCTACCGCGCCAAACTGGAGAAGCAGTTCACCGAATACATGGACAAGCTGCGCGCCAAGTCCGTCATTAAAATCAATCTTTGATCCAACTGAGGCTGTTGTAAGGACTACCAATGACCCTCGAGGAAATGGGCGCTCTGCTGCGCCAGGAGCGGGAACGCCTGGGCATCAGCCTTGAGCAGGCCGCTACAGAGATCAAGATCAGCAAAAAGTACTTGGTCGCCCTTGAGGAAGGGCGCACCAAGGAATTGCCGCATCCCGTCTACGCCAAGGGATTCGTCAAGAATTACGCCAAGCTGGTGGGCCTTGATCCCGAGGAAATGGGGAAGGCGCTCTCCAGCCACTACCGCGCAGACGACGACCCCGTGCGCGAGACTCACCAACGTGTGGAGTCACGAGAGATGCCCGCTCCCCTGCGGGATCGCAAGTTGTCCGTGCCTTCCATCTCCACTGGCTCCGGGTTCCGGCCTTCGATGTGGCTCGGGCTGCCGCTGCTTCTGGTGTTTGGCGGGCTGGTTTGGTTTTTCTTCTTTTCCGGCTTCAATATGAGCCTCCCCCTGGACGAGATGCAGAAGCTGTTCAGTTCCGCGGAGAAGGCCACGCAGCAGCCCGCGCCTCAGGCCCCGGCCGCGCCGAAGCCCGCGGAGCCCGCCAAGCCGGCGCCCCAGAAGCCCGAAACCGAGGCCAAGCCCCAGGCCGCCTCCGGCGAGCCCTCTCCCGCACGCGACGTGCTGGCCACGGGAACCTCCGCGCCCAAGGCCCCGGCCGTGCAGGAAGGCGCCGCCTCAGGGCAGGACGTCTCCCCCGCGGCCCTTGCCGCCGAGGCGGGCTTCGGCACGTCCGGCAAGCAGGGTGTGGAGTTGAACGCCACGCAGCCCTCCCGCCTGGAGGTCACCCTCGAGAACGGCCAGTCCCGCACGTTCACCCTGCTCAAGGGGCAGCGTCTGGCCCTGCGCTTCAACGACAAGGTCACCGTGCGCTTCCTGAGCGCCGGGGCCGTGGGCGTCAAGCTCAACGGCAAGGATTATCCGCTGGAGGGCGGCAAGCTGGAAGGGCGGACCGTCAGCTTCCCCTAGCGCATGGAATCCACGGAAAAAGCCCTGGTGCTCAAGGTCGGGCGGTTCAGGGAGGTGGACGCCTGGGTGCGGCTGTTCTCGCCGCGCAAAGGGGTGTTCAACGCGTTCGCCTTCGGCGGCTCCGTGAGCCGCAGGCGCTTCCTCGGCTGCCTGGACCCGTTCAACGTTGTGAATTTCAAGGTGAAGTCCCAGGGGGGCACAGGCTACACCTATCTGCTGGAAGGCTCGCTCATCGCGTCCCACCCGCGCCTGCGCCAGGACGGCGAACGTCTGGGCATGGCCGTAAACTGCCTGAAATTCCTGGATGCCGCTCACCTGGGGCTCCCCGGCAGCGAGGCGGCCTACGACCTGCTGCTGGCCACCCTGGCCGCCCTGGAGGGCTCAGAGTCCTTGAACAGGCTCATGCCGTTGTTCTTCCGGGCGCGCATGGCCTTCGACCAGGGCTTCAAGCCGGACCTGCATTCCTGCGCCCGATGCGCCGTGCCCCTCGCGGAGGCCCAGTCCGCCAGGCTGCTGGTGGAGCAGGGCAGGCTGTACTGCCGCGAATGCGCCCAGTACGGGCGGGGCGCGCAGGCCCACCTCGGGCGCGGGGCCCTCGCCGTGCTGCGGGGGGTGGCCGAGGGCACGGCGGAGCAATGGGCGGACATGGCGCTGGACGCCCAGGCCCGCATGGAGTGCGGGCGCGCCCTGGACCTTTTTGTGGAATATCACCTGGGCTTGACCTGGGACCACGGCTCGTTTAGGCGCATCTGACGCCTTTTACTCCAGAGGAGTCCGCATGCATTTCCAAGACGTCATACTCACCCTGCAGAGCTACTGGGCCAAACAGGGTTGCCTGATCGTCCAGCCCTACGATCTGGAAGTGGGGGCCGGAACCTTCAATCCTTCCACGTTCTTCCGCGTCATCGGCCCCGAACCCTGGAGGGTCGCCTACGTGGAGCCTTCGCGCCGCCCCACCGACGGCCGCTACGGCGAGAACCCCAACCGTCTGCAGCACTATTACCAGTTCCAGGTGATCCTGAAGCCTTCGCCCGACAACGTGCAGAACCTCTATCTGGAGAGCCTGCGCGCCCTGGGCATCCCCCCCGAGGCCCACGACATCCGCTTCGTGGAGGACGACTGGGAGTCCCCCACGCTGGGCGCCTCCGGCCTTGGCTGGGAGGTCTGGCTCAACGGCATGGAGGTCACCCAGTTCACCTACTTCCAGCAGGTGGGCGGCATCGAGCTTTCGCCGGTGTCCGTGGAGATCACCTACGGCCTGGAGCGCATCTCCATGTACCTTCAGGAGAAGGAGTCCGTGTACGACCTCTCCTGGAACGGGCAGGTCACCTACGGGCAGGTGCATCACCAGGGCGAGGTGGAGCACTCGAAGTACAACTTCGAGCTCTCCGACGCCAAGATGCTGCTGAACTTCTTCAATTCCTGCGAAGCCGAGTGCAAGCGCCTCTGCGATGAAGGGCTGCCCTGGCCCGCCTATGATTACTGCCTGCGCTGCTCGCACACGTTCAACATGCTCCAGGCGCGGGGAGCCATCTCCATCACGGAGCGCACCGGCTACATCGCCCGCGTGCGCGCCCTGGCCTCGGCCCTGGCCCGGCTCTATTCCGAGCAGCGCCGCGACATGGGCTATCCCCTCCTGCAACGCTAAAGGAAGCCATCATGCCCGTCTTTCTACTTGAAATCGGCTTCGAGGAGATGCCCGCGCGCTTCCTCGCCCCGCTTTCCGACGAATTCCGCCAGGCCGTGGCCGCCCAGCTTGAGCAGTGCAAGCTCGGCTTCTCGGGCCTGCGCGCCTGGGTGACGCCCCGCCGGCTGGCCGTGATGGTCGAGGGCCTGGACGCCGAGCAGCGCCGTGAGGAGGAGGTGGTCACCGGGCCGCCGGTCAAGGCCGCCTACGACGCATCCGGCAACCCAACCCCCGCCGCCCTGGGCTTCGCCAAGGGCCAGGGTGCGGACATGTCCGCCCTGTTCACCGTGGACACCCCCAAGGGCCAGTACCTGGCCCTGCGCAAGAGCACCGGGGGCGTCAAGACCACCGACCTTCTGCCCGCCGCCTGCCTGGCGGCCATCAAGGCGCTCAACTTTCCCAAGAAGATGCACTGGGGCAGCCTGGATTACACCTTCGGGCGGCCCATCCGCTGGATCGTGGCCCTGCTGGACGGCGACGTCGTCCCCTTCGAGGTGGCCAGCGTGCCTTCCGGCCGCACCACCTGGGGGCACCGCGTCATGGGCTCCGGCCCCTGGGAGCTGGCATCCCCGGCGGACTACCTCCCCACGCTGGAGAACAAGGCCGCCGTGGTGGCCGACCCGGCCAAGCGCCGCGAACTGATCCTCAAGCAGTGCGA
Source organism: Fundidesulfovibrio soli (assembly GCF_022808695.1). Classification (NCBI taxonomy): domain Bacteria; kingdom Pseudomonadati; phylum Thermodesulfobacteriota; class Desulfovibrionia; order Desulfovibrionales; family Desulfovibrionaceae; genus Fundidesulfovibrio; species Fundidesulfovibrio soli. The sequence goes on from NZ_JAKZKW010000002.1 coordinate 288,847, forward strand.
GGAGGCCGCCGCGGCCGTTGGGGGCAAGCCCATCATCGGCGAACGGCTTCTGGAGGAGGTCTGCGGGCTGGTCGAATACCCGCTGGTCATCCTGGGCAATTTCGACAAGCGCTACCTGGAGCTGCCCCGGCAGGTGCTCCTGACCAGCATGGAGAGCCACCAGAAGAGCTTCGGCGTGGAGAATGCCCAGGGCGAGCTGCTGCCCCACTTCCTGACCACGGCCGGGCTCAAGCCCACCGACGTGGCCCTGGTGCGCAAAGGCTGGGAGCGCGTGCTCAAGGCCCGCCTGGAGGACGCCCGCTTCTTCTGGGAGACCGACCTGTCCTCCAGCTTCGAGACCTGGCTGGCCAAGCTCGAATCCGTGACCTTCCTGGCCCCGCTGGGCTCCATGGGCGAGAAGTCCCGCCGCATCGAGAGCCTGTGCGCGGCCCTGGCCCGCCAGGTGGACCATGCGCTCTCCGCGCCGCTGATCCAGGCCGGGCGCATCTGCAAGGCAGACCTGGTCTCCGAGATGGTGGGCGAATTCGCTGACCTGCAGGGCGTCATGGGCGGCGTGTACGCCCGCCGCAAGGGCGAGGACGAGGCCGTGGCCCAGGCCGTTGCCGAGCAGTACCTGCCCCTGGGGCCGGACAGTCCCGTGCCCGCCAGCAAGGCCGGAGCGCTGCTGGCCGTGGCCGACAAGATCGACACCCTGGCCGGCTGCTTCGGGCTGGACATGATCCCCACCGGCGCGGCCGACCCCTACGCCCTGCGCAGGCAGGCCCTGGGCATCTGCCGCACCCTGGTGGAGCGCGGCCTGCGTGTGAGCCTGGCCTGGCTGGTGGAGCGCGCCTTCGAGGGCTATGACGGCGTGCGCTGGAAGCTCGACCCGGCCGAGGCCAAGGCCAAGCTGCTGGAGTTCTTCGGCTCCCGCCTGAAGGCTCTGTACCTGGGCAAGGGCCTGCGCCCGCAGGTGGTGGACGCCGCCATCGGCGCGGGATTCGACGACGTGTGGGCCCTGGACGCACGCATGGGCGCCCTGGCGCGCTTCAGCGAGGGCAGCGGGTTCGACCAGGCCGTGCTGGCCTTCAAGCGCGCGGCCAACATCATCCGCAAGCAGGCCGCCGCCGAGTCCCTGGACGGCGTGGTGGACAAGGCCAAGCTGGTGGAGCCCGCCGAGGTGGCCCTGGCCGCCCTCCTGGAGGAAACGGCCGGCCGCTTCGAGGAGCTTTGGAAGAACGACGATTTCGACGCCCTGTTCGGGCTCCTGGCGGAATTGCGCCCCGGTGTGGACGCCTTCTTCGACGGGGTGATGGTAATGTGCGAGGACGAAGGGCTGCGCAAAAGCCGCCTGAATATTCTGAAATCGCTGGTGGACCGGCTGGGCAGGCTCGCGGACTTCGCCGCGTTGCAGGTTTAGACGAAATCACTTGACAGCTTAACAGATCGCATCTATCAAGTCCGTCTTTGAACTTGATGCGAGGAGGGAGATCCCTTGGCCAATCATAAGTCCGCTTTGAAGAGGCACCGTCAGAGCCTTATCGCCCGTGCGCGCAACCGCGCCATGAAAACCCGTGTGCGCAACGCCGTCAAGGCCGTGCGTCTGGCCGTCGAGCAGAAGGATACTGCCGCCGCCCAGGAGGCCCTCAAGGCCGCCACGATGATCCTCGACAAGGCCGCCTCGAAGAAGATTCTTCACTGGAAGACCGCCGCGCGCAACGTCTCCAGGCTGAATCTCGCCGTGAACAAGATCACGGCCTAGTCCGCGACCATACCGACAACAAGCCCGCCGGCTACTCGCCGCGCGGGCTTTTCGTCGTTCTTGAAGGGGAGTTGGCAGAGGGAAGAGGGGCGAAGGCCTCCGGCGGCCAGGGCGCTGCCCCTGGACCCCGCCAAAGGGAGTTCCTCCCTTTGTGATCCCTACCGGCTTCGCGTTCCAGGCTGGCTGTTACGTATGAACGTGCGGCATTGGCTGCGCCGGGAGGCTGACGGGGAGGGGGGCGCAATCCCTGGCGATAGGGCCGCGCCGGGTCGCGTTGCCACACCAGAAGCGTGGATTCGGCAAAGGGCGGCACGATCCCGGGGGGGGAGGGCCGCGCCGGGCTGCTGGACACCGCCCGTCAATGTGCCGCACCGGAGGGGGCGTCGCTGCGCTAGCTCAGGCAGGCCAGTTGCCCGACGGGCCAGGGGCAGTGGCAGCAGGGCACCCGTGAGCCGATGCAGTCCTCCTCGAAGGGGGAGCTGGCCGAGGTGACGTCGCTGCAGGGACCGCCGTTGCAGCTGGCGCAATGCGGGTACTCGTAGGCCAGGGCCTGGCTGCGGAAATCCTTGTAGCCGGCCTCGTTCCAGATGTCCTCCAGGCGGGCCTGCCTGATGGAGCCGAAAAAGGCCGCGCGCACGTGCTTGGTCTCGCCGCCCATGACGCAGCGGTAATTGCGCCACAGGAAGTGGCACGGCGCCACTTGGCCGGAGCGGCTGATGAAGGTCGCTCCCTCCTCCATGAAGCCGCAGCGCCTCTCCTGCCGGGCGGAGAGCGGCGGCAGGCTGATCTCCATGCCCATCTCGCGCGCCACGGCGCTGGCCCCCTCGAAGGCGCGCTCAAGGTCGCCCCTGTCGGTGCTGTCCCAGTCGAACAGGCTGCGTACGTTCATCCAGACGCCGTGGGCGTTGGCGTCGCGCTGCATGAGCTTCACCAGGTGCACCAGGCGCTTGTCCCCCTCGGATTTGTCCACCCGCCAGAGAATCTTGTAGTAGTCGTCGAAGTCCAGGCCTTCCCCGGCTGCGATGGCCTTCCACTTGGAGAAGTAGCGCGCCGCCTCCTCAGGGTTGGGGTTGAACAGCGAGTGTTCCTCGGCCTCGCGGGTGTAGGGGAAAAGGTGCGACACGATGACGAACCGCGCCCCGTGTTCGCCCGCCCAGCGCACCATGGCAGGCAGGTGGGGGGCGTTCTCGCGCATGAGCACGATCTGCGCGCCCGCGCGTATGGGGCGTCCGGTGCGCTCGCTGGCCAGGCGAAGGGCCTCGTAGGCGTCGGCAAGGGCCTGGAGCCGCACCGCGCCGTGCAGGGTTTCGCCGTCCGCATCGCTCAGGGAGTCGAGCGAGATGCAGACCGTGTCCAGGCCGGCGGTCGCCAGCTCCAGAGCCAGATCCTTGGTCAGCAGCAGCCCGTTGGTCTGCATGGCGATCTGCGCGTCGGGGCTCATGACCTGCCGTGCGCTGGCGATCATGGCCGGGAGGTCGCGATGCAGCAGAGGCTCACCCACGCCAGCGAAAACCAGTCTGTCGCAGCTGGCCAGGTCGGGCAGCAGACGCTGGAAATCTTCCAGGGGCATGTCGCCATCAGGGGTGGGGGAGTCGGTTACGGCCTTGACGCACATGCGGCAGCGCATGTTGCAGCGGGTGGTGGGCTCTACATGGACGATGCTGGGGCTGTGGGCTTGCGGCATGGGCGGACCTCGCGAAGTGATGATGATCGCCCGGAAATGATAGTGCGCCTGCTGCGGATGCGCAAGGGGGGTAGCAGGCCCTCAATCGACGTTAAACAGCAATGCCGGGCCGTTGTGCCAGAATTGAGAAGTGAACCCTTTGAGGATGATTTCCAGTTTTCCGCCCGGCCCATCAGGCACGGTGATCTCATACCATGACGATTCCGGGGTCCAATGGCTGTCGTCGAAAGCCTTGGTCAGACTGAAAACCGGCTGGCGTTTGCCGTCGCCGGACAGCCAGAAGACGCTCACGCTGTCACTCGACTTTTCCATGCGCGGATAAATCCTGAACCGGGTACCCCCGCCGGCCAGGGGGATCGTCAAAATGCCGGGAGTTTCGGTGCTGGCCGGGGTGAAAGCGCTCCAGCCCTTGCTGTTGGGTTCCAGCTCCTTGATATTGACCGTAGAGACCTGACCTCCCAGGGGGGCCGGGGAAGAAGCCCAGCCCGCGCCGTCCGCCGGGCGCCACAGGACGATATCCGGGAAGAGGGCGTCCAGCTCCTCGTCGGAGGCGGCGCGGCTGGCCCCCGCGGCCTTCTGCACGGCGGGGATGGCCATGAGCGCGCGGTAGACGTCCCTCGCGAGGAGATAATAGCCGTATCGGGTCAGGTGCAGGTCGTCCGCCCATACTCTGCGGATCAGGCGGCTCTCATCAAGGACGGAGTCGAAGGTCGCCTGCGTGTTGACGTACGGGATGTGGTTCCTGGCGGCGAGCGAGGCGTTGGCGGCGGGCAGCACGGTGCGCCCGTAGGCCAGAAGCTTGACCAGATCCTGGTTCATGTCCCTCAGGTGGGATGAGCCCGGATCCCGGCCCAATTTCATCGGGTCGCTGACCAGAACCGAAAGGACACCCTCGCGCCGCGAGGCGTCCAGCGCCGCCTGCAGGTTGCGCTCGTACCTCACGACCTGCTCGAACGCTTCGGGGATGGTGTATTCGCAGGCGCAGCCCCTCCGGTGCACGTGCTGGGCGGCGTCAAGATCGTTCAATCCGTCCATGATCACGTACATGTCCGGGCTGAACCACTGCAGCCGGGTGGATATCTGCAGGTAGGTGTGCAGGGAGTTGTATCCGAACACGCCGGCGTTGACCGCTTCGATGCGTTTGCCGCCGGGAGATCGGGTTCGCTCGAACATCTCCTGCAGGATGGCGGGATAGGAGTACCGGTCCGTCTCGACGCCGGCTCCGTAGGTGGTGGAGCCGCCAAGGCAGAAGATCCTGTACGTGTCCGACGGCTTGCGCGGGCTGAATTCCGGGCCGATGAAACCGTACGTGTTGTGGCGGAAGCCGCGGAGACCCTTGCTCTTGATCTCGTAGCCATGCTTGAGGCGGAATCCCAGCGTGGGGGAGGCCGTAGCGGCCGGATCGTGCTTGAAGGAGTGGATGTCGAGAAGCCGGACGTTGATGGTCTCGCGCATCAGGAAACCGGTGGCGGCTGCCAGCGCGAGAACCAGGCATATGGCTGCGAGAATTCGGTACAACATGGCGAAGTTGGCCTGGGGAGTCCTGTGTTGCAGTGTGGCTCCGGACGTGCTCTCCGCGACGTCCTGCCGGTCAATAACCGCTAACAACAAGCGCGGCAACGGATAATTGGGGGGCGAACTTTCCTGGTGGTCAGGGGCGTGGAGCAGGCCCTGGCGCGGCGAATTGCTGATGAAGCTTGCGCGGATGGAGTGGAAACTTCCTTGCTCGCGTCAACGTCGCGAGCAAGGGGCGGTGCATGGGCTGCGGTTCGTTCGCTTATGCGGCGGCTTGCCCAGTGGCGGGGCAACGCCTGCTAGGCGAGGATTTCCGCCATCTGGGCGCGGAAGAGGGTGCTGCCGCCCATGGCCGGATGGCGCACGGTGCGGAAGGCCAGCCCGGGGAAGAGCGCGCCCAGGGAGTGCTCGGCCTTGCGGCCCACGGCCACCACCTGTCTCGGGCTGAAGATGTCCAGCACCTCGGCCAGGAAGGGCTTGCCAAGCTCCAGCTCTTTCGTGCGAGGGGTGCGGTTGGTGCGCGGCTTGCCTGGAAGGTGCGGGTGCAGGGGCAGGGCGTTCCAGAGCAGGGGCACGACGCCATGGGCGTCGGCAACGCCCCAGACGTAGCGGCCGCTCGGCTCGAACACGTCGCCCTGGCGGAACATGGTCTCCCGGTGGGAGGCGAAGAACGGGTTTGCGTTGGTGGCCAGCGTTTCGGGGCTGGTGAAGGGCATGCCGGTCAGGGCGCAGCCCCTGTGTCCGGCGGCTTCGCCGACAAGGGCCAGCTTCACGGGCTGGCGGGCCAGGAAGAGCAGGAACTGGCGCATATTGCCCGCCAGGCGGGGGTCCTGGAAGGGGTTGAACAGGTCCGGGGCCTGGGGGACGGCGGCCAGCCGGGCGAGCAGGGCGTCTATGCGTGCGGATTTGGGCATGGGATGCGAAAAAGCCCCGGAACCCGGCGGGCCGGGCTCCGGGGCTTGGTGCGGCAGACGTTAGGCCAGCTGAGCCAGCAGCTTGTCCTTGATGTCGTTGATGGCGCCTTCGCCGTCGAGCTCGATGTACTTGGTCACGCCCTTGGCGGCCAGGTCCTTGTAGAAGTAGGCGGCGGCCAGGGTGCCGGTGTTGGTGTCGTAGTAGATGTCATGACGCTTGCCGATGGCGGCCTCGTCCTGGTCGTCGGAGCGGGCGGAGAGGTCGCCGCCGCAGACGCGGCACTTGTCGCCGTTGGGCTTGATGGCGTCGATGAAGATGTTGTTGGGGTGGTTGGGGTCGTTCTTGCAGATGCGGCGGCCCATGATGCGGTTCTTGGCGATTTCGCGGGGCAGCAGGATCTCGATCACGTAGTCGAGCTTGATGCCTTCGGCCTGCAGGGCCTCCCACAGCTTCTGGGCCTGCACGGTGTTGCGGGGGAAGCCGTCAAGCAGCCAGCCGCCCTGACCTTTGGTCTTCAGGGTCTCGAGGACCATGGGGATGGTGATGTCGTCGGGGACCAGGTCGCCGCGGTCGATATACGCCTTGGCCTTCTTGCCCAGCTCGGTGCCGCCGCCGATGTGCTCGCGGAAGATGCCGCCGGACTCGATGTGAGCCAGATTGTATTTCTGCTTAACCAGGGAACCCTGAGTTCCCTTGCCGCTGCCGTTGGGCCCGAAGGTCAGGATATTCACGCGCCGCCTCCTTGTTTAAAAAATAACAATCGGTGCTCTCTATCCCTCGGGCGGGGAAGTGTCAACGGCGGGGGCCCCGGAACCTGGAATGAAAACGATGCCCTCGCGCGTCACCAGGGCCTGCTTGCCGCCGGGGAACTGGAAGTCCTTGCCCAGGGAGCGGGCGGCCCAGGCCTCGTCCAGGGCCCGCAGGGGCGGGGCCAAGGGCTGTCCTGGGCCGAGAGTCTCCACGACGCGTTTGTACAGGCGCAGGCGAAGGGCCTTGGGGAGGTTTTCGAGGTGCTCGGAGCGCAGCAGGCGCTCCCCTGTGGCCGGGTCCGGCTCGGGGACGAGCGGCGACACGGCCTCCTGCATGTAGGCCTCGTCGATGCGCGCCTGGGTCCAGAGTTCGGCCACGGCGCCCAGAAAGTGCGGATTTTCACGAACGAACAAGGGCACGAATTCCTTGCGCACACGGTTCCGCAGGAAAGTGCGGTCCTCGTTGCTCGGGTCGTCGCGCCAGGCGAGGCCCCATTCGTTCAGGAAGCGGCGCAGCTGCTCCTTGGGCAGGGTGAGCAGCGGCCGCAGGATGCGCCGCCGCGGGTCCCAGGCGGGCATGCCGCCCAGGGCGGGCCAGCCCGCGCCGCGGATCAGGCGCATGAGCACATCCTCGGCCAGTTCGTCCAGCTGGTGCGCGGTCAGCACCGCGTAGGAGCCGGTCTCACGGCGCAGCTCCTCCAGCCAGGCGTAGCGCGCCCTGCGGCCCGCGTCCTCCAGGCCGGTGCGCCGGCTGGCTGCCTCGGCGCGGATGTCGGCTGTCTTGACCACGCAGTTGATGTCCAGTTCGGAGCACATCTCGACGCAGTGGGCTGCGTCCTGGGCGGAATCGGGTCTCAGGCCGTGGTCCAGGTGGGCGGCGTGCAGTGTGAGGCTCAGGCGCGGGCCGAGGATGGAGAGCATGGCCGCGAGGGCCGTGGAGTCCAGCCCGCCCGACACGGCGAGCACCACGCTCTTGCCGCGCAGCTCCGGGCCGGCGAGGTCGAGCAGGATGCTCTCCACGCGCAGGCAGAGATGGGCGGACCAGGGGGAAAGGGCGGTGAGCCCGCCGGGATGGGGCATGGCCTCAGAGCAGCCCGCGCTGTTCGAAATGGCGGGCGTACTCCTGGTCGAAGCCGGTGACGTGCTCCTCGAACCAGCGCTTCAGGAAGGCCAGCAGCTCGTTGGACAGCTCGGCCCTGTCGCCCAGGTAGTCCAGCTCGAAGTGGAGCAGCTTCTCGATGAAGGCCTCGTGCTGGGCCACGTGCGCATCCAGGCCCGGGAAGCCGATGCGGGCCATCAGGCGTTCTTCGGTGCTGAAGTGCTCGCGCACGTATTCGTTGAGCTCGCGGATGACTCGGGCCAGGATGTCCTTGCCTTCACCGGCGGCGTGGGCACGCTCCAGGTCGGCCAGCAGCTCGACCAGGCGCATGTGCTGCAGGTCGATGTCCTTGTGGTTCACGCTCAGGCTGTCTGACCAGACGAAAATTGTCATGGCGCGCTCCTATACGGCGATGTCGAGTTCCCGCACGAGCAGGTCCAGGCTATCTATCATGTGCTCGCGCAAGGACGCGTTGGCGTAGGCCACGCAGGAGCAGCGCAGGATCTTGCGGGCGCGCACCAAAAGCTCCAGGCGTATCCAGCCGTCGCCGGTCTCCAGGGGCAGGAAGAACGGGCCGCAGGACTCCAGGTGTTCGCTCTGCTCCGGGCCCAGGAATTCCTCGGGGATGGGAACGTAGTACATGCCCTTGATGGAGCCGGTCCAACCCTTCTGGACCAGGCGCGCCTCGATCTTCTCCACGTCCTCGCGGGTGAGTTCGTCAATCTGGTAGACGCGCATGGGCTACTCCTTGGCGGCGGGTTTGCGGTCCAGGTGGGCTTCGGGGGGCACCACCTCCCCGTCGAGATCGAACATGCGCCGGGCCAGGTCCAGGAAGCGTTCGCCGCCGTCCTCCTCCTGGGAGCGCCGTTTCAGGAACTGCAGGGGCTGGTGGTAAAGCTTGTGCGCCAGGGACAGGGCCAGCTTCTCCACCGCGGCCTGCACCTCCTGGGGGCAGTCGGGGCCGAGGCGCTTGAGCGTGCGGCGCAGCTCCTTGCGGGCGAGGGCCTCGCCCTGGCCCAGCAGGTCCACGATGGTGGGCTGCAGGTCAAGGGATTTGAGCCACAGCCCGAACTTCTCGGACTCGGAGCGGATGATCTCCCGGGCCTTCTCGGCCTCGGTGGCGCGCTGGGCCTTGTTCTCCTCCACCACGTCCTTGAGGTCGTCGATGTCGTAGAGGTAGACGTTGTCCAGGCTGTTGATGTCCGGGTCGATGTCGCGGGGCACCGCGATGTCGATGAAGAACATGGGCTTGTATTTGCGCTTCTTGAGCACGTCCTTGATGTCGCGGGCCCTGATGATGGGCTCGGGGGAGCCGGTGGAGCTGATGACGATGTCCACCTCGGGCAGGCGGTCGATGAGCTCGGCGAAGGCCAGGGGCCTGCCCTTGAAGCGGGCGGCCAGCTCCTCCGCGCGGGAGTAGGTCCGGTTGACGACGCTGAGCGACTTGACGCCCGCGCCCACCAGGTGCGTGGCGGCCAGCTCGGCCATTTCGCCCGCGCCGATGAGCATGGCCTTCTTGTCGGCCATCTCGCCGAAGATGTGCTTGGCCAGCTCCACGGCGGCGTAGCTGATGGACACGGCGCTGGTGCCGATGCCCGTCTCCGTGCGCACGCGCTTGGCCGTGGAGAAGGCCTTGTGCAGCAGCCGGTTGACCACAACCTTGGTCTGGCCTTTGTCCACGGCGTTCTTGTAGGCCTGCTTGAGCTGCCCCAGGATCTGCGGCTCGCCCAGCACCATGGAGTCGAGCCCCGCGGCCACCTGGAACAGGTGCTCCACGGCCTCCAGGCCGCGCCGGTGGTACACGTGGGGGGCAAGCTCCGAGGGGCTGCGGCCGCTGGACTCGGCCCAGCAGCGGATCACCTTCTCCCCCGCGCCGGAGCCCAGGGGGGCCACAACCAGGATCTCGACCCGGTTGCAGGTGGAGAGCACCAGCAGTTCGTCCACGGACTTGCCCAGGTTGTGGACGCACTCCTCGAAGCTCACCTGCTCCTTGAGGGAAAAACACTCCCGCACGTCAACGTCGGCGGTGCGGTGGTTGAGACCGAGAATATGAATGTCGTGCTGCATCAGGCGAAACTATGGTGCGTCTTTACGAAGAAGTTGATGCCGAGCATGGAGGCCAGGCTGAGCCCGAACACCCATATGGCCAGCCAGGCGGTTTTCCTGCCGCGCCAGCCAAGGGCCACGCGCTGGTGGAACAGGAAGGCGAACAGCAGCCAGATGAACACGGCCGTGATCTCCTTGGGGTCCCAGGAGAAATAGCGCTTCCAGGTCAGCCCGGCCCAGATGAAGCCGGAGAGCAGGCCCAGGGTGTAGAGCGGGAAACCGAAGGTCACGGCCAGGCGGTTGGCGTTGTCCAGCTTGTCCAGGGAGGGCAGGGCGGCCCAGACGCCGTTGAGCTTCTCCTTGCTTTTGATGCGCCGCTCCAGCTTGATGTAGGCGGCTCCGGCGGCTCCTGCCATGGCCATGAGCCCCAGCGAGCAGAACAGCGTGCCGATGTGCAGCCCGAAGAACAGCCCCGCCAGGGATGGCGGCAGGGGCAGGCGCGCCGAACTGACGCTCAGCGAGCCCAGAAGGATGATGAAGGCCAGGGGGGTTGCGATCAGCCCCAGGAAGGAGAGCTTGAGCCGCACCCAGAGCACGAAGAGCACCAGCAGCAGGCTCCAGGAGAACAGGCTGAGGTAGAACTCGCCGCTGGCCAGGGCCAGGGACGGGTTGGCGAAGAGCCGCAGGGCCAGGCTCACCGTGTGGCAGGCGAAGCCCGCGCCGGAGGCGATGCCCCCGAAGGTGTTCGGGCGGTGCTTGCCGGTGAAGATGCCGCAGATGTGCCCGCCGCTGCCCACCAGATAGAGGGCCAGCGCGGCGTACAGTGCGAGTTCAGCTGAGTCCATCCAGTAGCTCCGGGATGCTGCCGTGCAGCTCGGAAGGAAGGTGCGCGGCGAGGATGTCCGCCGTGGTGGCCGCGTCGCGCCGCTCCAGCGCTTCCAGCAGGCCGGACTCTACCAGGCTGCGGAAAATGGCCCCGTTGCGCGGCGAGCCGAGGCCCAGCTCCAGCACCAGGGGCCTAAGCCTGCTCATGAGCATGAGCGCGGCGGCGTATTCGCTGCCGAAGGTGTCGGCCATCTCCTTGCGGATCTTGCGGGCCATGGCCGGGGAGGCTCCGCCCGTGGATATGGCCACGGTCAGGTCGCCCTGGGTGAACAGCGCGGGGACGATGAAGCTGCACTTCTCGGGCTGGTCCACGATGTTGCAGAGCAGGTCCCTGGCTTCGCAGGCCCGGCTTATGCGCCAGTTGAGCTCCTCGTTGGAGGTGGAGGCGATCACCAGGAAGCGGCCGTCCAGGTCTGCCTCGTCGAAGGAGCGCTGCTCGAAGACCACGTTGGGCAGGGCCAGGACCTCCTGGAGCTCGGCGTCCGGGGGGCTGGTGTCCAGCACGAGGATTTCCTTGGCCCCGCAGGCGGCCAGGGTTCCGATTTTGCGGCGGCCGACCTCGCCCGCGCCGACCACGAGGCAGCGCTTGCGGGTGAGGTCCGCGTAGAGTGGGTAGTAACGCATGGGCAGAGAGCCTAGCACAACCCGAGCCGCCAGCAAACCCACTTTCTTTCCCCCCGGCCTTGGGCTACCCTGGAGCAATGAAACCCGTGCTCGTCATGCAGCTGGCCCGCTTCGGGGACCTGCTCCAGACCAAACGGCTGGTGGCGGGCCTCGAGCAGGCCGGGCGGCCCGTGCACCTGCTGGTGGACTCCTCCCTGGCGGGTCTGGCGCGCCTGGTCTATCCCCGGGCGGTGGTGCACGCCGTGGCGGCGCACTCCCGGCCGGACCTGGCCGCCCTGCGAGAGAGCGTGCGCGAACTGGGCGAGGCCGGATTCCGGCGGGTCTACAACCTCAACTATTCGGGCCTGAGCGCCGCCCTGACAACCGCTTTCGACCCCGAGACCGTGCGCGGCCACCGCCTTGAGCAAGGCCAGCCTCAGCGCGACCCGTGGGCGGGCATGGCCTTCCGCTGGACGCGCAGGCGCAGGCAGGCCGGGGTGAACTTGGCCGATTTCTGGGCCGGCTACGCCTTGCCCCTGGCCGACGCCTCCTCGGTGAACCCCGTTGCCGAGCCCAAGGGCGGCGGCCTGGGCGTGGCCCTGGCCGGGCGCGACCCGAGGCGCTCCCCCCCGCCGCGCGTGCTGGCCGGGGTGATCCAGGCCCTGCTGCCCACGCTGGGGGCCGTCAGGGTGACGCTCCTGGGCACAGCTTCCGAACGCCTCGCCGCCAAGGAGCTCACGTCCCTGCTGCCCGAGCGCGTGGCGCAGTCCGTCACGGACCTCACCGGCCGCACCAGCCTGGAGCAGCTCGTGGACACGGTGGCCGGGCTGGACCGCCTGCTCACCCCCGACACCGGGATCATGCACCTGGCCGCGCACCTGGGCGTGCCGGTGACGGGGCTGTTCCTCTCCAACGCCTGGTGCCACGAGACCGGCCCCTACGGCCTTGGGCACACCGTCTGGCAGGCCACCCTGGACTGCGCCCCGTGCCTGGAAGCCGCCCCGTGCCCAAACGAAGTGGCCTGCCTGGACCCCTTCGCCTCCCGCGAATTCCTGCGCCTGGCCACCGGCAAGGCCGGGGTGGAGCCGCCCGCCGGGCTCACCGGTTACGCTACAGGCTTCGACGCCCTGGGCGTGTGCTGCGAACCCTTCTGCGGGCCGGACCCGGGCCGGGCCGAGCGCCTGGCCCTGCGCGCCTTCGCGGCCCGGAGCCTGGGCATTGGCGGCGACGGCTACGACCCCGCGCCCGGCCTCGTCGAGGACATGGTGGCGGACCCGGACTTCATGCTCCCCAAACATCAAGCACTTCTTGAGACACTATGAACCGATCCCTGCGCGTGCTCGTGGTCCTGCCCATGTACGGGGGCTCCCTGCCCATCGGCCGCTATTGCGCCCGGGCCCTGGCCGGTCTGGGCCACTGCGTCGAGGTGTTCGAGGCTCCCGAGTTCCACGGCGCGTTCTCCGCGCTCAAGGGCCTGCGCGTCACCTCAGAGCGGTTGGAGCACCTGGAGCACGCCTTCCTGCAGGTGGTGGCCCAGGCCATCCTGGCCAAGGCGGACACCTTCCGGCCCGACCTGGTGCTGGCCCTGGCCCAGGCCCCGCTCTCGCGGCAGGCGCTCAAGCGGCTGCGCCAGATGGGCATCCCCTCGGTGATGTGGTTCGTGGAGGATTTCCGGCTCTTCACCTATTGGGAGTCCTACGCGGCCCATTACGACGCCTTCGCCGTGATCCAGAAGGAGCCCCTGCTTAACAAGCTGGAGGCCGCCGGGCAGCCCAACGCCCTGTACCTGCCCCTGGCGGCGGATCCGGTTTTTCATGCGCCGCTTGAACTTTCGTCCGTGGAGAAGCGCATCTACGGCTCGGAAGTCTCCTTCCTGGGGGCGGGCTACCCCAATCGCCGCGTTGCCTTCAAGGAGCTGGTCTCCTACGGGCTCAAGATCTGGGGCTCGGACTGGGAGGGAGAGGACGTGCTCCAGGCCTACGTGCAGCGCGGCGGCGAGCGCGTGAGCCCCGAGGACGCGGTGAAGATTTTCAACGCCACGGCCGTGAACCTCAACCTGCACTCCAGCGTCTCCGCCAGGGACCTGGTGAGCGGCGGGGATTTCGTAAACCCGCGCACCTTCGAGCTGGCCATGTGCGGAGCCTTCCAGCTGGTGGACGAGCGCAGCCTCATGGGCGAGCTGTTCGCGCCCGGGGAACTGGCCACCTTCGGCTCCATGCAGGAGCTGCACGAGTCCCTGCGGCACTTCCTGGCCCACCCCGAGGAACGCGCCGCCTACGCCGAGCGGGCTCGCAAACGCGCCCTGGCGGAGCACACCTACCAGGCAAGGATGCGCACGCTGCTCGAATTCCTGGAGTCCCGCCTGGAGGGCTGGCCCCGGCCCGCCGGGGGGGAGAGCGCGCTGGACGCCCTGCCCGAGGAGCACCGCGAGGCCGCCGCAAAGCTGCTCGGGGAGCTGGGGCTCAGCCCGGAAGCCCCCTTCGCGGACCTGGTCTGGGCCCTGCGCGCCAAGGCGGGCAGGCTCTCCCCGGTGGAGACGGCCATCCTCTTCCTGGACGAGTGGCGCAAGCAGTACGGAGGCGGCAAGGGCTGATTTTGAGGGCCGGGGCGGCCCGTCGGAAATTCCAGAAGGGTTTGACGTAACGGCGTTGACTTGCCCCGGGACTTGGGAAATGGGATCGGATGATCCCGGCCCGGTCCGGGGAACACCAACCTCCCGTCGTTCACGGGACACACCGCGCGGTACGTGCGCCGCGCACGGAGCGCGTTATCTTAATCCTCGCCATCATCCTGCTGGTTCTGGCCCTGCACGCCGTGCTGCTGCCCGGGGTGCGCAAGCGCCTGCCTGTCTCGCTCGAGGCGCTGGCGGCCGGAATTCTCGTGCTCGATTCCCTGCTGCTGGGTTTCTTGCTGCTGGAGCTTTACTTCTCCCACTTCTACGACCAGTCCGACGGCTTCAACCTGACCCGCGCCGGGAAGAAGTGGTTCGAGCGCCACTGGCAGCCCATGAACAAGCTGGGCTACCGTGACGCCGAGGTGTCGCCGCCTGGGCCGGGCCAGCGCGTGCTGGTGGTGCTTGGGGACTCCTTCGCGGCCGGACACGGGGTCAAGCAGGCCGGGGACCGCTTCTCGGACGTGGCCGCCCGCGCCCTGGGCGAGGGCTGGAGGGTGTACAACGTCTCCAAAATCGGCTGGGACACCCCGGACGAGATCGAGGCCCTCAAGGCGTTCCCGGTGAAGCCCGACGTGGTGGTCTTCTCCTATTACGTCAACGACATCTTCGCCGCCGCGCGGCAGGTGGGCTACCCGGCGAACTTCGCGGTGAACCTGCCCAAGGGCCTGACCAAGGCCGTGCTGGAGAACTCGGCCCTGGCCGATTATCTGTATTGGCGCATGGAACGCTGGGGCGGCAACTTGACCGGCGGGGGCAACACGTTCTGGGAATCGCTCCAGGGCGCCTACACCGACCCGGCGGTCTGGGGCGCGCACTCCGCCGAACTGGGCGAGCTGGCCCGCTACTGCCGGGAAAAGGGAATCGGGCTGGTGGCGGTGGTCTTCCCCATGCTCCAGGCCCCGGCCCAGAGCGCTCCCATCACGGCCAAAGTGGCGGGGACCCTGGCGGAGCAGGGCGCCATGGTGCTGGACCTGAGCCCGGTGTTCATTGACGCGAAGCCGTCCGAACTGGTGGTGGGCTCCCTGGACGCGCACCCCAACGAGGCAACGCACAAGAGGGTCGGGGAGATGATCGTCCCCATGGTGCGGGAGCTGGAAAAAACGGAGCTGGCGCGCAAGGCCGCGCAGTAGCCGGGCTGCCCGAGCCGCCCGGGCGAGCTTCGACCGGCCGGGGAGACGTGCTGCCGGATGCGCAATCCAACCCTGCAACACCCACCGGGAGGCCCCATGCAGAAGATCACACCGTGTCTATGGTTCGACGGCAACGCGATGGAGGCCGTGGACTTCTACCTCTCGGTCTTCAAGAACTCGAAGATCGGCGACGTGATGTACTGGGGCGATGCCGGGCCCGGCAAAAAGGGCGACGTCCTGTGCGTGAACTTCGAACTCGAAGGGCAGGGGTTCATGGCGCTCAACGGCGGGCCCGAGTTCCACTTCACCCCGGCGATATCGCTCTTCGTGGACTGCGCCACGCAGCAGGAGATCGACGAACTCTGGGAGAAGCTTCTTGATGGCGGCCAGCCGGTGGAGTGCGGCTGGCTCACGGACAGGTTCGGCGTGTCCTGGCAGATCGTTCCGGGTTTCCTGGGCGAGATGCTGCGCGACAAGAACCGGGAAAAGGCCGACCGGGTGATGCGGGCCATGCTCAAGATGGTCAAGCTCGACGTCGCGCTTCTGAAGCAGGCCTACGAGCAGGACTGAGCGTCCGCGCCGCTCCGGCGCACGGAAGACATCCGCGGAGCCGCGGCCTGTGTTGAACGGGCCGTCATCCGTGCACGAAAAAAGGGGGCCGCATGGCCCCCTTTCGTGATTCGCCGTTTGAGATATCCCTACATGCCCAGCGAAGCCAGCAGGTCGTCCACGGAGGCCTGGCTGGCGTCCATCTGGGGTCCCTTGAGCTCGCTGACCTTGCGGACGGCCTCGGCCTCGATGAGGTCCAGGTCCTTCTCGGGGGTCTCCTCGTGGGCCTTCAACTTGAAGCCCGTGGAGAGGTAGAGGTCCAGCACGATGGCCTCCACGTTCTTGATGGCCCCGATGATGCGCTTGATGCGCTGGCCGGTGAGATCCTGGAAGGAGAGGGTGGTCATGATGCTCATGAGGTCCTCGTTGAGGGTGTCGCTCATGGAGCGCAGCTCGGCCAGCTGCTCCTTGGTGACGCCGCCGGACTTCAGGCTGTGCAGGATCTTGTTGGATTCGGCCTGCATCTCCAGGTGCTTCTCCACCACGTCCATGATCTCGCCGGTGGCCTGTTCGGTGGTGGCCAGGATCTTGTCCAACTGGTCGGCGGCCTCGCTGAAGAGCTGGTCAGCCCGCTTCTTCTCCTTGGTGATCTCGTTGCCGTCGCCGTCCTGGCGGGCGTTGGCCAGCTCCTTGTAGATGGACTGCAGGCCCGTGCGCATGTTGTCGCTCAGGCGCTTGTAGAACTCGCTCTGCAGAAGCGACCGGGTGAGCGTTTTGGACAGCTCGGTCTCCACGGCCTGGGTGATGGACGCCTTGAGGTTGTCCACCATCTCGTCCATGAGCTTGTCCATGATGTTTTCAATCGCCGCTTCGCTCTGAACCATGCCCGGTTACTCCCACATCTTGACGCGCAGCTCGTCGCGCTGGGTTTGAAACACGAATTGAACGATGGACTCCAGGTCGCGGTCGCGCACGCGGGTGAAGTCCACGGCCCAGCCGGGAACGCCGCTCACATCCTCGTTGCGCACCACGCGCCCGATGACACCGGCCATGCGGATCGGCACCTGGGTCAGGGTGATGACGCATTCGATCATCTGGCCGATTTCCAGCGGCAGGGTGCTGGTCAGCTTGACCCCTGCGCCAGAGATCTCGCCGATCTGCACAGCGTGGGGGAAGTCGTCCAGGAGGTTGTCCTGGCTGTGCACGGAGATGAGCAGGTCCAGCTTGCGGTCGATGCCGGCCAGGGCGTTCACCAGGGCCTCGTTCACCCCCGCGCTCTTGAGCTCCATGACGGAGACCGATGTGCTGGTGATGGGCGCCTCGCGGAAGAGCTGCAGCTCCTTGTCGGAGGCGAGCAGCCTGATCCTGCCGCGCAGGTTGGTGGGGATGCGCAGGAACGTGCGTTTGTCTTCTTCCATGCCGGACTCCCGGGAATGGGCGCTAGATGGTGCCGTTCTCCAACTGGGTCTCCATGGCCTTCACCGGGCAGACTTTCACGCACAGGCCGCAGGCCACGCATTTCTCGGGGTCGAAGGTGACCTTCCAGGTGCTCCTGTCCACGGAGAGGGCGCGGGGACGGCACAGCGCGGTGCACACGCCGCAGTGCATGCAGGAGGTCTCGTCCTTGCGGATCTTCTGGCCCACGGGCGTGATCTTGACGCCGTGCTCCTTGAGGTAATCCATGGCGTCGCTCACGGCCTTCTCCAGGCCGTTGATCTCAAGGATCATCTCGCCGACCTCGCGGGGCGTGATGTGCGCCTTGAGGATGTTGAAGCAGAGGTCGTAGAGCTTGATGATGTTGCACACGACGGGCTTGCCGGAAGTCTCCGGGGAGAAGCTCAGGTGCACGATCTTTCTGATCTCGTTCATGGCTTGGTACCTTAGATGAGGCTCTTGGCCCGGCGTGCCTCGGCCGAGTCGGGGAATTTCTTGATCAGGTCCTGGAAAATCATCTTGGCGGCCTCTTTCTTGTTCAGCTTCTGGAAGGCCATGCCCTGCTTGAGCATCGCCGAGGGCACCTTGTTGTTCTTGGGGAACTTTTCGATGACTTCCTGGTAGTTGAGCACTGCCTGGGGCATGTCGCCCTTCTGGAAGTAGGCCTCGCCCATCCAGAAGTAGGCGTTGGGGGCCAGGGTGTGCTTGGGGTAGTTCTTGGCCACGTCGCTCCACATGGAGGCGGCCTTGTCGTACTCCTTGGCCTGGAAGGCCTGCATGCCCTTGGAGTAGATGGCTTCGGCCGGGTCCGTGTTGGTGGCGGCGGGAACGTCCGTGGGCTTGCCCGGAGTTTTGGCGGGCGCCTGGGCCTGGGGCTGCTGCTGCGCGGCCTGCTGCATGGCGGGCTGGCCCTGGTCGGCGGCCGGGGCCTGTCCCTGCTGGGCGGCGGGCACCTGGCCGTCGACCTCGACGCCGAGCTGCGCGGCCACCTGCTTCAGGTTGCCCTCCAGCTTCTGGATGCGCCTGGAGAGTTCCGGCAGGGAGGCCGAACCGCCGCCGCCGTCGCCGGAGGTCAGGGAGCGCACCTGGAGGTTCAGTTCCTCCACCTGGGCGGAGAGTTGCTGCACGCGGGACCGCAGGCCGTCCACCTCGGCCAGGGCGTTGGCCTGGGCCTGGGCGGTGGGGTCCACGGGTTTGCCTTTCACCGGGGCGTCGGAGCTTCCTGCGCAGCCCGAGAGCATGAGCAGGGCGGCCAATGCGGCGATATGCTTACGGCTCATTTGGTTGACTTTCCTCTTTTCTTGCCCGCGAACAGGTAGATCAGGGCGCCGACCACG
This sequence comes from Fundidesulfovibrio soli, assembly GCF_022808695.1. Lineage (NCBI taxonomy): Bacteria > Pseudomonadati > Thermodesulfobacteriota > Desulfovibrionia > Desulfovibrionales > Desulfovibrionaceae > Fundidesulfovibrio > Fundidesulfovibrio soli. The sequence continues at coordinate 307,208 of NZ_JAKZKW010000002.1, forward strand.
GGCACGAAGACCACCAGGCACAGCCAGACCATCTTTTCCTGTATCGTGGGGAACTCGCGGTAGAATGCGTGGGTGATCGCCCAGAAGTTGAGCACCAGCGGGAGGGCCAGCGCGACGTAGAACCAGAGGGGGAACCCCCCGACGAGAGTTGTCAGGCTCATAGGTGCGTCCTTGCTATATCCAGGCGGCCTGTTTGGCAAGACCGCGCGGGGTTTGGCTTCAGGGCCTCTTGCGTTCGTAGAGCGAGATTATCAGGGCCAGCGAGCCGCATGTGATGGCGATGTCGGCCACGTTGAAGGCGGGCCAGTGGAAGGAGCCGATGTAGAAGTCGAGGAAGTCGATCACTTCGCCCGAGCGGATGCGGTCCACCATGTTGCCGATGGCTCCGCCGAGAATCAGGCCCAGCGCGACAACGAAGATGGTATCCCCGGGCTGGGCCTTGGTGAGCAGGTTGGCGATGATGACCACCGCCAGGGCCGAGGCCCCCAGGAAGAAATAGGTCTGCCAGTTGCCGCCGGTGTCGTTCAGGAAGCCGAACGCCGCGCCCTTGTTGAGGGTGTGCACCAGATTGAAGAAACCGGGGATGACCTCGCGCCCGGTGAAAAGCAGAATGTGCTTCTGCACCAGGTATTTCGTTGCCTGGTCCAGCAGGGCGACGGTGGCGGCGAGGCTCGCGGCGAGCATGTAGTGTGGCTTCACGGGGCTTCCTTGTCGTGCGTTAACGGCTGCGCATCCCAATATGCTAGCTGGCCGGGAAGTCAATCGCCGTGCGGGGCCTCAAACATCTTGCCGGGGGGCGGCTATTTGCGTACATCCACCCGCGAGGCGAAGCCCACGATTTTACAAAATCGCGCAGTGTTCGGGCCTCGCGCGCCCTCCTAACCTCAACAACCTCTCCCAAGTCATGCCCAAACGCACGGACCTAAAGAAAATTTTGATCATCGGCTCCGGCCCTATCGTCATCGGTCAGGCCTGCGAATTCGACTATTCCGGTTCCCAGGCCGCTAAGGCGCTCAAGGAGGAAGGCTACGAGGTCATCCTCGTCAACTCCAACCCCGCCACGATCATGACCGACCCCGGCTTGGCCGACCGGACATACGTGGAGCCCATCGACCCGGACATCGTGGCCAAGATCATCGAGCGGGAGCGCCCCGACGCCCTGCTGCCCACCCTGGGCGGGCAGACCGGCTTGAACACCGCCGTGGCCCTGGCCGAATCCGGCGTGCTGGACAAGTACGGCGTGGAGCTCATCGGCGCCAACCTGGCCGTGATCAAGAAGGCCGAGAGCCGCCAGGAGTTCCGCGAGGCCATGGACAAGATCGGCCTCAAGACTCCCAAGAGCGGCATCGCCCGCTCCATGGAAGACGTGCGCCACTGGGGCCGCCAGATCCCCTTCCCGATCATCATCCGTCCCGCCTTCACCATGGGCGGGGCAGGCGGCGGCGTGGCCTACAACATGGAGGACCTGGAGGCCATCTCGGCCCGGGGCCTGGCCCTCTCCATCAAGTCCGAGATCATGCTTGAGCAGTCGGTGCTCGGCTGGAAGGAGTTCGAGCTGGAGGTGATGCGCGACGTTGGCGACAACTGCGTCATCATCTGCTCCATCGAGAACATCGACCCCATGGGCGTGCACACCGGCGACTCCATCACCGTGGCCCCCGCCCAGACCCTCACCGACGACGAATACCAGAAGATGCGCGACGCGGCCCTGGCCATCATGCGCGAGATCGGCGTCGAGACCGGCGGCTCCAACGTGCAGTTCGCCGTGAACCCGGCCGACGGCGAGATGGTCATCATCGAGATGAACCCCCGCGTGTCGCGCTCCTCGGCGCTGGCCTCCAAGGCCACGGGCTTCCCCATCGCCAAGATCGCGGCCAAGCTGGCCGTGGGCTACACCCTGGACGAGATCCCCAACGACATCACCAGGGAGACCATGGCCTCCTTCGAGCCCACCATCGACTACGTGGTCACGAAGATCCCCCGGTTCACCTTCGAGAAGTTCCCCGGCGCCGAGGACTACCTGACCACGGCCATGAAGAGCGTGGGCGAGGCCATGAGCATCGGCCGCAACTTCAAGGAGTCGCTGCAGAAGGGCATGCGCTCCCTTGAGGTGGGCATGCCCGGCCTCTCCAAGGAGTTCGACCGCTGCACCTGGGACAAGGAAGCCATCCTGGCCTCGCTGCGCAAGCCCAACTCCCGCAGGCTCTTCGACGTGCGCTCCGCCATGCTCTGCGGCATGACCGACGAGGAGATCCACGACGCCACCAAGATCGACCCCTGGTTCCTGCGCCAGATCCGCGAGATCGTGGACATGGAGGCCGAGCTGCATTCCTTCGCCCTGGAGGAGTCCATCAGCGCCTCCAACCCCAAGCTGGGCCCGGTTATGCGCAAGGCCAAGCAGTTCGGCTTCTCCGACCGCCAGCTGGCCGCGCTCTGGAAAAAGGAGGAGCTGGACATCCGCTCCATCCGCCAGAAGCTCGAAGTGCAGCCCACCTACTACCTGGTGGACACCTGCGCCGCCGAGTTCGAAGCCTACACCCCGTACTTCTACTCCACTTACGAGTCCGGCAAGGAGATCACCCCTTCGGACAAGCGCAAGGTGGTCATCCTGGGCGGCGGGCCCAACCGCATCGGCCAGGGAATCGAGTTCGACTACTGCTGCGTGCACGCCTCCTACGCCCTGAAGGAGCTGGGCATCGAGTCCATCATGGTCAACTCCAACCCGGAGACCGTGTCCACGGACTACGACACCTCGGACAAGCTCTACTTCGAGCCCCTGACCTTCGAGGACGTGCTCAACATCATCGAGTCCGAAAAGCCCGAGGGCGTCATCGTGCAGTTCGGCGGCCAGACCCCGCTGAACCTGGCCGTGCCGCTCATGCGCGCTGGCGTGCCCATCCTGGGCACCTCGCCCGACTCCATCGACCGCGCCGAGGACCGCGAGCGCTTCCAGGCCCTGCTGCGCAAGCTCGGGCTCAAGCAGCCGCCCAACGGCACGGCGTACTCCTTCGAGCAGGCCCGCGACATCGCCAAGCAGATCACCTACCCCGTGGTGGTGCGCCCCTCCTACGTGCTGGGTGGCCGGGCCATGGAAGTGGTCTACGACGAGGAGGCCCTGGCCAGCTACTTCAAGCGCACGGTGCAGGCTTCCCCCGAGCATCCCATCCTCATCGACAAGTTCCTGGAGAACGCGGTCGAGGTGGACGTGGACGCCATCTGCGACGGCACGGACACCTACGTGGCCGGCATCATGGAGCACATCGAGGAGGCGGGCATCCACTCCGGCGACTCGGCCTGCGTGCTGCCCCCGCACACCCTCGATCCCGCGCTCATCAAGGAGATCGAGCGCCAGACCGAGGCCCTGGCCGTGGAGCTGAACGTGGTGGGCCTGATGAACATCCAGTTCGCCATCAAGAGCGGCGAGATCTACATCCTGGAGGTCAACCCCCGGGCCTCGCGCACCTCGCCCTTCGTGTCCAAGGCCACGGGCGTGCCCCTGGCCAACCTGGCCACCAAGGTGATGATGGGGCAGACCCTCAAGGATCTCGACCCCTGGACCAAGCGCAAGACCGGCCACATCTCCGTGAAGGAGTCGGTGTTCCCGTTCAACCGCTTCCCCGGCGTTGACGTGCTGCTCGGACCCGAGATGCGCTCCACCGGCGAGGTCATGGGCGTGGATGCGAGCTTCGGCCTGGCCTTCATGAAGAGCCAACTGGCCGCAGGCCAGCGCCTGCCCATGGAGGGCACGGTGTTCATCTCCGTCAACGACACGGACAAGGACGCCGTGGTCCCCGTGGCCAAGCTCTTCGAGGAGCTGGGCTTCCGCATCGTGGCCACGGGCGGCACCGCCGCCCACCTGACCGCCAACGGGGTCAAGGCCGAGAAGGTGCTCAAGGTCTACGAGGGCAGGCCCAACGCCGCCGACCACGTGATCAACGGCCAGATCCAGCTGATGATCAACACCGTCTCCGGCAAGAAGACCGTGCAGGACTCCTCCCAGCTGCGCCAGACCACCCTGATGTACGGCGTGCCGTACACCACCACGGTGGCGGGCGCGCGGGCCATGGCCCAGGCCATCAAGGAGATGAAGGGCCACGGCCTCTCCGTGAAGAGCCTTCAGGAACATTACGCCTAACAGCGCAAGCAAGCGCCCCGGCCGCCCGCAAGGGCGGCCGGGGCTTTTTAGTTGACTCGGAAGGAAGGAGCCTTATCTCCTCACTTTCAGCAGACGGCAGGTAGCAAGCACATGAAGAAAGAGTACTGCGGACTGTTCGGCATCTACGGCCACCCCGAGGCCGCGCGCATGACCTATTTCGGCCTCTACGCCCTGCAGCACAGGGGGCAGGAGTCGGCCGGCATCGTCACCTGGGACGGGGAGCTGATCCGCGAGCAGAAGGGCATGGGTCTGGTGGCCGACGTGTTCAACGAACGCCACCTGGGCAAGGAGCTCAAGGGCAACATCGCCGTGGGCCACATCCGCTACTCCACCACCGGGGCCTCCCTGCTGCGCAACGCGCAGCCCTTCCTGGTGCGCTTCGGGGACTGGCGCCTGGCCATCGCCCACAACGGCAACCTGGTGAACACCATGGAGCTGCGCGCTGAGCTGGAGGCTTCGGGCTCCATCTTCCAGACCACCATGGACTCCGAAATTTTCGTGCACCTCATCGCCAAGCACCTGAACGGCGGCACCATCGAGGACGCCGTGATCAAGGCCTGCCAGCGCGTGAAGGGCTCCTATTCCCTGCTGATCCTGGCCAACGACAAGCTCATCGCCGTACGCGACCCCCACGGCATCCGCCCCCTGGCCCTGGGCCGCCTGGACGACGCCTACGTGATCTCCTCCGAATCCTGCGCCTTCGACCTCATCGAGGCCGAGTACCTGCGCACGGTCGAGGCCGGCGAGATGCTCGTGGTGCAGGGCAACTGCCTGCGCACCTTCCGCATCAGCGAGCCCAAGCCCGCCAAGCGCTGCATCTTCGAACTGGTCTATTTCGCCCGGCCGGACTCCGTGGTCTTCGGGGAGGTGGTCTACTCCTGCCGCAAGCAGATGGGCCAGGCCCTGGCCCTGGAAGCCCCCGTGGACGCCGACTACGTGATGCCCTTCCCGGACTCGGGGGTCTACGCCGCCGTGGGCTACGCCCAGCAGTCCGGCCTGCCCTTTGAGGTGGCCATGGTGCGCAACCACTACGTCGGCCGCACATTCATCCAGCCCTCGCAGTCCATGCGGGACTTCTCCGTGCGCGTGAAGCTGAACCCCGTGCGCTCGCTCATCAAGAACAAGCGCATCATCATCGTGGAAGACTCCATCGTGCGCGGAACCACCATCCGCACCCGCGTGAAGAAGCTGCGGGAGCTGGGCGCGCGCGAGATCCACATGCGCGTGAGCTGCCCGCCCATCAAGTTTCCCTGCTTCTACGGCATCGACTTCTCCTCCAAGGGCGAGCTGATCGCGGCCAATCACTCCGTGGAGGATATCGCCCGCTACATCGGGCTGGACAGCCTGCACTACCTCTCCATCGGCGGCCTGCTGGACTCCGTGGGCGCGGACAGGGAGCACCACAAGTACTGCCTGGCCTGCTTCGACGGCAATTACGTGATCCCTCCCTGCGCCGAGGGCGGCAAGCTCTGCATGGACGAGCAGAACGCCCTGACCTGGTAGGCCGCGTTGCTCAGGACCATCATGGACAATGTGGCCGCAGCGGCGGCCACGGTGAAGCTCAAACCGCTGCTCAAGGACTATTGCGACATGTTGCGCGTGGAGTTGGATTCAAAGGGGAAGGTGCTGGTGCTGGAAGGCACCCCCAAGGGGGAGGCCGAGGCCATCCGCGTGGAGCTGGTGGGCTACAGCCTGGAACGCGAGGACGGCAAGCCCGTGCTGCGCTTCGAGGAGCTGCGCGTGAGCAGGGAGTGGATGCAGAAGCTGGCGGAAGTCTTCCTGAAGGACAAGCGCATCGAGCTGCCTGATGAAACGCCGCTGGAGCTGGTGAAGGCGTTCACCTAGACTGATTGTTGAGGATATTCGCGAATTGATGCGGCCACGGCGGAAGCTGTGGCCGCTTTTTCGTGGAAATTCACAGGAAGCCCGGTTTGGGGTTGTCAGCTTGATGTCATGGCGATATCATGGTGGTATCATAATGCCGGGAGGCACCGCCATGAGCGTCGCCAGCACGCTACGCACGGACAGCGCAACATTGGCCAGGTTGGACGAAGTGGCCAAACAAATGGGCAGAAGCCGCAATTGGGCCCTGAACAAAGCCATCGAGGATTTCATTACCTACCACGAGTGGTATCTCGCCAAGGTGCGGGAGGGCGTCGAAGCGGCGGAAGCGGGACGCTTCGCATCCCAGGATGAGGTCGATTCCGTCTTCAGGGAGTTTGGGGCCTAGCCATGCCCGTCTGGACAGTTCATGCCTTGAACGATTTACGCGCCCAGTTGGCCTACATCGCCCAGGACAACCCCGAGGCCGCCCGCCGAACGGCGATCAAGATCGAGGTATCCTGCACCGGGCTGGATCAGTTCCCACGGGTCGGGCGGGAAGGCGCGGTCCCCGATACCCGGGAACTCGTGATTCCGGGCACGGCGTATGTCTGCGTGTACCGACTTTCCGGGGTCCGCGTGGAAATATTGCGCCTTCTGCACACGCGCATGATGTGGCCGGAGTGAGGGCGGCCTTCATCTCTCCATTTCCCTTCGCGCAAGCTCCAGCACCATCGTAAACGGCACCCGCTCGAACAGCCCGAACGCCTCGTGGCCTTTCAGGCGGCTGGTGGCGGGCGATGATATCCCGCACAGGAATTTGGCCATGCGCCGGGGCGTGCCCAGTTGCGGCAGCCGCTCCCCGATCAGCGCGGCAACCCGCTCCAGGGCCTGCGTCTTGGGCCTGCGCACTCCAAGCGGGGCGGGGTGGGCGGGCGCGTCGCCCAGACATGGGCCGCAGTGCCCGCAGTCGCCCATCTCCTCCCCGAAGTGCCCGGCCAGCTCCCTGGTGAGGCAGCCCGAAGTGGCGGCCAGGGCCAGCATCCTGCCCACGCGCTCCACATCCCTCGTCTCCCGCTGGTTGAAGCGCCGGGCCAGCTCCGCCGCCAGCGCCGAGCTGTCCCTGTCCGGCGCGAGCACGCGGAAACGCTGCTTCACGCCGCTGGTCTTGAGCGTGACATGTCCCTGGGCGTGCAGATAGTCCAGCGCGCTGACGATGCGCTCCCGGGGCTCTTCCAGGGCCTGGGCCGCCTCGTCCACGTCGATGACGAAATATTTCCGGCGCTTGACCAGCCTGGCCAGCACCCGGCGCAGAAAATCCTGCCGCTGCGGGTCGAAGAGGGGCAGGAACTCCGCCGAAGGCTTGAGCGGCTCCACCAGATAGCTGGAATAGACGTGCCCCACGGAGCGCAGCACCCCGGCAAGCTCCAGGTAGGTCAGCAACGTGCGCACCACCAGGGGCCGGATGTCGTGCCGGTTGGAGAGATCGTAAGTGGAGATGTCCTGCTGCGCCTCTCCGCCAAGAATCTCGTCCAGCACGGCCGCGATGGAGCCCTCGTCCGGGGTGTCGCCCAGCACGAAGTTCTCCAGGGTCACGGTGTCCTGGCGGCAGACCAGCAGCTCGCACACGGCCGGTGCGCCGTCCCGCCCGGCCCTGCCGATCTCCTGGGCGTAGCTCTCCACGCACTTGGGCAGGTTGTAATGGTACACGGCGCGGATGTCGGCCTTGTCCACCCCCATGCCGAAGGCGATGGTGGCCACCACGATCATATCCTTGGAGGCCATGAAGGCGTCCTGCACGGCGTCGCGGTCCTCGTTCTCCATGCCCGCGTGGTAGGCCCGGGCCTGGAAGCCGTTCCGGTTCAGGTACTCCGCCACGGTCTCGGCCGTCTTCTGCAGGGTGACGTAGACGATGGCCGGGCCGCGCGGCCGGGAGGCCAGCCGGTCGAGCAGTGTGCGCCTGCGGCTTCCGGGCGTGACGGCAGTGGCGCGCAGCTCCAGGTTGGGGCGGTGGAAGCCGGTCCGCACAACGTCCTCGGGGGCGATGGCGAAGGCGCGGGCGATGTCCTGCGCGGTTGCCGGGTCCGCCGTGGCCGTGAGCGCCAGCACCCTCGGGATGCCGAGGTCCCGGACCAAGTCCGCGATCTTGAGGTAGTCCGGCCGGAAGTTGTGGCCCCATTCGCTGATGCAGTGGGCCTCGTCCACGGCCAGGAGGGAAATCTTCACGCTGCGCAGGTGCTGCAGGAAGCGCTCGTTGGCCAGCCGCTCGGGCGAGATGTAGAGCAGCTTGAGCCTGCCGCCGCGCAGGCCGTCGAGCACGGAGCGGGCCTGGTCGGCGTCGAGGGTGGAGTCGTAGCGCGCGGCCGCCACGCCTTTGGCGGTGAGGAAGTCGATCTGGTCCTTCATCAGGGCGATGAGCGGCGAGATGACCACCGTCACGCCCGAGAGGCACAGCGCCGGCAGTTGGTAGCACAGGCTCTTGCCCGCGCCGGTGGGGAAGACGGCAAGCACGCTGCGCCCCTCAAGAAGGCGCTGCACGGCCTCGGCCTGGCCTGGGCGGAACCCCGGGAAGCCGAACACGCTGCCGAGCATGGCCCGGGCTGAGCGTTCGGGCGGGGCGCTGGTCATGTGGGGAGCCTCCGGCAGTGGATCATGGCCGGAGGATGTCATGCGCAAACGGATTGTGTAAAGTCAAAAATTACGCCCGGGGTCCCACCGCATCCAAAGGGAGTCCCATGGCCCGTTCGATGCGCGCACGCACCGTCTCGGCGCGTTTCTGGCCGTTCTCCAGGCTGGCCAGCTTTTCCGCGTTGCCCTCCCAGGTCTTGAGCCAGATGGCGTAGCGGTCCTCCACGCTCACCCGGGTGGTGCGGCGGTAGCTCTTGTCCGCCATGTAGACCACCTCGGCGGCGCTCACGGGCTCGGGCTCCTGGGGCGTGCGCCCGGCAAGGCGGGTGTGCACCTCGGCCACGGCGGCCACCTCGGGGTAGCCCAGTCCGCGCAGCAGCTCGCCTGCGGCGCGGTCATGGTCGGGCTGGCCCTTGCACATGTCGTGGAGCAGGGCGGCCGACTCCACCAGGCCACGGTCCAGCTCGTGGCCGCGCTCGGCGAGCCGGTCCCGGATGGCCAGGGCCAGTTCGGCCACGGCAAGACTGTGGGCTATCCGCTCCGGCTTGGATTGGTGTTGTTCGAGCAGGGCCAGGGCCTCCGTCCTGGAGGGCGTGCGCATGGTCGTACCGGCCTGGTTGGAGTTGTCGACGAGCATGTTCTAGACCAGCAGGGCCTTGGCGAAGTCCTCGCCGGAGAAGGGCCGCATGTCCTCCATCTTCTCGCCCAGCCCCACGAAGGTGATGGGGATGGCGTGCTCCAGGGCGATGCCCACCACCACGCCGCCCTTGGCCGTGCCGTCGAGCTTGGTGAGCACGATCTCGTCCACGCCCACGGCCTCGTGGAACAGCTTGGTCTGGGAGAGGGCGTTCTGGCCGGTGGTGGCGTCCACCACCAGGATGGTGCGGTGGGGCGCTCCGGGGTGCTTCTTGCCCAGCACGCGCTCGATCTTCTTGAGCTCTTCCATGAGGTTTGCCTTGGTGTGCAGGCGGCCCGCGGTGTCCAGGAGCATGAGGTCGTAGCCGTTGGCCAGGCAGTGGTCCATGGCCTCGAAGGCCACGGCCGCCGGGTCAGCGCCCTCGCCCTTGGAGAAGAAGCCCGCGCCCACGCGTCCGGCCCAGATCTGCAACTGCTCGATGGCCGCCGCGCGGAAGGTGTCGCCCGCCACGATGAGCACCTTGCGGCCCTGCATCTGCGCCCTGTAGGCCAGCTTGGCGATGGAGGTGGTCTTGCCCACGCCGTTGACGCCCACCATCATCACCACCTCGGGCGGGTTCACGGCCTTGATGGTCTTGGGGGCCTTGAAAATCTGGGCCAGCTCCTCGCGCAGGATCTCCTTGAAGCCGGACGGGTCGGTCACGCCGGACTTGCGGGCCCGGTTCTTGAGCTGTGAGAGCAGCTTGCCCGCGGGCTCGAAGCCCACGTCGGCCATGATCAGGATCTCCTCCAGCTCCTCCCAGAACTCGTCGTCCATCTTGGAGTGGGAGGTGAGCAGCCCGTCGATGCGCGCGGCGATCTGCTCGCGGGTCTTGGCCAGGCCCTCGGAGAGCTTGATGAACAGGCGGCTGCGCTCGTCCTCCTCGTCCTCCAGGTCCAGGGCTAGGGCCAGGCGGTACTGCAGTTCGGAGCGGAACTCCTCCACCTCTTCGTAGCCCATGTTGGCGAGCCACTTCTCGAAGGCGGCGATGAACTCGTCGGCCTCGGCGGCGGGGGCTTCGAGGCAGTTGAACAAGAAGCGCAGGCGCTCCCAGAGCTCGGGGCCGCCGCGGTTGACGCCCTGGAGCACGATGCCCAGCCACACCGAAAGCTTCGGCTCGGCCTGGCGCAGGCTCAGGGTCAGCTCCGTCTGCCAGGCTGGGGTCGCGCCGGGCTCGGCCTTGGGGCAGGCGGCGGGTTCGGCCTGTTCCGGAGCGGCCTCGGCCGCCGGACTTTCAGGCTCCGGCGCTGGCGCCGCCTGCTCCCCGGCGGGAGCTTCGGCGGTCTGCAGGTTTTCAGGAGCCTTCTCGTCGGGCGTCTGTTCGTCGGGCTTCTTGCGGCCTATCCAGGAGGTGAGCTTGGAGAAAAAACCCATGAGCCATCCTTATAAGATTTACTTGCGCACCTCTCCTAACCCAGCGGGCCTTCCCAGACAAGGGCGCAGACGCCTCTTGCCCGCATACTCCAGATTGGATTAGAATGTCGGGATGAAACGTACCAAAATCGCTCAACTGCTCGCGGCCGAAGGGCCCGTGCCCCGTGTGCTGGTGAAGGGCTGGGTGCGTACCCGGCGCGATTCGAAGGAATTCTCCTTCCTGGAACTCAACGACGGCTCCTGTCTGGGCAACATCCAGGCCGTGGTGGACGCCGGCATCCCAGGCTACGACTCCGTGAAGGAGATGGGCACAGGCGCCTCCGTCTCCGTGGAGGGCGAGCTCGTCGCCTCGCCCGGCAAGGGCCAGGCCTGGGAGATCAAGGCCACGTCGGTCGCGCTCATCGGGGCCTCCGACCAGGACACCTTCCCCCTGCAGAAGAAGCGGCACTCCGACGAATTCCTGCGCACCATAGCGCACCTTCGGCCCCGCACCAACAAGTTCGGCGCGCTCTTCAGAATACGCTCCGAGCTGGCCCTGGCCGTGCACCGCTATTTCCAGGAGCGTGGCTTCTTCTACCTGCACTCGCCGCTGATCACCGGCGCGGACTGCGAGGGCGCGGGCGAGATGCTGCGCGTCACCACCCTGAACCCGGGCCAGATGCTCGGCCCCGAAGGCGTCAAGGCCGACTTCTTCGGAAAGGAGGCCTTCCTGACGGTCTCCGGCCAGCTCTCGGCCGAGCCCTTCGCCCTGGCCCTGGGCGACGTGTACACCTTCGGCCCCACCTTCCGCGCCGAACCTTCGGACACGGCCCGTCACGCCGCCGAGTTCTGGATGGTGGAGCCCGAGATGGCCTTCGCCGACCTGGGCGACAACATGGACCTGGGCGAGGACCTGCTCAAGTACTGCATCAAGGCGGTCATGGACCGGCGCGCCTCCGACCTGGAGCTGTTCGCCAAGTGGGTGGACACCGGGCTGTCCGAGCGCCTGGACAAGCTCGTGGGGGAGCCCTTCGAGCGCATCTCCTACACCGAGGCCATCGACATACTCTCCAAGGCCAAGAAATCCTTCGAGTATCCCGTGGGCTGGGGCAAGGACATCCAGACCGAGCACGAGCGCTACCTGGCCGAGGAGCACTTCGGCAAGCCCGTGATCGTGTATGACTATCCCAAAGATATCAAGGCGTTCTACATGCGCCAGAACGACGACGGCAAGACCGTGGGCGCCATGGACGTGCTGGTGCCCCGTATCGGCGAGATCATCGGCGGCAGCGCCCGCGAGGAGCGGCTGGACAGGCTTCAGGCCCGCATCGACGAGCTGGGCCTCTCCTGCGAGAGCTACGGCTGGTACCTGGATACGCGCCGCTTCGGCACTGCCCCCCACGCCGGGTTCGGCCTGGGCTTCGAGCGCATGGTCATGCTGGTCACGGGCGTGACCAACATCCGCGACGTCATCGCCTTCCCCAGGACCTACAAACATTTGGAATTCTAGGCGGCAATCATCGCCAGGGACGATTTCACCGACCGGGGGGAGGGCGAAGGCCTTCCCCCCTCCCTTTTCTGTGCTATATTCCGATGTGCGGCTCTGATTATTCTTGAACGAGATGCCCCTCTATCCGAGAGCGCGGGCTAGCGAAGGGTAAAAAGTGTCGCGGCGTGATGCCCTGTGATGCAGAGCTGTTGCGCAGTTCACCAGGCCAGGAATCGTAAAAATGTTCCGTGGGTTGGAAGAATCCTGTTGACTCCAGGTGCTGGCCCAGCTAGACAGCCTCTCCCGCTGCGGGAGGGCGCGAGCCCATCCGGGGTGGTTTGAGAAAATTGACAACTGGACGCGATTGGCGGTTGACACGGCGACCGGGCTTCGGTAGGAAGTTCGGCCCGCTGCGGGAAGGGGGAGACCCTGGGCCGCTGAGGGACGTGTCGAAAACTTCGCAGAAAGTTGTTGACGCGGGGGCCGGAAGCCAATAGGTTGCCGCCTCGCCCGACGGAGCCGAGTGCTGCGGCGGGATTGAAAACTGAAGATTGAGCGTCAACGAAATAAGTCGTTGACACCGCGAGCCGG